>CAVFEQ010000115.1:803-2120 GCA_963621535.1 Paludibacteraceae bacterium | reverse complement strand
CACGACCCCCAAAACGGAATCGATGAGTCCGACCACCGCTTCGATGATCCCCACGATCAAGCCGATGATCTCCTTTATGATTTTGGCTATCGGCTGAAGTATGGCTTTGATGATGTTTATTATCGGAATCAGAACCTCATTGATCATGTTGGTGATCTCGTTGATTATCGGGATGAGCGATTCGATGACCCCGATAACCACGTATAAAACGTCGACTATCGCATCGAGGACCTCATTCAGCGAGTCGGCGATTATGTCGATAAGGGTATTGACCACCCCCATAATCGCCTCGATCACCGGCATGAGCGAATCGACGATCTTCTGGACAACGTCCATCAATCTGCTGATGACTTCGCCGATGACGTCCAGAATCCGTCTGAGCACGGCCCTGAATTTCTCGTTTTGGAGGAGCAAGACGGCAAGGACCGCTATTAATGCGACCCAGCCGGCAGAAGCCGCCTTCACGCCGGATTCCACCGCTTTGAGAACCGTTGAGACGGTTTTGAAAGAGGCTATTAACGTTTTTGCCCCGCTTATTAATTTCGGGAGCGTCGATAAAAGAGGCCCGATTGCGACGATCACCCCTGCGATTGTCCCGATTATCGCCTTGGTCCTGCTTTCTAGGCCCTTCCACCATTCAATCAATTTCTTGACGGCGGGGATTATCTTGTTGGTCAGAACATCCACTAGTTTTTGAAGGGTCGGCAAAACCACGGAGGCCAGAGTCGCTTTCAAAGAAAGAAACGCCTGCTTTAAGGCGTTCACCGAATTGCCGAACTCATTGCTTGCCTCGGCATCCTCTTCCGAAACGATGCCCACTTGCCTCGCCTCTTCCTTCCATGCTTCAAGCTCTGCTTCCGTCGCGGACAAAACGGGCGCTAAGGATGTGCCCAATTTGTCGCCGAAGAACTCGTTGGCGATCGCCGTTCTGGTCGCGCTGTCCCCTACTTGGGATAGAGCGCTCCTGATCTTTGCGAACGCCTGCTCCGCGTTGAGCCCTTTGATGTCGTCGATGGTCAAGCCTATCTTCGCCAAGGCCTCCGCCACATCTTCGGTCTCGCCGCTGGCGATGTCAGCAAGCACGTTATTTGTCTTTTGGAATGCCTTATCCAAGCTTTCGGTGTCCGATCCTAATTGCTTGGTGGCGTATTCCCATTCCTGCAAGCCCTCTAAGGAAACCCCCAGTTGCTTTGCGGTATCGCACATCTCGTTCACCGTCTCGGCGGTCTTGATCGACAACGCGCCCAAAGCGGTGACGGCCCCGATTGCCGGGGCGGTTACGTATTTGGTCATCTGGGAGCCGATTTTGGACAGGGC
>CAVFEQ010000115.1:0-708 GCA_963621535.1 Paludibacteraceae bacterium | reverse complement strand
TTCAAATTGGCGCTGCCCAGCCCATCGACCTTTTTGCTTGTGCTTTCCAATTCGCTGTTGAGCTTGGCGACTTCGGCTTCGGTGTATTTGACGCTTCTTTTGAGCTGGTTGAATTCCCGCTCGCTCATCGCCCCTATCTCAACGGCTTTTTTGGCCTCCTCGAGCTTCTTGTTCTGCTCTTCGAGCTTCTTTTTGGTCGTCTCCAGGATTTGATTGAGCTTCGCTTGCTTCTCTTTCCAGAGATCGACGCTGCCCGAATCGTATTTCAGGTTCTTGTTGATGGCGTTCAGATCCCTCTGCTGCTCCTTCAGCTCGGAATTGAGGCTTTTGATGCTGGATTCGATTTCGGTAGTATCCAGACCAAGCTTGATGTTCAATCCTTTTACTGTTTCAGCCATGTAAAAACCTCCTTCCTAGCCTAAGAATGCGTCAATGTCGGTTTGAGTCGCCTTTCTGCTTCCGTTCCCTCCGTAGATCTGCCTTTGAAGATCGACTATTTCCAGGTAAACGGAAATATCAAAGAATTCGCTATCACGGATGGGAATTCCGAGTTGTGCCAGATTGAAAATTATATTCGCCGTGACGCTTTTCTCATCTGGCCTTCTAACGTGGGGAGTTTTCGTCCTTGTGGTCTTGTTTCACGCTGCCGAGCAACTCGCCTATCAAATTGGCGAGTTCGGTCAATTCTTTGGTGTCGTTCAAGACGCT
>CAVFEQ010000114.1:0-2173 GCA_963621535.1 Paludibacteraceae bacterium | reverse complement strand
GCAAAGACAGGCGAACAGGGGTAGAATCTTGCCCATGAAGAAAGACAAATATCCCTCAGTCAAAGCCTTCATCGAGCAGACGAAGGCTTTAGAGAACACGACGATGAGCATGCAGGACATCTACGAGATGACCATGAACCGGCATGGCAAGAAGACGGCCTACATCTATTTCGATGAGGTCGGCAAGCCGAAGAAATGCACCTACGACGATTTCCGCAGCCGCGTCTTCAAAACCGCCTCGAAGCTCTCAAAGCTACTTTCAAATATCCCTCATGGCTCCGTGATCGCACTCAAGCTAAAAAACTCCCGCTCCTGGGGCGTCTTCTTCTGGGCGATCCTCATGAGTGGCCATCAGCCGCTGCTTCTTGACGCGCGCCTGGCTAAGCCTAACACCGACAACATGTTGACCCAGGCTAAGGCCGCGGCCATCATCACCAATGTCGAGGATGATTACGTCGTCCCCCATTACCGCTCCAACGAGATCTTCAATCTCCCTAGCGACTATTCCTTCTCCCCCGACTGGGCTAACCACGTGATCTTCTGCTCCTCTGGGACCACAGGGGAAGCGAAGATGATGGTCTACTCAGGGAAAAATCTCTGCGCCCAGATCTTGGCTTCGCTTTCGATCCCGGAGAACACGCTTGATCTGATGTACCCTGGCGAGATACGCATCCTCGCGATGCTTCCCTTCCACCACATCTTCGGCTTCGTCGCGGTTTTCCTTTGGTTCAGCTTCTATGGGAAAACCATCGTCTACCCTTCTTCCGCCTCCACCTCCGATTTGCTCTACGCGGCCAAAAAAGGCAAGGTCACCCACCTTTTCAGCGTCCCTCTTTTCTGGGATGGAATCGCCCAAAGCGTGACCAGAAAAGCAATCATGCAAGGCGGGCAGAAAGCCGATCTCTTCTCGCGCCTAGTCGCCTATAACGACAACAAGATCTCGAAAAAAGAAGCCGGCTTCGCCGCGAACAAATTGGTGTTGCGCGCCTTCCAGAAGAAAGTGCTGGGCAGCCATATCCGCTTCGCGATCTCCGGGGGAGGCTTCCTCTCCCCGAAAACCAGCGCCGTCATCAATGGCCTTGGCTATCCGCTTTATGACGGCTTTGGGATGACTGAGGTCGGGGTGACTTCGGTAGAGATGTCTCCTCGCGTCGAGCAAAGAATGAAATCTTCCATCGGCAAGCCCTTCCATGGGGTCGAATATAAAATCGGCGAAAAGGGGAAAAGTGTGGACGCTAACGGCATGGTCTCCGGGGAGCTTTTCGTTAAATCCCCAATCACCCACGCGCGTGAGATCATCGGCGGGGTGAGCAGGCCCACCGTCACCGAAGATGGATATTTCCCCACCGGCGACATCGCCTGCGTCGATAGCGCTGGCAACTATTTCCTGAAAGGGCGTATCAAAGACACGATCATCCTCGCAAACGGAGAAAACGTCTTCCCCGACGAGATCGAATATTATTTCAAAGACGTCAAACACCTCACTAACGCCGTCTGCCTCGGGGCGAAGATCCCCGGGGAAGAGGAAGAGAAGATCGTCTTGGTCTGCGAAATTGAGAACACCATCGACCAAGATGGCATCAACAAGATCTACAGCGACATCAAATCGATCAACGCGACCCTCCCCAGCGAGAAAAAAGTCCAGAAGATCCTCATCGACAAGCGTCCCCTGCCCCTTTCTGGCTCGATGAAAGTCAAGCGCTTTGAGCTCAAGAAAGCCATCGAGGCGGGCTCAGACGACTTCCTCGACAACGAGGAGAGCAAGAAAATCATCGTAAGTTTCGATGGTTATAGCGACGAGGACGTGCATAATGTCCTCTCTCGCGTGACCAAGGTCTTCGCCGCGGTTTTGTTGCTCCCGGAGATCAAAATCGGCGCGAATAGCATCTGGACGAGCGACCTAGGCGGGGACTCGATGAGCTACATCGACATGGTCGGCAAATTGAACCAGGAGTTCAAGGTGGAGATCCCCCAGGAGCTTTACGGGGTTTTAGGAACGCCGAACGCCTTTGCGAAAGAAATCCTGGATCTTCTCTCCAAAAACGGGCGCTTAGGCGAACTAGGGGGCGCTTCCAAAGGCAAAAAAGGGAAGAAACGCCCCGGAAAAGCAGGAAAATCAGGTTAGATGACAAAGTAATGTACATAAAATGACGTTGTTTTGGCCCCTTCCGAC
>CAVFEQ010000113.1:0-2220 GCA_963621535.1 Paludibacteraceae bacterium | reverse complement strand
CGTCACCAGCTTTGGCTTGGGGCTGCTCAAGGCCGTTTATCCTTTGATGGATGAACTTATTAAAGCGGGCTTAGTTGTTGAAGGCGGTTTTACGATGGATCCGCGTCCACTCGATTACGAAAACGTTAAATGTGATCCTATTGAGAAATTGGTTTTCAATCATTTCATGTATAACAAACAAGACTTATACGAAGATCAATTAAAGAAAATTGGTTTAACGAATGTTGAGGAAGCCTTCTCTTGCACATGCTATTTAAAAGAAATGGGAAATACGCCTAAAAAAGGAGATATTCTAGCATGGAGCGAATCTTCAGCCGTTGTCTTTGCTAACTCAGTATTAGGGGCTAGATGTAATAGAAATTCCGGAATCCTTGATATGTTTGAAGCGATTTTAGGAAAAACTCCTAACTTTGGTTTTATTACGGATGAAGGAAGAAAAGCCGACTGGAAAATTGTTTTAAAAACAAGCAAAAAACCAGAAGCTCAAATTTTAGGCTCTGCAATAGGACTTAAAGTCATGGCTGAAGTACCTTATGTAGTTGGGCTTGATAAATATTTAGACAACCTTCCAGATGAAGATACAATCGCATACTTAAAAGATTTTGGTGCTGCAACAGCCTCAAATGGCGCGGTTGGCCTTTATCACATTGACGGGATTACGCCAGAAGCAAAGGAACTCGGAAGAAATCTCATCAAAGAAAACGCAAAAGAATACGTTATCGATGATGCAGAACTCGAAAGAGTTTATAGATCCTATCCAGTTATGTGGAAAAAGCCAGATGCAAAAGTTCATCGTTGCTTCATTGGATGTCCTCATTTAACCCTAAAACAATTAGAAACGTGGACAGACGACATCATCGATGGTCTTAAGAAGAGTGGAAAAACTAAACTCGTTATTGATACGGTGCTAACCACTTCTCCTGCCGTCATAAATGAATTCAAAAAAGAAGATAGATATCAAAAACTGTTGAATACAGGTGCGCATGTATCTTATATTTGCCCACTTATGTATGCCGATAATCCAATATCAGGGAAGAAAACATTGATGACAAATTCTAATAAACTTAGAACTTATACAAAAGCTAGATATTTCAAAGACAAAGATGTCTTAGAGATAATTACTGGTCAAAAGGAGGTCAAATAAGATGAAAGAATTCCACGGACGCGTCATTGCTGCAAGCGCATGGAAGGGCGAAGCAGTCGTTTCCCATGAAGGATTTAATACTTTGGCTTCATGTCAAACAAGTGCGTTATTAGCGACATCAAAGAAAATTATTGTTTCAGATCAAAACAATAAAGATCTTTATAAGAAAAATATCACCGGTAAAGCTTTATGCATGCCTGAAACGATTGGTTCTACAACAGGAGGAATGGTAATCCAAACTATTGCGGTTAGAAATCTAGCCCCAAAAGCATGGCTATTTTCTCACCATATCGATCCTTTAGCAGCATCAGGCATTATCCTATCTAATGTTTGGAATAACGCTAATATCATTGCAATAGATGAACTTGGCGACGAATTCCTTGAAACGGTTAAAACTGGCGATTCAATAGAAATAAAAGAAGACGGAACAGTTATAGTCAAATAACATTACTGCAAAACCAGAAAACCCCTAAGACAATTGTCTTAGGGGTTTTTAACTTATGAATTATAATCCGAGGAACGGAAGAATCATCGAAACTGCTGCAGCAGTAGATTCAGATGATGAAGAGGAAGATGAACTTGATGAGGAATTGTTCATTAACATGACAAGAATAGCCATGAATAAGAAGAGAATTCCAAATCCGAAGGTTAACCAAGAAACGATTTTTTCTGATCCTCTCTCTTTTGTCTTAGCAAAAACATTCAATCCACCACCGGTAATAGCGCCGGAAGCACCTTCAGATTTACCGCCTTGAAGAAGGGAGAGAATGATAACAATCAATGAAATGATTATGAAGATTATATCGTACCAATGCATAATTTTTGTTCACCTAAACACACATTCTTAAAAGAACGCCATATAACTTTATTATAGAAATGACTTTTTCGCAATGAAAGAATGATTGATTCATCACTTATTTGTCTTTAAATATTCTTCTTTTAGAAGAAGAAATTCATCTAGAAGTTCTTTGTGTGTATCCTCCCCATATGTTTTTCTGAATTTTTCGACATTCCAAGGCTTTTCTGCAACGTTGCCAACACCCTTTTTATTTATTTTTATCCATTGACAGTAATGT
>CAVFEQ010000112.1:0-2302 GCA_963621535.1 Paludibacteraceae bacterium | reverse complement strand
TTCTAAAATTCTTAAGATGAGTAACTCAAAAGTTTTATACATCCAAGGCGATAAAGATGAAGATGTAACCCTTGAACAAGGATATAAGCCATTATATGCAGTCTTTAAAAATAATCCTCGTTTTAAATGGATTATCATCAAGGGAAGAAAACATTCAGTATATAAATCAAAAGATGCGGAAGATTACGTAGAAAAGGTTATTTCTAAGGGCATTCTTTCAAATAAAGTAACTGAAAATATTGAAATGGATATTGTTAGAGCTACAAACGAAAACAAAGAACTTTGGAAAGAGATATTCGCCTTTCTTGCTGAATGACAAATAAGACTTTGAAGAGTATATTAAATAGGCTGCACTGATGGCGGAACGGTATACGCGCTGGTCTCAGAAGCCAGTCCGGAGACGGGTGTGGGTTCAAATCCCATTCAGTGCACCAATTTTGATGAAATTTCCCCCAAAATTTTGCCCAAGTCGGGTAAGATTAAATGGAGGAATTTTTTTATGTCAAACAATGCTCTGAAATACACCAAGGGGGATAGGCTCAAAATTGTCAAAGAACATGTAGACGAAGGCGTTTCCCTACATGATTTAGCAAAGAAGTACAATTACTCAACATCAACCATAAAATATTTGGTTAAGCTCTATAGGAAATACGGGGAGAAGGCTTTTGCTGAGAAAGAAATAAGGACTTACACAAGAGAAGAGAAATTAAAGGCCATTAAAAGGCATAATGACGGAGAGTCATTCGCTTCTATTTCCTTGGATATGTGCATTGGCGATCGCTCTCTCGTGAGAGATTGGTGTGTCAAGTATCAAAAAGAAGGCGAGGAAGCCATCAAGGACACTCATTCCAGAGAGGCTTACAAACGCCACGATGACAAAGTTCTTGAAAAAGAGTACAAAAAGCTCCTGGAAGATTTAGAAAGAACGAAAGCCGAGAATGAATACCTAAAAAAATCATTCCCCTTAATTCTAGAGAGAAGCAAACAATCAAAGAAAAAGTAAAAATTGTTGAAGAACTAAGGGGTAAATATTCTTTCTCTCTACTTCGCGAGGTCGCCCATCTATCCAAGCAATCCTATTATTACGTGGTGAAGCACCGTCTCGACAAGGACAACAAAGACAAGCTCCACGAAGATCTAATCATCGAAATTTTCAATCGCAACTACCAAAAATACGGAATCCCCAGAATCACCGACGCTTTAAACATGAAGCTAAAGGAATTAAACATGCCGAAAGTCAACCATAAGAAAGTTGAGCGCCTAATGAAAAAGCTGGGCATCCAGGCAAGGCCAAAACAAAGGAAATACGTCTCTTATAAGGGGGATTTCGGGAAGAAATGCAAGAACTTGCTCCTTGAAAAGAGCTTGCTTGAAGACAAAAACCTTTATGTTTACGAAAGGAATTTTGAGACGACGGCCCCATATCAAAAGCTCGGAACTGACGTCACCGTTTTTATAATGCCCTTCGGAAAGCTTTATCTATCCCCCATTATCGATTTTCACACGAGGGAGATATTGGCATATGACCTATCGGCCCGCCCTGACTTTAGGCAAATAAAGAGGATGCTCAAGGAATTGGGAAAAAAGCATGGGCCATATATCAAAGGGGCAATCCTTCACAGCGATCAGGGATGGCAATATCAGATGGAGCAATACCAAAGGAAAGTAAAGGAATTGGAAATGCTTCAATCGATGTCAAGAAAGGGGAACTGCTTAGACAATTCGCCAACGGAAAATTTCTTTGGCAGAATGAAAGAAGAAATGTTCTATGGGAAAGAGAATCTATACAAAGACATGGATTCATTGATAAAGGCGATCGCCAAATACATTGATTACTACAATAATGAACGCATCATAAATAAATTCCACATGTCGCCTGTCGCATATAAAAAATCGATAGAAATGTCTAGCTCTCTGTGATCGATAAAAAGCAAAAGAATGAAATTAACGTCAAATGTTTTTGCTATGCCATCATTTATTGGTTTTCTTTATGTTTATGCGTTCAATGTCGCTTTCTTTATTTCCGGCGATGAATAAAGCCAATAAAGAAACAAAGTAGCTGAAAAATGAATGGAAAATAAGCTGCTTTAGCTTTTACTAATTGCTTTATTCTCTAAATCGATGTTAAATGTAGGCGGAGTTAATAAACCCACGGGCAAAAGAAATGGGGAAAGTCCAAGAATTTAACCTGACGTTTAAGTCAGGTTTTTATTTGATTTGAAAACGGTTCTTAATTCTATTTTATCATTAATGGATATACATATATTTTATACGCATTTTTCGTATCTATTCTAAGTTAGAT
>CAVFEQ010000111.1:0-2306 GCA_963621535.1 Paludibacteraceae bacterium | reverse complement strand
GAAAACAGGAGAACTCCTGCCGACCGCAGGAATTCTCCTGTTTTCTCTATCGCCGGAACCGAAAAGTCCCGATGCCGTCTAATACGGTAAATCATTTCATGATACCATAAAATCCTAATCCGATCCCATCCGAATCGGTTCGAATGGGAGAAAATTTACGCTTACGGAGGCGAGTTTGGCAACGCCTGGGCCCAACGAAAAAAAGCGCCGAAGCGCTTCTTTTTTGAAGTTGGTGGCCCAAGGCGGGGTCGAACCGCCGACACCGGCATTTTCAGTGCCGTGCTCTACCAGCTGAGCTATCGGGCCAAGCGCAGCGCCCAGCCCGATGCTTAGATGGGAGCATGGCACTGAGTCACTAAGGATTATATTGGCGGACCATACGAGATTCGAACTCGTGATCTTCTCCGTGACAGGGAGACATGTTTGACCACTACACCAATGGTCCGTCTGCGCGTTTGCGCGAGAAATATTATCCAAACTTCGTGGGGATATTTCAACAAGGAATTTGACGTTTTCTTCCCTTTTGAAAGAAAAAGCCAGGCAAGAGCCTGGCCATGGTCTTAATAATTGGCGACAGAGAGTTCGAAATAGGATTGCGGATGAGCGCAAACAGGGCAGATTTTCGGGGCGAATTTGCCGATGACGATATGCCCGCAGTTGCGGCATTTCCACACCGCGACTTCTTCTGAGACGAAGACCACGCCGCCTTTGACGTTTGCTAGAAGCTTTTTGTAGCGTTCTTCGTGGTGCTTCTCGATCTCGGCGACCATGCGGAATTTCGCCGCGATCTCATGGAAGCCTTCTTCGTCGGCGATTTTGGCGAATTCCGGATACATGCTTGTCCATTCGTAGGATTCGCCGTTGGCGGCTTCTTCTAGGTTCTTATCCGTGGATTGGATTTCTCCGCCTTCGAGGTATTTGAACCACATCTTGGCATGTTCTTTCTCGTTGTCGGCGGTCTCTAGGAAGAGGGAAGCGATCTGCTCATAGCCTTCCTTCTTGGCTTTGGAGGCGAAGAAGGTGTATTTGTTCCTCGCTTGGGATTCGCCTGCGAAGGCTTCTTGCAGGCATTTTTCGGTTTTGGATCCTTTTAATTCCATAGGTAAATCTCCTTTATGCCTATATTATAAGGAAAGAGGAAGGCGTGTGTTGAAAGATGCTCACTCTTTGGGGGCGGGCAAGTAAGAGATGTGCTCGATGTTCTCTTCTTCGGCGCTGTAATCAAGCATGAATTCGTAGACGGCATCGCGCAATTCCTTTTTTCTTTCCGGGATCGATTTCTTCATGTCGGGATAAAAGGGGCGGGAGACATGGACCGTCATCTTAGGTTTGCGGTGCTTTGGAAAAAGAGCGGGCTTGCGGTAGGTCGTGCAAAAGGCTACGACGGGGGCACCTAAGGTAGCCGGATAAATAAAAGAGTCGTCGGGGTAATTGCGAATATGGGTGCAATAGGGCCAAATGTGCTTCTCGGGATAGATAACGACCGCGCTTTTTTGGGCGTAGCGATGGCGGATAGCCTCCTCAAACGCTTCCTTATGATCCAGATCAGGGATTGGCAAGCAGCCTAGCATCGTCACCAAAGGCCGGATGAAAGGAATCGAGATGGCGTCGCTATCGGCGAGGACATAGGTTCTTTTGGGGTTGGCGACGAAGCACTGGACCAGCCAGCCGTCAGCGATTTGGGTGTGGTTCCCATAAAAGAAGACGCCCCTTCGGAAAAGGATGCGCAGGTTCTTCTTACCCTTTACCTTGACCCCATAGACGAGTTTTCCGACAAGCCAAAGGATGGGAAAGGCGAGAAAATAATAGAGGAAAAAGGAAAGAGCGGACCAAAAGGGATTGTGACGGTGAAGATATTTGTACTTCTTCGGGAAGGGTTTCTTTTTGATGTTCGTACCAGCGAAGTCATCGTTCAATGCGTCGTGGTAATAAACAATCTTCGGCGTTTTGCTCATAAGTAGCCTTAATTTTACTAGCAAGGGGGCAAGAAGCAACAAAAGAGGGTTCAAAAAAGCCCCCGAAGGGGCCTAGTTTGATTGGTTGCGGGGGATGGCTTCGATCCACCGACCTCCAGGTTATGGGCCTGGCGAGCTACCGGGCTGCTCTACCCCGCGATATCTGCCGTTTTGCGGCAAGAGGAATAATAGAAAGAGGCACCGCTTTTGTCAATCTTTTTTGCAAAACCGATAGCGTTCCGCAAATGTAGGTGGCGATAAAGAAAAGGAAGTTCCACAATTAGGTCGTGCAACACAAAGGAGGAACTTCCATGAAGATTTTAGCACAAGAGTCCAGCTTGCTGGGGAAAA
>CAVFEQ010000110.1:0-2335 GCA_963621535.1 Paludibacteraceae bacterium | reverse complement strand
ACGCTTTGCCGGGACAGATTCCCGGCAGCCTTTCTAACGACCTAAAACATATACTGGGGGGCATAATAACGGAAAAGCGAAGATCCAGCGCGCTGTGGAAACGTTTCTTCCTTTGCGCGCAAGATCGACGTTATTTCTAAGAAAGGACCAAATGCCATGCCAAAACCTCTTCCTCCTGTTGTCGGCGGCAACAAAGCCGACCTCGTCAATCTCTTTTCCCATTATCTGCTGAATCCCAAGTCCTTTGGTTACAAAACCACTGACCCTATCACCCTCAACCTCATCAAAGACGTGCTTGCCCATAAGAGCTTTGGGGCAGCGTTCACTTATGAGCAGAGAAATTCGAAGATGAAGCCGATTGATATCGGGCCCGCTCTAGATGGCCTAGCCGCGGATCTACTCGCTTACTTTTCTTCTTCTTCGCCCCTAACAAAGCAAGAGGATTACGATGCTTGGATTAAGAAGGTTGGAGATAAATTTCTTGCTTCGTGCGCCTCTTATAGAGCATTTCAATTCGGCAAAGCCCAGAAGATCATCAACGTCACAATGAAGCATCTCTATTGCTATAATGTCGGTGAATCTTATTTCCTTTTCTGCCACATCGCTTTGGATAGCATGACTTATACTGGGAGAAAGGGTAATGCCTTGGATGGGGGCTTCTATAAATGTGAAGTGAAACACGGCGCGAGAACCAAGGCTTTCTCAAACCTCACTTGGGACGAATACATCGAAATCCAAAAGGACATGCGTGATTATCTTGCCAAGCCGCATCACCTCCATGGGGACTACGTCGATCCCTCTAGCGGCAACCTCACCCCCTTCAAAGCCGAATTCTACATTTGGCCGCGCTACAAGAAGTGAGCCCAGCTTTCACAAGAAAATCAAGCAACCAAAGAGGGGAAAGGCAATGAACTTGCCCCTCTTTTTCAATACTAGGTCCTAAGCAAAAAGGAGGAGCCAAATGGGCGATTTCAACGATACGATATAGGCAAAAAAGCTAAGCGAGATAATCAAGGACAAGGATAGGGGGTTTCGCCCCGATTTGGTCATTGGGCTTATTTGCTTTGTCTCGCCCGTCTCTTATTTCTGCGTTTCGCTCGGCCTTCTCGCGTTTGTGATTCGGCTGAGGTAATCCTGGATTTCCTTTTCAGACAAACCTTTTGTTATGGATTCTGGAAGCTTGATGTTTTTAAGAGAAAGACAGCCTTCGAAGGCCCCGTCTCCGATCTCGGTGACGCTTTCAGGGAGAGAAATATCCTCCAAGGATTTGCAGTTTTTGAAAGCCGATTCGCCGATGGAGGTGAATCCATCGGGCAGCTTTACGCGCTTGAGGGAGGTGCAGCCTTCGAATGCTTTGTTCAAGATGCTTTTAAGCGATTTCGGGAAAACAAGTTCCGTGAGCGAAGCGCAGCCAGAAAACGCATAGAACCCTATCCACTCTATCGAATCCGGCCAAACTACTTTGGAAAGCTCTCTGCATCCTTTGAAAGAGATGTTGCCGATGTAGGTCGCGTTTGAGGGCAACGTGATCTCTTTCAGGATTTTAGAGGAGGAGAATTCCATTTCGTCTGCGATGCGCACATCGAAGCCGTCGTATTTGTCCGGGATGACAAGGGTTTCTTGAGGCGATGATTCGTCTTCGGATACGAGGCAGATGTCTTCGTCTTCAAGGATCTCGAATCTTAGCCCGTCTTGGCAAACCACTTTCGGTCCGTCTGGCTGCAGGCTCTGCGGTTTTGTTTTCACGCACCGATAGAGGTTCATGAGCTCGCCTTTGCCGTTAAGCTCCTCGATGGTGTAGACGTTTTGCCAAAGCCGGCTATCATGCGCGGCGATCGCATCGATGTCGGCTTCGGTGAATTCGTTGTCGCAATCAGCGCCTCTGTGCAAATTGCCTTCGATGTCGAGCCATTTGTCCTTTGCCTCCGGCTTTTCGCAAAGAAGGCAATAGGCTATCTTCCCTTCGTTGTCTTTTAGACGCAGGACGTATCCGCTTTTGCAGGTGATTTTGATGATTAGGTCGGGGGTTTCGTGCACCGTTAGAGAAAACTCTCCGTTTGTGCGGACTCCGCCGCAATCCTCATCATCCCTTTTGAAATCTATCTGCGGTATATCTCCGATGAGAAGGTTATCGCCTTTTTTGCTTGGATAAGAAGCCTCTGCTTTGATTGAGTAGCCCTCGCTCATGATTTTACCTCCCTGGCATGGATGGATTTCCCTGCCTGTTTATCCGCTATTTTAACGTTGCTCAACTCGAATCGCCAGTGAACGCCATCATTAGATAGCGTTCCGCAAATGTAGGTGGCGATAAAGAAAAGGAAGTTCCACAATTAGG
>CAVFEQ010000109.1:0-2343 GCA_963621535.1 Paludibacteraceae bacterium | reverse complement strand
CCGCAGATGGAGTCGCGCGTGGTCTGGGCTTTGGGGGTGACAATCGATACTTTCTTTGAAAGCACCGCATTAAGGAAGGTGCTTTTCCCGGCGTTAGGCCGGCCTAAAATGGCGACGAATCCGACTTTCATAGAACATCTCCTTCAAAGGCGTAAGGCAAAAGGTCCTCGATATTGCTTGCATAGATCTGCCCGCTTTCACTGGCCATATAAATCGGCATGGTCTTGGGGCAGAATTCGCTGAGCACCTGGCGGCAGGCCCCGCAGGGGGAGATGGGGTCAGGGGTATCTCCGATCAGGGCGAGAGCCTCGAAATCATCGGGGGACTCCCCTTCCATGAGGGCGTGGTAAATCGCGTTCCTCTCCGCGCACATCGAAAGGCCATAGCTCGAATTCTCGACGTTGGCGCCGTAATACACCTTGCCGTTTTTACAAAGCAAAGCGGCGCCGACTTCGAAATGCGAATATGGGGAATAAGAGAGCCGCTGGGCGACTCTAGCCTGGTCGACGAGTTCTTCTGGGGTCATTTTCCTTGCTCCTTTTTCACTTGGTCCAAAATCTTGTCTTGGAGAGGGAACATGATCTCCTCATCCTCTTTCTTCATGTGATCGTAGCCAAGAAGATGGAGCAAGCCATGGCAGAAAAGGAAGCATATCTCCCTTTCTTCGCTGTTGCCGATTTCCTTAGCCTGAGCTAGAGCCCGCGGGATACAAATGAAGATCTCCCCAAGGATCTTGGGGATGCCTTCGCCCTTGATGAGCCCTTCCTCGCTTTTGTCGTCGTTGAAGGCGAAGGAGATGACGTCGGTCACCCGATCGACCTTCCGGTATTCCAAATTGATCTGATGGATGGTTTCCTCATCCACTAAGGAGACGTCGACCTCATAGTTGTCTTTAATCGACAAAAGATCAAAGGCGACGCCCATGATCTTTTGGAATTTCTCCTCATATTGGTCGTAAGTTTCTTCTAAGCGGTTTTCAAATTCGAGTTCCATATGAACCGCTATATCTTATCATTTTCCTCCTCTTCAAGGAAACGCCCCCGACAGACGAAATGCTGGTAAAAATAAGGCCTTTCCCTTTTCTCGGTCTCGATGTTTTCTAGATCGGCGAAGATCCTCTCGCCTAGGCTAAGGAGATATAGGCTGGAGAAGACGAAAAGCAGGAAGCGGTTGCTCGCGAATTCCCCGCTTAGCAATCCAAGGCAAGAGGAGGCGAGGCAAAGCAAGACGAGGATCGCCTTTTTGCTGAGCTCTTTCCTGGTGTAGACGGTCAAAGAGGAGAAAAGGTCGCTAAGCATCGTCATTCTTTTCCCAATCGTCTCCTCGGATTGGAGGAAGGCCTCTTCTTTTGAGGTGATGCTAGCGATCTCCTTCTTCTGCTTTTTCCTAAGCAGGAGCTTATCCAAAAAGAAGATCGAGAAAGGGATCAAGGTGAGGCAGGCGAAAAGCGGCTCGTTGACGGCCACCAAAAAGAAGATGAAGGCGAAGCAGGCGATGTTCTCCGGGAGGCTAGCCCAGGGCACGATGGAGGCTTTCTTATAGGAAAGATAATGCTTCAAGGCCTCTTTCCTCTCTTCTTTCTCCCTCGTCGCTAGCCCCTGCGACCACTGCGCGTCGAATTGCTCCATACTGGCCAAAAGAAACACGGACCGAGAAAGGATGAGCAGGCAATAGGCCGCCACAAAAAGAAGGAGCAAGGTGAAATTGCTCACGCTAGAGAAGAACATGACGGCGAAAAAGGCGAGGGCGGCCTCCAAAAATGGAAAAAGAGGCAGCACATAAGCGATAAGCGGTCGCTTAAGGGATGGCATAGCCTCGCCTTTTTCTTCTTTGCTCTCATAGGAGAGCTGCCGCAAATAAACCCCGCCGAACTTAGCAAGGAGCTCCTCTTCCTTTTGCCAGGACTCCCCGGAGGCGGGATCGAGGATGAGATAACGGTCTTTCTTCTTCTTTTTGGCCATCACGAGATGCTCTTTCCCGTTTTCTTCTAGCATCAAAAGAAGCGGGAAGCAGTCGCAAGTGGACAAGGCGCTTGGCTCAAGGAATTTGTAGCCAGAAAGAGTCAGGCCAAATTGGCCCGCAAAAGCGATGAGCTCGCTTAGAGTCGGGGCCTTCTCCTCAATAGGAGGCTCAGCAAGAGATTCGGCGTGGGCGAATCCGTTGTAGGCCAAAAGGTTTTTGATCGCTGCGTAGCCGCAGCCTTTTTCTTGGGCTTGGTAGATCATTTTTCTTCTCCTCACCCTATGAATAAAGAGGAAAATCGCCTTTTGCCCAACAAAGACGAAAAAAAGACCCCGATTTTCCTCGGGGTCAGTTGCGCAAGATTAGAATTTCTTCCTGCGG
>CAVFEQ010000108.1:0-2357 GCA_963621535.1 Paludibacteraceae bacterium | reverse complement strand
GGTTCCTCAAGCTCGTCGACGACGGCAAGCGCGTTTCCATCCTCAACGTGAAAAAACAGCACTCGGAGGTTCTGGCAAAGCTGGGGATAGCGATGAGCGTTACGGCCAAGTGCCTCGGCTGATCAAAAAGGGCTTATACCTAACTTTTTAACTTGTTGTGTTTTACTTTCTCTAGATCAAAGGCAGAATATATTTGTTTCTCCTTTTCCTCTATTTCGTCTTTGTTTTGGCCCGATAACTTAGCGTAAAACTCGATGTTCTCCTCTACGGTGAGCTTTCTTGCAATCGCGGTCTCCTGCATGGAAACGTCTACGATTTCCTTTATTTTGTCTACATCTTTATCTATTGAGTAACCACATATGAAAGCCTCTCCGCTTGTGGGCTCAGTAAGCGTCGAAAGTATTTTGATTGTTGTCGTCTTTCCAGCGCCGTTGACACCCAAAAGGGAGAAAAGTTCCCCTTCATTTATTTCCAAATTAAGGTTATCGACCGCGACAACGTCTTTATATTTTTTGGTCAGGTTATTCGTCTTTATCGCTATCACTTGGTATCACCTCCCTATTAAGGCGTAGAATTTGTCATCCTTCATCAAAGCTAAACCTTTGGCTCTGTCGCCTAAAACCATAAGGGTATCCCCTTCTTTGATTTCGAACATCTTCCTGGCGGCTTTGGGGATGGTGATCTGGCCTTTCGGGCCTACGCGCACACTAACAATGAATCTATCTTCTTGAATGTCTTTCATAACTTCCTCCAATTTGTGGCAACAGTGTTGACACAATTTACTTTTTTATATTCGTGACACCGCCGGTGACATGATTTGTTTTATTTTTTCTCAAGCATTTTCCTATATTCAATCAGCTTGCTTTGCAAAAGTTCTTTGTTAATCAATTCCGTTTGATAGGTCGAAACCAATGTCGGGGATGTTGTCCTCGATAACGCGAATTCAACAACCGCATCATCTTTAGATGTGCAGAGAATTATTCCCACGGATGGATTCTCGTTTTCTCTTTTTACATATCTGTCCAACGCTTCGAGATAGAAATCCATTTTCGAAACGTATTCTGGTTTGAATTCACCTATTTTTAACTCAATCGGAACCAAGCATGAATATGTTCTGCTGTAAAACAGCAAGTCGATATAGAAGTCCGCGCTTCCGACTTGAACCCGATATTCTTCCCCAACGAATGTGAAATCCTTGCCTATCTCAAGGATGAAATCTTTGAGGTTGGATACAATTGCTTTTCTTAAATCCTTTTCAGAATAATTGCCCGGTAGGTCTAAGAACTCAAGAGAATATTGATCGAGTATCTTTGTATTAGGGACATCGTCCTCGTCAATGGCGGGAACTATAGTAGGGGGTAGATTGTTTTTTGACAGCATGAATCTTTGATAATATCCACTCGAAATTTGCCTATTCAATTCCCTAGCAGAATAGTTGTTTTTTATACAAAGTCTAATATAGAATTCTTTTTCTTCGAGACTACCAGTCCCTGATAGGATGATGACATTATTGCTCCAGCTAATTTGTCTCGACAGTGTTGAGACTATTTCATTGTCTTTATATGTCTCATAAAATTGAATCATTCTATAAAGACCAGGACGACTGAAGCCTTTTAGGGTTGGATAAACATCCTTAATTTCTTGAGCGATTTGTTCTATAACTTTGGAACCCCATTCTTTTTCCGAAACTTCTTTCGACAAATACTCGCCTATTTCATAATACATAGTCACCAATTCTTCGTTGATTTTGCGATATGCATTTTGGCGATGGCTCTCAATCAAGTTCAAAATTTTCGTTAAATCCGCGACAATATCATTTGACATGATCAATCCTCCCTTCGTCTTACTTTTCTTATTTTAACATGTTTTGTAATCTTAAATAAGCGATTGAGAGCATTGTTTTCATTAATTTTCCTCAATATCAACTAACACACGGCTAAACCTTGCACCCACCATCAAAAACCCGTGTGCTTGCTAAAGACTCTTTTTGATGTTTAAGACCAAGAATTTAACACAAAATGGCGTTTTGAGAAGTTCTTAAAAGAAAAATGGGGTTACGAGAACGCCAAGACACCTAAATTTAATCAGCACACGCATGAAAAAAAGGACTGATATTAGGCTTATTGCCATTGTATCAATCCTATCATTGTTAATGGTGCGGGGGATGGGATTTGAACCCACACGAGTTGCCCCGTACGCCCCTCAAACGTACGCGTCTACCAATTCCGCCACTCCCGCAGCAAGAGGGATTATAAGAAGGTTCGCTCCCTGTTGCAAACAATATTTACGCGAACGTTAGTTCTGTTAAATAAAAAACTCATCTCCAAAATCCACGACTCCAAAAACCCATCTCCAAA
>CAVFEQ010000107.1:0-2380 GCA_963621535.1 Paludibacteraceae bacterium | reverse complement strand
GTTGCAAATTTGCTTGAAACGATGCAACGAGGCCTTGATCAATGGTCTTTTGATCGGATTTGAATTTGAGAGAAAGAAGGCTGAAACGTATAATTTTGTCGAAAAAGATTGAGCTATTTTTCCGGCCCAATCGATTTGGCGGACTGCTGAAATGAATATTGAGATTAAGGACATAAATAAGCTCTACATAGCCTGCCGCAAGTCGTTCAAAGAATACTATGCCGACCTGATGATGACTTCTGACGACAAACAGTTTTTGATGGATGCGCTTCAGTGCGAGGTCTGCGCCAATGCCATCGAATCCATCTATCAGGTGCTTGCAAACGGCGCCCTTGGGTTCAAATACCTTCCATCCTTCGACGTCGACGGATTCTCTGCCACGATGGGAATTAGAGCGAGCATCCCAAACGACAGCAACTCCGAGATGAGAAGCCAAAAATTCGTGCAAATCCTCAACGAAAAGCTCGCAACGGCCAAACAATTCGTGAGTAAATGGGAGGGTTTGGGGAGGATAATATTCCCGATTCTAAAGGATAAGGAATCCCTTACCTCAGAAGAATTCTCCGCGATAATCAACGACTATAGAAAGGAGCATCCCGATGAAATCCGTGCTTAAGTCCATCAAGACATTCAATTGGAAACTATGGCTCGCCCTCGCACTCACCCTTCTAATACCGGCCCTATACCAAACCCTGCGCATCCACTTCCTTGGCGATATGCCGGGGACTGGGGCGTGAACATCGCCTCGCAACTCGCCTGGGTCAATCTCATCTACGAAATCGTGGAAGAGGCCTTCATCCTCCCGTTGTTCTTCATCCTTGGGAAATCCCTTGGATCGAAAGAGGAACTCGAAAACAAAACCAGGGTAGGGCTCATCGTCTCCGCCGGGGCCTATCTGATCCTATCCGCTCTCATCATTGCCTTCGCCAGACCCTTGTGTCAGGCGATGGCAAGCGACCCATCGACGTTGGAAGCGACCGTAACCTACATCCGCATTGAATCGGTGGCCAGTTGCATCTCCATCGTCTCGAAGTTCATCACGGTCCTGCTCGTCACGATCGGAAAAGACAAATACATGTACATCCAATTGGGAATCCAAACGGCCCTGTCCGTGACACTCGACACCTTTCTCATTTCCAAATTGCCCGTGTCCGCAAATATGGGTGTGAATGGCATCGCCCTGGCCAATATCGTCACTTCCGTGGTACTCGTCATCTCTGCGTTTATCATGCTTCGTTGTGAAGGGATTCGCGTCTTTCGCAAAGCAAAACTCGATTTCAAATGGCTGAGCGAATACGGCAAAATCGGCCTCTTCTCCGGTTTGGAATCGCTGGTGCGGAACGTCGCCTTCATGGTGATGATCTCCAGGTTGGTCAACGTCATCGCAGAGCAGGGGACGTACTGGGTAGCCAACAGTTTCATCTGGACATGGTTGCTCTTACCCGCGACCGCTCTCTACGACGTCATCAAGAAAGAAACGGCGGAAAGCAAGGAGAACATCCGTTCCAAGACGCTAGGGTACCTCGTAATCTCCGCATTGTTCTCGGCATTATGGTTCGCGACCATTCCCTTGTGGAAGCCGTTCCTACAATACGTGCTGAACACAGATGCCTATGAGGCCGTGTTCTACGTCGTCCTCATTCAATCCGGGTTCTACATTGCCTATATTTTCAACTGCGTCTTCGACGGAACCATCTACGGTCGCGGAAAGACCCAGTACATGCTCATCGAAAGCATCGCCACGAACGGCATCTACTACGTGACCATGTTCATCCTCTGGAAGACTGGTGTGTTCGTCCCGACCCTAACTAGCATCGCCTTGATGTTCGGAATCGGGACGGCGCTCGACTTAATACCGACCATCGCCTGCTACCTGTATCTATTGAAGAAGGAGCAGGTGAAGCCGCAATTCAGCCTAACGCAAGAAGGCGATGCGCAATGAGATACTTATTCTTCGATACCGAATCCTCCAATTGTTTCGGCGGCATCTACAAGGTGTGCGAATGGGGGAGCCTCATCACCGACGAGGCGCTGACCAAAATCAAGGCCTGGCTTGAGCAAGGGTTCTTCCTCAAGAGGAATCTCAATGTTCCATACCTCGTCTGCTACGATGAGGCGGAGCGCGAGAAGCTAGCGGCCCACCTTGACCTGACCAAATTAAAGCTCGTCTCGATAGACGAGTTTGGCGAACTGACGAAAGCCTAAAACATGGGAATGTCCTTAAGATCGACCAGGAATTAAGGACATTTTCCTTTACACTTAAAAACTGCCTTTAACGCACATTTTCCTTAGAAGTGTGAACAATGTCATTTAGTCTGTTTGGGTCTTTTGCTATAAATTCGTCACCGGTATATGAGAGTTTGAACGCCGAGTGGTGACT
>CAVFEQ010000106.1:0-2530 GCA_963621535.1 Paludibacteraceae bacterium | reverse complement strand
CAATTGATGAGAAGGTGAAAAAGTTCCTTCAGATGGCTATTTTGACGCACAAAGTAATAAGATTTCGAGAGGTCTTTGCAAAAAAAGCCGATAAATAAGGGATTTATCAGGTCACCTGTGCAAACCAAGGTTTTTTTGAAATAAAGCAACGAGTCAATGAATTGGCGAGCTATCTCGGAGTATCTAAAGACATTGACTCATACAAGGCGTACGATGAGAAGAAGGAAAACGGAGTAAACAACGTGATATTCATTTTTTTGAATGCCTATTTCAAAAACGACAGTAATATTTTGACGTTGGGAGAGACCGGAATCGGCAAATGGATGTCGTTCTATAAAAACGATGTCTTCAACGATCAGTTACTTGCTAAGGAATTTGTTGAGAAATTTGTTCAGTATTTGAATGATTTCGGCTTCATTTTCAAAAATCTGTCGAATATGGGTGTGAACCTAAATCCAAACACTTCCCTTTTCATGTCTTGGATTCTTCTTCAATATGAGTCGTACTTCGATATCAACACCGTGCTTGTCGCCCTATTCAGAACAAGGCATTGTTATATTGACGGCGTGCCAAACCTATATGTTGAAGGGACGAAAGATATAGATATAGATAAACTGAACGAAATCGGAAAAAGGCTAAACTTAACATTACTTTGGAACTATATAAGGAGCAACACAAAAAGGCTTGTCGGATTTTTGGAAAACATCGCCGTTGATAGCGACGGCAATTACAAGAAATCTATTGATGACATCGTGGGAGACATCAATGCCAACGAGATCTTCAATCTCAATTACAATGACCATAAAGCGGTCTCAAATGTCAACGTCAAGGATTATTCAAGGCTCATCAAGGTTATTATGGGATGCCAGGAAAGCTTTCTCGACATGACGGCTGATCCTTCACACGACTTCAATGAGTATCTTATTAACATTCTATTCGCAGAGAATTTCTCGATTGAGCATTTGTACAGTGTCAAAGAATGGGAAGATAAAGGAAGATTGACCAATTGGCAAAGCAAGAAATCTAAATTCAATACGGCTGAGGATTTTGACAACGAGAGATTTAGATTCGAGAATTTAAGTCTTTTGGACAAACAAACGAATTCTTCTGCCGGATCTGACGAAATCAAAGAGAAACTGGCCAAATATAAAAACGCAAGAAAAATCCTTGGTTCGAATTGGGAATATCTCATTCAATCTTATGTGGATGATTCAGAATATTATCGAAATCCGAACATCCAAGCCCTGAATTTGCCTGAAAGAAAACTGATCAACATCGATCAAAACACCTGGGAGTTGTCCCCTAATAACAGACAATTTAACTATGAACTATTAATCAAAGCGATTAATGAAATTGCAGAAAAATAAAACTGATTAAGGGAACACACATAAGCATATTTAAAAAGCCTCACCATCGAGTGATATACTCTTTGATGAGGTTTTCTTTTGGCTGATTTGACAATCCCTTGCTGGGCTTGCCTTGCCCTACGATGCGGATTTGGGGGTGGTGTCGTTTAATCAGCTAGTAAGCCTTGCTTAGCAAGCGAATAAAACTACCCGCTAAACCAAAAACCTCCGTCTTCTCGAAGCAAAATTCACCTTTTAATTAAAGACCTAGGCTTGTCAATTGTTTTAAACCGGGCCCTCATGTCCTTAAAAGTTGGTATCATCTTAGAAAAAGGAGTGAAAACCCATGGCCCTTATTAGTTGTCCTGAATGCGGGAAAGAAGTTAGTACGGAAGCGTCTTCTTGTCCTCACTGCGGTTATCCCTTGAGTAAAACGACCAACATAAAAAGAACCTCGATGTACGCTCCCGCTCCAAAATCCCGGGAATGGATGAAAGAATGGAAAATGAAGATCGTCGTGAATAGACTTGTTTGGTTCTTTCTAACTATCTTCTTTTGCATTCCTCTCGTTGTCGGGTTTTTAATGCAGAATCACGTGTTAATTCTTGTTGGGTTCATCATTCCGATTTCCCCATTTATCATCCTGATCGCGGCTTTGACTGACTGTCATATTCGGACCAGAACGGTGAATGGTTACACCATTCTGGTCTACCGCGGCTTAGTACGCAACGCTCTAGTCATTGAAGGTGAAAGTGTTGAATGCGGGGCTACGAGATACTTAAAAGGATCGCTTCCTAACGGCGAAAGCGTCCGCGTCGGTATCGCTTGGTACGGCGCGGTCAAAATCGACGTTGGGGCAGAGAAGACCTTCTGAGACATCGTCGGTATGCTCGCCTTAAACGAAAGGTAAGCGGTGAATGGTGAAAGCTTCTTCTCGCTATAAGCGAGACATAACGGCGAACTCTTTAAGCCCGGAAGAAGCAGCGATGTCTTTTGCTCGCGGCAATTCCCAAGGCCTTTTCCGCCAACCCTAGCGATTACATTGTTTCGCCCGCTCAAAACCACTCTTTGGCGGTCAAATACTACATTATCAATGATTGGTATTCAGGTCACGAAACGCCAATGTAATCATTGTTTTCTTTTTCTATTTAAACCTTGGTTTGCACAGGTGACCTGATAAATCC
>CAVFEQ010000105.1:0-2641 GCA_963621535.1 Paludibacteraceae bacterium | reverse complement strand
TCTTTTCAGCACGCAAACTTTCTCAAGAAAAAGTTTGACTTAATTCATATAGTTGTCTCCCGATTTTACATTTTGAGGGAATTTCTATATGCGACCTTTTAGCCGATATCCTGTATAAAAGCCGGTAAAACAAGGAAGCTACGCCACCACCTTGAGATTTACGCCATAGCTTCTGGAAATACGGTATTTTCTTTTGCCTAACCTTGTCTTGTCTCAATAACTCATTCATGTCAACCCTCCGCATCGCTTAAGCGAACTTATGTGGAATCAATAATAAAGCCCTTTATTCCTTTCGGCAAATTCACCCAGATAGTAGATAGCGTTCCGTAAATGTAGGTGGCGACAAAGAAAAGGAAACGGCCTTAACGGCTTAAGCGCAAGCGAGAAAGATCCTTTTGCGAAAGAATGCGGCCAATCGCCATGATCTTTTTAACTGATTCCGCGTTTGGAAAAATAGGCTAAGGTCACCGCTTCTCTTTGAAAGCTCTTCTATAGTTCTTAGCTTCTAAAGCAAAAACGAATAGCCCTTAAGACCCATCAATCAAACGAAATAAAAAAGAAGTTCAAAATCAAGGAACGCCTTCATGAAAATAAGCAGCCCCATCTTTTCTAGGCAAAGAAAAGAAACCTCTTGTCGCTGCTTATTCGTAGTCTTTGATATCGATCCACTCGGTCTTGACGGAATGCTTCAAGGTAAGGCTATCGTAATTGATCCCAACTAGAAGCACTTCGCCATCATAGCCGTTCCAGGCATCCCAGTAACGTTTCTCTTTGATCTGGAAAATGACTTCCTCCGGGGATTTCCCGGCCTCAGGTCCGATAATGTCGGGGCTGATGCCAGCCTGCTAAAGGGAGCGCCCGGAAGTCCTAACTGGGCTTTGGCCTATTTCCAGCCGAGCATTTCGATTGCCCTCTCGAACTCCACTTCGATCTCTTTGTTCGGGATGCGACAAACTCCTTCATTGCCTTCGGGGTCCGGGGTGTAGGCCAGATAACCAAAGTGAACCAGAACGCTCAGCGCGGCGTCTTTGGAGTCGACCTTCGTCAGGTCGTTGTCGAACATAAGGGGCTCCAGCTTGACCTCCTCCCCGGCGAGAAGGGACATGGCCTCGCCCTTCAAGGCGCCGTTGCCGTAGTTCAAGTATTCGGTGAGGGCCTCGATGGCGCAGGTGGCTGTCCAGTAACCGTCGCATCTCCCTTTCTCAATCGCCTTAGCCACGGATATGGGGTTGTAGATCGTCATCCCCTCGAGGCGATAGCCGTCGTACCAGCTCTTGATCTTCGCGAAGTCGGCGCCGCGTTTCTCGCAAAGACCCCTCACCTCATCCTCGGCGAAGCCAAAGAAGGGGGCGAGGCGCCACGAGTCAAGCATGGTGTATTCCTCGAACACGTTTAGGCCTGATTGGCTGCTGGTTCTCCTTATGGGCAGAATGCCGGTCATGTAGACGAGGTCGAAGCAAGAGGAGATGTCGCTGGACTTGAAGAGGTTGCGGAGCAGCATGGTGAAGGAATCGCAGAGCTTCTTGTTATTGGGCTGCTCGCGGTAGATGACGTCCCATTCGTCGATGAGGAAGATGAAGGCGTTGCCGGTCCTTTCTTTGATTTCTCCGATCACGTCCCCCAAAGAGAGTCCCTCAAGACTTACCTCCGGGTGGGCTTTCGCGAGTTCGGCGATAAGAAGCCTGCACAACTCATCCACGAAGAGGCTCGGGTCCTTCAGCCCGGTGTAGACCTTCGCCAGATCGATCCAGAGGACGTTGTGCTTGTTGAGGTGCTTCTCGAAGGAGGGGTCCTTCGCTATCGCGAGGTCCTTGAACAGCTCCCTTGAGTCGCATCCTTTGGAGTAATAGGCGTTGAGCATCGAGAGGGCCAGGCTCTTGCCGAACCTCCTGGGCCGGGTGACGCACATGAACTTGAAAGAGCCTGCTCTAAAGTAGGCGTTCGTCTCCTTGATGAGGAGGGATTTGTCGACGAAGATTTTGTTCTTCAGGTATTTTTGGAACTTAGAGTTGTTCTGATTGAGATACATTGCCATGGGTAAAAAGTCCTTTATAAATATATTTTACCATACAGTTTTTATTGTAAGAAAACGTTTCTTGCCGTTAAGACGGGCGCAGAAACAGCCGCTCCACCCAAAGGAAAAGGCGCCCCGTCGCTGGGACGCCGTTACTGCCTTTTGGGTTATTCAACCTCGATCCATTCGACCTTCGAGCTGTGCTTCAAAGTCTTCGGATCGTAGCTTATGCCAAGCAGAAGCACCTTGCCTTCGTAATTTCCCCAGGCCTCCCAGTAACGCCTCTCCTTTATCTGGGCGAGCGCCTCATCCGGGGACTTCCCGACCTTGAGCTCGACGATGAAGGGAAGGTACCCGGATTCAAAGGGGAAGAAGGAGAGGTCCGCTCTCCCCAAGGCGGAGGTCTCTTCTTTTCTGACCTCGTAATGCTCCCGGGCGGAGAAATAGGAGAGGTAGACGGCCACGCCGAGGACGTCCTCCTTGTTTTGGTTGAATAATGAAACCCCAGATAGCATCCCCTATACAAAGCGCCTGATCTGCGCCGTTTTGTAGGATCCTTGAAGAACAGCCTTCTAAAAAAGGCTTTTTTTGTTGCTTTTCCGTGCGCGAAGCGTACAATAAATATAA
>CAVFEQ010000104.1:0-2676 GCA_963621535.1 Paludibacteraceae bacterium | reverse complement strand
AGCCTTTTTTCTCTACTCAGATCGGTGCCCTTTGCAAAAAACCGTGAAACTCAATGATAAGAAAAGCCCGAACTTCTCCCTTCTAGGCTTCAAGGAGGGACTTTATAATCGTGAGCATGTTCCTTCCTAAAGACCAAGAAAGCCAAAGATATCTCCGCGCTTTAAGCCAAAAGCAAGACAGGGAGGCGGAGCTAGCCGAGCTTTTGAACGAATATCTTTCCCTGCAGGAAGAAAACATCGCCAAAATCCCCTCTTTTTCTTCCAAAGACCAATTTGAGGAATTCTTTCTAGGTTCCTTCGACAATCTGGGAAAGGGGCTTAAACAAGACTGCCAGAAGTTTTTGTTTCCGCATATCAAGCAGATCGAAGAGGCGACTTTTGTGGAACTAGACCCCTACTTCAAGGTTTTGCAAGGGCTCTCCTTTTGCGAAAAAGGGTTAACGTTAGCGATGAAGGAAGTACGCCCAGGCGAGCTTTTCCCTTATTCTTCCTATACAAGCGGCCCCTCCCCTTATTTTGAGGAGCGTCCTAGCTTCGCCTATAGCCTCAAAGGCTTTTCCTATCCTATTTTCGCCAAAGGAGGCAGACCTTGGATGTCGCTTGTTCCTCACGAGATCAAAACGATGGAAAAAGCGATAAAGGAAAGCGAGGGCGAAGTTTTGACTTACGGCCTAGGCATGGGCTATTTCGCTTATCGCGCCGCGAGCAAAGAAAACGTCAAGCGTGTCACCGTCGTCGAAAACGACGAGGCTGTTCTCTCCTTCTTCAAGGAGCATCTTTTGCCTTTCTTCCCAAAAGAGAAGATCGTTTTGGTCCAAAGCGATGCGCTTTCTTTCGCGTGTAAGACCAAGCCCATGACTTATGATTACTGCTTCGCCGACATCTATCATGACGCGGAAGACGGCCTGTCTTTGTATATCGCGCTTAAGCAAAACGAAGGGGCAGCGAAGAAGACCTCCTATTGGATTGAAGAAGACATCCTAATCTACTTCAGACGCTACCTGATTTCCTATTTATTGGAGCAAAATGACCCAGAAATCGCTAAAGAAGGCGACCGCCCTTACCTAGATGAAAGCGACTTCCCTTCGAAGATCTTCAAAAACCTCCATTCACAGCTGAAAACAAAGCAGATCAAGGCAATAGACGACCTTTTTAGGATTTTAGAGGATTTTTCTTTATTGGAAATAATTCAGCGCATGGTCTTGTAAAACCAAGCAGTTCTATACGTTCCTATATATCGAAGTAAACCTGATGGGGTTTTTCCTTTTTTTCTTTCTTATCAGGCGATTTTCGGCAAGCTGACGGAAGATTTTCCAAAATCGAGGAAGGCACAGGAATACCCCTCATTCTCGTATTTTATGGAGGCGAGTTCGGAGTCGCTAAAACTCACTTCCACATTCTCGTATTCCGTCTCTTTCAAAACAAGCGAAGAGGCTTTGTAGCTAAGCAAATCCTCATCGAAAACAAACGATGACCATGAGGAGGCGAATAGATTCAAGGTCGCTTTGATGTCAGCGAAAGCATCAAGCGAAGCCTTCGCTTTGCTCCAGGTCGCCTCATCGTCAGAGCTTGAGTATTCAAAGCATTCCCCATCTTCCAAAGAATAATAGCAATGGCTAGAGGAAGTCGCGCCGTCGTAATTTTGCTCATAACGGTATTCGATGAGGTTTCCTTGGCAAAGATAGTTTTCCTCCGTGGAATAGGAATAGTACTCGCCGGAATAGGAGTAGCTGCATCGATAAGCGAAATTGAATTCGCTTGAAATAGAGGCAAAAGCCTTCTCCCAAACGTCCTCGCTCGTCTTCTCTTTCGCCGGGAGATCGACGGAGATGCTATTGATGTCAAGGATCGTAACGAATGAAAAATCTTCCCCATTTTCGTCTCCGGTTTGGAAAGAAATGGAGGAAATCTCCCCTTTGTTAAAGCAAATGAGGATGTTTTTGATCCCGTCCTCCCCTGCTTCGCTCAAATCATAGGCACAGTAGCCGTTTTTCGCGTCAAGGAATTCAAAAGAGGAGTAGGAAGAAGAAAGGAAAGAAAAAAATTTCTCTTTCTCTTCAAAGCAAGGGGATTGCCCTGAGAGAGTTTCCACCGCATAAGAGGAAGTGGTCTGATCATAGACGTAACGCTTATATTCCCCATCGACGGAACTAGTATAAAACCTCTCCGCCTTTTGCTCGGCAACATCGTTCTCTTCCTTGCAGAAGAGCTCGACGACTCTCGCGCAATCATCGTCCATCAAAACAGAGAGAAGGGAATCTCCCCCCTCTTTTTTACAAGCCTTAACGAGCGAAAAGCTTTCGACTGAGCCAAGCGCGCTTTTCCAAAGAGCTTCATCGACTTTGTAGCGGGAACTCACATCAGAATCCGTCTCGCTCGCCTCATCGTTTGACTCAGCGCTTCCTTCATCGCTTTTCGAAACGTTTTCCGCGCTCTCAAAAGAATTTGTTGAAGTGGTCTCACTAGTTTTTTCGTTTTCTCCGCAGGCGCTTAAAAGCAGCAAAAGGCAAGGGAAAGAGAGCAAAGCGTTTTTCTTGTTCATGACTAGTCTCCTTAAAGACGGCAAATTCTAGCACGGGGAAAAGCGTAGGGAAAACTCGAATCGAAGGTTTCGCTTCGTCCGTTATTTGACA
This sequence comes from Paludibacteraceae bacterium, assembly GCA_963621535.1. Classification (GTDB taxonomy): domain Bacteria; phylum Bacillota_I; class Bacilli_A; order RFN20; family CAG-826; genus Alloenteromonas. The sequence goes on along the minus strand of CAVFEQ010000104.1, from coordinate 43 downwards.
AAGTAATCGCAAAGCGCTCACTGAACGGGGCCGAGGTCCAGGA
>CAVFEQ010000103.1:0-2708 GCA_963621535.1 Paludibacteraceae bacterium | reverse complement strand
GTTGCAAATTTGCTTGAAACGATGCAACGAGGCCTTGATCAATGGTCTTTTGATCTGATTTGGCAACAAGGCAAAACAGGGGGCTGGCAGTTGAAAATATATGAATCTTTTGCTGAGGAAACGTTTAAAAGCGACGATGTTGTCGTCAAAAGCTTAAACATCAAAAAAGGTTGTTTTGCGAAATGAGAAATTGAATGGATGCTTGGTTTAAAGAAAATTGGACCGACTCATCCGCGTGAATAAACTAGTCAATTTCTTTTCGCTTGAAGAAAAACGTGACGGTTTTACGGGGCTCGTTGCACCTTATTTTGCAACGAGCCGACCTCGTTGCATTTTTTACTGAAACGAGGTGGGTGAGGCAAGAGAAGGAAACTTGTCTTCGCCCCCTCGTTTCAAGGAATTCATTCAGAGTAAGCTGGCTGTCTTGATTAAAAAAACGCCGGACAGGCGTTCCTTGATTTTTAAGGATGCAAGGTGAGGTTGTCTTCTTTATCTTTGGGGAGATAAGCGCTGCAACTTCTTTCGGCGATGAAGTTGAGGTGGTCGCCGCAGCGTTCCAAATTGGAGACTAGATTAAGGAAGGTATTGGAATTCTGCGGCTTGCAGGTCCCTTTCTCGAGTCTTTCTAGATGCCCTTTGACCATGGCGGTGCGCAGGGAGTCGATCTCATCTTCGTAGGAGGAGACCTTGTTAAGTTTCTCTAGGCTTGGGTTATCAAAGGCTTCGTTCGTGGCCTTGAACATCTCTTCCAGCTTGTTTTTCATCTCTTTGATCTGGTCGATGACGATGCTAGAGAAGACGAGCTCATCCTCCACTTCGTGACGGGTGTAGCCGGTGATGTTGTCGGCGATCTCGCTTAGACGGACAAGATCAGCGATGTCTAGCTGCATCTTGGAGATCTTCGCGCTGGATTCTGGGGATACCCCGGCAGTAGAGATGGAGACGAGGAAGGAGCTTAGCTCTTTCGACATTTTAAGCACCTTCGTCTCTCCTTCCTCGATCTCGCTCTTCCGGCTCATGTCTTTGCTTAGGAAGGCGTCAAGGGAGTCATTGAGGTTATGCAAGGCCTCGCCGCCTAAAAGATGGTAGAAGGAGATCGCCTGGGAAAGGGCGAGTTCCGGGGTGGAGAGGAACCTCTCGTCGAGGAGGTCGCTCTTCTTCTTGTTCTTCTTGTCCCTGACGATCTTCTCCGAAAGGAAGACGAAGCACTTCGTGAAAGGGAGGAACAAGATGGAGCAGACGACGTTGAAGAAGGTGTGGAACATCGCGATCTGGACCGCGGGGTTGCCGGGGAAGAGCTTAGCGAAGGTCATCTCCATGGCATCGCTCCAACAGAGCAAGACGATGAAGAAGATGATGGAGCCGAAGACGTTGAACAGAAGATGGATGACCGAGGCCCTTTTGCCGTTGGTGGTGGAGCCGATGGCGCTAAGCAAGGCGGTGGAACAGCTGCCGATGTTGGAACCTAGAATCAGATAAAGCACCCCGTTGCCGCTTCCTCCGACGACCGCTCCAGCCATCGCCATGGCTAGGACAATCGAGGTGACCGCGCTTGAAGACTGGGCCAAAACGGTGAGCCCGATGCCGATAAGAAGGAGAAGGAAGGGGTTGCTTAAGGTGGTGAGGAAGTCCTTTAGGCCTTGGTTGTTGAGGAAGAGCTCCTGCATGTTGCTCGTCATGGTCTCTAGGCCAAGGAAAAGCAGGCCCAGCCCGGCGATGAGGTCGCCGGCTAGAGCGATTTTTGGATGTTTTTTGGCGAAGATCATGCGCAGGATCACCCCAAGCAAAGTCAAGGAGATCAAGATCTCGGTCAGCGGGAAGGAATCTGAGCTAAGCCCGCCTAAAGCGACGAGCTGGGCGGTGATGGTGGTACCGATGTTAGCGCCCATGATGTAGGTGGTGGCCTGGGCTAAAGTCATGGCCCCGGCATTGACAAAGCCCACGACCATGACGGTGGTGGCCCCGCTTGATTGCATGATCATCGTCGCCAAGGTCCCTATCCCTAAGCCGGCGAGCTTCGAATTCGCGGTTTTGGCGAAGAGCTTCCGTAGGCCTTTGGTGGCGACTTTCTCGGTGGAGGCTTGCAGCATGTTCATGCCGATGAACAATGCCCCTAGTCCGCCGCACATCAAAAGGATATAAACCCAAATGTTCGCCGGGCTTGCTGATTCAAGCGTCAAGGGTATGAATGTTTGCATGTTTTTGGTGTTCTTTTTACGTCACGTTATCATAACCCAAACGCCTTGCCTATGGTCAGGAAAGCGTTATCAATGGCCTGTGATGGGACTTTTTTGAACGGAATGTTGTTGAATTTGCCCCTACCTTTCTCTTTTCCTTTGTTGTATAGTTTCACCACGCGGAGGCGTACCCAAGAGGCCGAAGGGGGCAGGTTGCTAACCTGTTAGATCGGTGTATGCCGGTGCTCGGGTTCGAATCCCGACGCCTCCGCCATCGAAATTAAGCAAGGGTTTGATACGGTGTTATCAAGCCCGTTAGGGATTTACTTCCCGAAATAAAAAAGCGTAGTTGCAAGCAGGTTCATTCCTGAATGTGGCTACGCTTTTTCGTTTGGCAGATCGACTTTGCCTATGCCGTTATAATAGATTTCGGTAAGCGTAAAAGATTTCCACAATCGACTTTCTGGATGGATTTTCGAACAATCTAGCCAGGAGGTTCGAACATGTTCTGCAACAAGTATTTAGAAGAAT
>CAVFEQ010000102.1:0-2731 GCA_963621535.1 Paludibacteraceae bacterium | reverse complement strand
CCCTTAGAGATTCGATAAAAATATTGTGTCTTTTGGGTAAAGTTAATCGCTAACTTAGGCCAAACGGCTTTACCATTCTCGTCATAGAAGAATTCACAGCCATAAATCACCTTAAATTCTTTAGCGATAGCGCACCCCTCAACAATTTCCTTATTGCCCGAAGAAACAAGATAATGCTCAATTTTCAAGCCATTTTCTTTTCCGTAGTCGTTGATTCTTTGAAACCAGTCAACCACACCAGGCCAAAATTCGATAGCTTTCCCTTGCTCTCTAAGCCATTCTTTACTCATTTCGATGCCTTTTTCTTTGCATGATTGCAACATCACGTAAAGATAGCCAAGCGTTCTTTCCATTCCGCTTTTATCGCAGAAAGTTCCAGTCTTAGCCCAGAATTCCTCTGGGGTCATGCCTAAAGATGGGATAAACCCAAAATTTTGCATATCGCTAGTTGCTAGCGTTGAATCGAAATCATATAGAATTGCAACAATAGGTTTTTTCATAATCTTCACTCTTAAGAGTGATAATAGTTTACCTTCATTATATGAACGTGTCAATTTCAGAATATGTTACATTGCTTTCAGAAAATGTCGTCAAAAAAGATAATTTGCCTTTTATTCGAATGAAAACTAAACTAATTTCATGGAATGGTGGCAGGTTTTCCCATTTTCGGCACTTGCTAACTAGTTTTTGAGTCTATTCAGGAAATAATTGAAAGAATATTACTTTGTAAGTCCATGAAAAATGGATTTTTTATTATGTCAAATTTGCTTAACGTTTTCTCTTCACGTTATCAAGCGTTCATGCTATAATATTTATGTGGAGGCTTCACGTTTATGTACGCTAAAAAGTTACCGGTGAAAAAATTAAATGACTTCCAGGTCTATATCGCGGAAGGATATTCGATAAAGGGAAAGAAAAAGGACAGGTACTATGAAAACCTTGGATTGCTGAGCGAACTTGAAAGGGAGCACGATGATGTTGGCGCCTTCATCAAGGAAAGGATCGCCTACCACGAGGCAAGCAAGAAAGAAAGAGCAAACAAATCGTATTCATTCAACGTCGACTATTCGGAGCCAATCGAGGAAAAGGAAGGGCTCTGCGCCAAGAAGAACGCCTCCATCCTGTTCCTCAACAAGGTATGGGCCGACTTGAAGCTGGAGGCTTTCTTAAGGTCCTGGAAGTTTAATAGCAACAAGAAAATCCAATATTCCATCAACGACGCGCTGAGGCTGATGTGCTTCTCCAGGATCATCAATCCCGGCAGCAAGCTGTCGGACATCAGGAACAACAGCAATTACGTGGAGAAATTCGACTTGAACATCGACAACATCTACGATTCCTTGGATCTGATCGATGAGCTGTCAGCCAAATTGACAAGGAAGCTCTCCAAGGAATGCAAGGAGATGATGCCAGGGGATGACGATGGCGCGATATTCTACGATTGCTCGAATTTCTATTTCGAGATACAGAGCGCGGACGAGGAGGGGCTGAGGGCCTATGGCGTCGAGAAGAACCATAGGCCAGACCCCATCATAGAGTACGGCCTGCTGTACCATCAAAACGGGTATCCGATAGGAAGCGTCACCTTCAGGGGCAACGAAAGCGAGACCGGCTCCCTGATCCCGCTCCTGGTCAGCGCCGGTGAGGAAGCCACAAGCGGCAAGATCATATGCGCCGACGCTGGGTTGAACACCAGCGACAACAAGGACAGGATCCACCGCTCCGGCAGGAACTACATTTTCACCCAGTCCCTGAAAAGCAGGAAAATCGACGCCGAAATCAGAAGGCAGATGACCAACGGGGAAGGCATGACCGAATATGGCGAGCCCGACAGGAAGGGCAGGAGGAAATCGCACAAATCCAGATGGATAATCAGGGGCGACGGCCTCCAGGAGAGGCTGATAGTCAAGTTCGACCCGGCCAGCCGCGACTTCATGATGAAGGCCATCGAGAAGAGGGTGGAGCACGCGGAAAAAATCATCGAGAACCCATCGAGATTGAGCCTCTCGAAATGCAGCGACGGCAAGGAATACATCAAGAAAATCGTTTTCGACAAGAACGGCGAGGTCGTTAAAGGGAAATCGGAGCTGATGCTTTCGAAGGAAAAAATAGAGGAGGAGAGAGCCCTGGCCGGATACTATGCCTATGTCACCGATATCCCATCCAGCAGAGACGCGGACGAGGAATACAGGGACGAGCTTGCCAGAAACGGCCTGAGGTGCGTGCCGCTTGACGAAATCGACATCATCAGGATAGGCGGCAAGAGGAACGACATAGAGGAATGCTTCAGGACGATGAAGACGGACATGAATGCCAGGCCGATATACGTCAGGAAGGAAGAGCACATCAAGGCGCATATGTTTACGGTCTATATCGCCCTTACGATAATGTGCATACTGAGAAGGAAATACCTGCCAGGTTCAACAACCAACTCAATATTCGAATCGCTAAGGAAGTATGAATTCGGGGAGCTTGACGACTTGACTTACAAAACCTTGTACTGGGACCACAACATCAGCGAACTGTCGAAGAAGATGAATTTGAATTTGGCATATAGATATCATGAAATTAATAGAATGAGAAGTTTGGTAGGTACAAGCAAAAAGAAATAGACGTGAAAGAAAAAGTTAATAACTGAATATAGAAAAAAGTACGATGCAGTCGTAACATTCTTTAATTTTTATTCAAAAAAGTGCCGAAAACAGGATAATGTAATTAAAGAAGTTAATAT
>CAVFEQ010000101.1:0-2808 GCA_963621535.1 Paludibacteraceae bacterium | reverse complement strand
ATATAGCCAAAAGCCCGAAACAAAGCAATTTTGGACAAAGTCATTGCAACAAAAACCTTCGAAAGCGCCGAAAAAATCAAAATTTACAGGTCGTTGTTGCAACGACTTTGTCACCTAACACACTTTTTTAACGCATCCAAAGAGGGACGAATGAGAGGGTCCCGCCAAGCAAATATACCCAAGGCAAAGAGAATCGCCTTAGCGTTTAAGCGAGGGGGAAATTGCTCGCCTAAGACTTTGTCTTGGGGGCTCTATTGGTCTAAAGCCAACGCAAAACACGCCTTCTATTCTCTTAGTCCCTAAGGAGGTTTATCGGAACGACGTGGACTCCGTCTTCACGGGTATAGGCGTGGCCGCAGGCGGTCAATACCATGCAGAAAGAAGGCATCTTTTGGCCGTTTTCCTCTATCCGCTTTTTTAGCAAGGCGAGTCTTCTCGCCCCGTAATCGATCGCTTCTTTGGCGCCTTCTTTGATTTCGATCAGCGCATAATCCCCATTCTCCAAATGGATCACCGCGTCGCATTCTAGGCCGTTCCCGTCCCGGAAATGGCGGATTTCCCCGCCTAAAGCCCCCGCGTAAATCGAAAGCTCCTTGACGGCGAAATCCTCGAAGAAAAGCCCAAACGTTTTCGGATCGTTTAGAAGGTCAGCGGGCGAGAGATGCAAAGCCCCGGCGGCGATAGAGGTGTCCACGAAATGGCGGGTCGGCGTGGAAACGATCGCGGTCTTACTTCGGAAATTCGGGTTCCAAGCCTCGATGTCCTGCAGGATATAGAGATCGTTCAGCGCTTTCAGATATTCTTCCAGCGTCTCATCGTCAATGCGGCGCCCTTCATGGGCGCTGATGTCATTTAAAATCGTCGATTTCCTCGCCTCCGTCGATATGTTTCTGGCATAGCTACGGAGGATGAGACGGAAAATCTCAGGTTTTTTGTTGCGGAATTTCCCGTTTTTCGCATTCTCGAATTCGAAGAGCGTTGAGTAATAGTTTTTGGTCACTTTGAGCGCGAGTTCCCTCTTCTGTTTCAGCAACACTGACAGCGGCCATCCGCCGCGACAGATATAGAAAGCGGTATCCATGAGGCTATAGCCCTCATTGAGCGCACCCACAGAGGGTTGCCCAGCGAAAAGCGCGCGCAAAGAGATCTCCCCTTTGGATTCCTTTGACTCGAATAAGCTCATCGGGCGCATTCTCACCGTGACGATCCTGCCCGCACCGGAGTGATAGATCTGCTCCATGTCCGCCGGCGTTGAGCTGCCCGTGAAGATGAATTGGCCAAGTTTCCCTTCCCTTCGATCGATCTCCGACCTTGCGACGTTCCAGAGATTGGGCACGTTTTGCCACTCGTCGATCAAACGAGGCACGCTTCCTTCTAAAACCGCTCGGGGATCGGCCTCGGCAAAGCGGATGAGGGAAACCTCGTCAAGCGCGACCTTGCTTTTGGCAAAGCGGCTGCTCGTCTCGGTTTTCCCGCAGAACTTCGGGCCCGCGACCACCACTGCCCCAGAGCTTTCCAGTGCATCCGCAATATCTTTTTCAATGTATCTTTTTAGGTATGGCATAACCTTATTTTTCCATAAACGCTAAAATTCGGCAATATCGACTTTATTTTCGTTTTCCCCCCCGTTTCTAATAGGTATTTTCCCCCTGTTTCTAATAGATATTTTACCCCCGTTTCTTTTACCCAAATTCCCCCGGTTTCTTTTACCTTAGGGAGAAAATGAAAAGCCCCTTTCGCAAGGCTTAGACCTAGAAAGGGGCGAAACCGGTCTTCTTAATCAGGATAGAGGAGGATGGTTCTCCAGAATGGCTTTAAACCTCTTCTTCTCTTTGTTTGCTTCCTTGCTGCAGTACTTCTTTTCAGGCTTCTCGCCAAGGTATTCCTCGCCAAGAGCGATGATGGCGTCCATCTCAAAAGGCGAATGCCCATCCTTGAAGGGATAATCGGGGAAAGAGGCGAGAGCGATCTCGTCGAGGAGCTGGATGCAGACCCCGGAGAGGGAGGTATCTAGAAGATAGCTTAGATGCTCGCGGATGGATTGGTAGTTGCTATCCTCAAAGGGCGAGATCAGCTCGCTAGGAGTGACCATCCGCGCCTTGCCCCCGTCGATGAAGCAGACGTTTTTAGGATAATCTAAGGCGATTAAAACCTGCAGGGCGAAGGCTTTCACGTCGTGATGCATCGTGCTAGAGAGAATGCTTTTGATCTCTTCCTCATACCCCTTCATCCCCTTGTCGCCGATTTGGCTAAGCGCGCCCAAAACCGCGTAAGGGTCGTTGCTTTTTAGCAACACCCTCAAATCTTTCTGATGGTCGGCCCCTTGAAGAAGATAGGCTTTCTCCTCCGCGCGGATGCGTTCTTTGCCTTTTTTGAGCTCCTCCTCCACTTTCTGGCTCACGTAAGGAAGGTTGCTAAAATAATCAAGGTCTTCATAAGCCTCATCGAACTGGGTAAGAGCGAAGCGCAGCTCGAAATCCGCGCGCATCGTCATCAAAGGGCGTGCCTTCCAAAGCAACTCCCTTTGGCTGAGCAAAGTCTCCATGGCTTCCTCTCTTCTCCCCATCTCGATGAGAGTTGAGATACGCAGGAAGATCTCCTTGGGCTCTAAAGAGCCTTCGGTGAGTTTCAATACTTCCTCGTAATCGCCGTTTTCGAAAAGATCGTTGAGTTTCTGCATGGATGAATTTTATAGGAGCGAGGCTCCTTTATAAACGTTTTTCTTCTTTGAGTTTCCCCATTTTTAACGACCTAATAGAGCAGTCGAGTCTTTTCCTCCATTTAGCTAACGGAAAGGGGCTTTTTTAA
>CAVFEQ010000100.1:0-2832 GCA_963621535.1 Paludibacteraceae bacterium | reverse complement strand
TTCATGAAAAATACCCCTTTCCTGTTTTTGTCCAGGATTAGGGGTACATCTCATTTTGAAGCGACTTTTCTTTTGCAAAAAACTTACTTAAATAAAATAGGGAATAAAACATAAAAAGACTAGTGGTTATTTGAAGGTCTATGACGTTTCTGGATGCTAATAGGCATTGCCTGCAGACTATTTTTGGCTTTGCTTTGAGGATCCCTAGCTTCTTTAAAAGCCTTCCCTTGAAACTTTCTTGAGCATCGATTTTCGCTAATCTCGCAAAAAGTGTTTGCCACCTTTTTCCCTAGAAGGTAACATTGTGGTGCCGAGGTGGTAAAAAGTGGTAAACGTGTTCTTTGGGTCCTATTCCCGCAACCTCGATCCCAAAGGGAGGCTCATGCTTCCTAGGGAACTAGGGATAGCGCCCGGGGAGACCCTTTATGTGATGAAGGGCTTCGAAGGATGCCTAAGCATCTACCGGGAAGAGAATTTCCAAGACGCGCTTAACAAGCTTGCCTCTCTTAGCTATACCGATCCTGATAATCGCGCCTACGTCCGTCTGGCCGCCTCTTCCATGAAGAAGCTGCCGATCGACTCGGTGGGGCGCGTGCTTCTTGGGAAAGACACCTTGAAGGATTACGCGATCGGGAAGGAGGTCACCCTCATCGGGGTGATCGACCATCTGGAGCTATGGGATGCCTCCGCTTACGCCTCTTATCTCCTAAGAAACGGCAGAAACTACGAAGCTTTGGCGGAAAGGAGCCACTAAGATGGGAAGCCATTACCCGGTAATGCTGCATGAAGCGGTGGATGCGCTGCAGGTAAAGCCTGATGGCGTCTACGTCGACTGCACCCTCGGCAGGGCGGGACATAGCTCCCTCATCCTTTCTAAAGCCAAGCAAGGACATCTCTATTCCTTCGATCTCGATGAAGAGGCGATGAAAGAAAGCAGGGCCAAGCTTGAGGAAGTGGGGGATAACTTCACCCTGATTCGCAGCAACTTCGCTTGCCTTAAAGAAAGGCTAGCCGAGCTAGGGGTAAATACGGTCGATGGCATCCTCGCCGACTTAGGGGTCTCTAGCCCGCAGTTCGATGAGGGGCAAAGAGGCTTCTCCTACAAAGAGGACGCACCTCTAGACATGCGGATGGACCAAACCCAGGCCTTCTCCGCCTACGATGTGGTGAATACCTATTCCGAGGCCGAATTGACGAGGATCTTCTTCGAATACGGGGAAGAGAAGGATTCTAAGCGTATCGCTAGAAACATCGTCAAAGCCAGGGAAAAGAAAAAGGTCGCGACCACCCTTGAGCTCGTCTCCATCATCAAGGAGAGCAAAAGCGAGAAGGATCTCCGCAAGAAAGGCCACCCCGCCAAGCAGATCTTCCAGGCCATCCGCATGGAGGTGAACGGGGAAGAAGAGGCCTTGAAGGCGCTTCTGCGCGACGCTCCGAGCATGCTCAAAAGCAAAGGAAGGCTAGCCATCATCACCTTCATGTCGATTGATGACCGCCTCGTCAAGAAGAGGTTCCAAGATCTATCTCTCCCTAAGGTGAACCGCCATGAAATCTCTCTCCCCGGGGAGGAGGAGCTCCCATACCTCCTCCCCTTCAGGAAACCCATTCTCCCCAGCGAGAAGGAATTAGGGGAGAACCGCCGCTCCGCCTCCGCGAAGCTGCGTGTCCTAGAAAAACGATGAAAGGAAAGGAAACAGGATTATGAAAGACAAACTCTACAAAACCGGCCACAAAAAAGCCTATTACAGGGTCAGAAGGGCGATGCGCCTGTCTCTTTTCGCCCTCGCCCTTGGCTTCTCTACCGCCGCCCCGATCCTCATCACCTATGGGGTCGAAAACGCCCGGGCGGAAGCGGCGCAGATGAGGGAAAGCGAGAGCAGCGAAACTTCTAGCGAGAGTGGCGAAGACGCTATCCTCTCTTATCTTTTCTAAGCAAAGACAAAAAGCAAGGCGCGCGATGGCGCGCCTTTTTTTTGTTTGACTAGGAAATTGAGGGTAAGAATAGATTAATTGCCGTTCCGCCTTTTAAAGCAAGTTCGTTAGCGATCTCGCTTGAATTAATGAAGTTCAATATAGAGTAGAGTCTTAAGACTTTCTCGCAAGTGTTCTTATTGAAATTCGCTTCATTTGCAATTTTGTTGATTTCCTTTGCTGAATACTTAAACATCTAAATTACCCCCTTTATCATTTATGCTTTTTAAATTTGGATATACATAAAGACCCCACTTAGAATCAAACACGAGATTCTCTTTATCGTGATTTACAAGGCAGCCTCTATTAGACGTTGCCCCTTTGGATAAGCATGTATCGAAGAACGATTCGCTTAATTCGAATTCGTTTTTGTAGAAAGAAAGGATATATCCAGCTTTTCGATATAAGACTTCTTTGTTGTAAGCGTTTAGGACTTCTAAAAGTTTGCTCTCATTCGCAAGACGAACTAAATCAAGGCATTTGATAAGCTCTTCGATATCCATGACTTTTCCTAGCGCGTTTATGGAATCTACGATTGTGCGCTCGATCGAAGTGACCCTAACGCCCCGAATAGTGTCTATTTGAGTATTGATGTCGGTTAAATAGCACGAAAATGAATAACCATCATATTCGAAAGGCTTGAATCTTTTGTTAGAAGATACTTGAACCTCATAATACACTTGATTGTAAAAGCCATAAAACACAACAAGTTAAAAAGTTAGGTATAAGCCCCTTTTGATCAGCCGAGGCATTTGGCCGTAACGCTCATCGCTATCCCCAGCTTTGCCAGCACCTCCGAGTGCTGCTTTTTCACGTTGAGGATGGAAACGCGCTTGCCGTCGTCGACGAGCTTGAGGAACC
>CAVFEQ010000099.1:0-3112 GCA_963621535.1 Paludibacteraceae bacterium | reverse complement strand
TCGCCGTTTTCGGGCGAAATTATATAGTCCTGTAATCTGGGAAAGTATTATTTAACGCCACCTACATTTACGGAACGCTATCTCCCGACGCGATTGTCTTTATTTCCTCCGCTTGTTTTGCTAACATTATCAGCGAAATGAGCAGCGATTGTAGCGATTGTAGCGGTTGTGGTGGTCGAATAGGCAACGAGGTCGATGATGAATAAATACGTCTATCTTGTCTTAGGCGTGCTTTTTTTGCTCTTCAGCGCCTTCTTCTCCGCCTCAGAGACCGCCTTCCAAAAGCTCAACAAATACCGTTTCGAGGTGAAGAAGGAAGAGGGCAGCAAAAGCGCCGCGCTCGTCCTTTGGCTTTATGAGAGGAAAGACGTCAACCTCATCAACATCCTGATTGGGAATGATATCGTCAACACCCTCTTATCCATCGTCTCGACCTCCATCTTCCTTTATTTCGTTACTCTTGAAGCCGGTCTGGTCTCGCTTATCTCCTCAATCGTCGTCACGCTGATCGTCTATCTTTTCGGCGAGACGATGCCTAAGCAGATCGCGGCTAAGATCCCCAATTCCTTAGCGGCGATATTCGCCTATCCTCTAATTGTCTTCTATTTTCTTTTCTACCCTATTTCCCTGCTTTTGCGTGGGATCACCTCCCTCATCAAGAAAATTTTCCCTTTGAAAGAAGGGGACGTCGTATCTGAGGATGACTTCTCTCTCGCCCTCAAGAAGAGCCAGAAAGGCGGGGTGCTTGAGAAAGGGGAGAGCGAGATCATCGAGAACTCGATCGATTTCAGCGACACCGCCGTAAAAGACGTGCTCACGCCCAAAAACAAGATGTTCTCCATCGACCTCAAAGGCTTAAGCAACCAGAAGCTCGTCGAAATCCTTTGCTCCACCTCCTACAGCAGGATCCCTGTCTATTACGAAAAGAAGGAGAACATCGTCGGGGTGCTTTTGGTGAAGCGCTTCTTGTCCGCTTATTTGTCGAATAAGAAAATCAATCCTCTTTCTTTCGTGGAGAAGCCTTATATCGTCTCCCCGCGCGTGAAAATCGACGATCTTGTCGACGGGTTCAGGGAGAAACGCACGCAGATCGCCATCGTCAAAAAGGGCGAGGAATTGCTTGGCATGGTGACGATGGAAGACGTGCTTGAGGAATTAGTGGGCCCAATCAGCGAGAAAATCGCCTTAGGAGAGAGCAAATGAGCGTCTTCTATTGGATTCTTATCGGCGTCTTCACCGTGCTTTCTGCGATCTATAGCGCCTCTGACGCGGCGATATCTTCCGTTAACCTCTCGCGGCTAGAAAGCGAAAGCAAAAAGGGCGGGAAAAGGGCAAAACTCGCCTATGAGATGGCGAAAAACTTCGATAGTTCCATCGCCACGATCCTTTTTGGGAACGATTTCGTGAACATTTTCATCTCCTCTCTCCTCTCCGTCTGCTTGGCCGAGGCGCTATATGGGAGCGCCCTCCTCCCTTATAGCGATCTCATCTCAATCGCGATCTCAGTGGTGCTCGTCTTGATTTTAGGCGACATCTTCCCTAAGACTCTTGCCAGCAACCACGCGCTTAGTTTCGCGCGCTTCTTAGCTCCTTTCATCAAGGTGTCCTCCTTCATCTTTTATCCTTTCGTCACCCCGATTTCCTTTTTAGCGAGGAAAATCGCCTCGCCCATAATCGAGAAAGCCCCAGAAGAGACCCTCATCATGAGCGATGAGGAGCTTGAGAGAATGGTGGAGGAGATCAAGGAAGAAGGCATTTTCGACGATGATCAAAGCGAGCTGCTGCATCGCTCATTATCTTTTAAAGACACTTCCGCCTACGACATCATGACCCCGCGCGTGGATATCGTGGGCTATGACCTTGAGGAGCCTTTCTCTTCTTATCTAGAAAGAGGGGATGCCTTCAAACATAGCCGCATCATCGTCTATGAGAAGGATCTTGACCATGTCCTTGGCTATATTCAGGCCAAAACCCTTCTGCGCCTTTTGGTGAAAGAGGAAAAGCCCGATCTTTCTAAGCTTGTTTTGCCCATTCTTTCCGTCCCACGCACGATGGAGCTTTCCAGCGTCCTTTCTTTGATGAAAGAGAAGCACATCCACATCGCCCTCATCAAAGACGAATTCGGGGGAAATGAAGGGATCGTCACGATGGAAGATATCCTCGAAGAGCTCGTCGGGGAGATGTGGGACGAGGATGATAAGGTGGCGCTTGATTTCAAGCGCGTTGAAGGGACGAGGAACAGCTATATCGTCTCCGGTAGCGTCAACATTGAGCGCTTCTTTGAGAAATTCGCGATGGATGAGGATAGCCTAGAAGATGACTATTCCACCCTAAGTGGCTATATAAGCGATAAGCTTGGGCGCTTCGCGGAAGCAGGGGATAAGCTGCGGGTAGGCAAGGTCGACATCACGGTGCAGGAAGTGAAGGATTACTGCGTGGAAACCGCCTTGGTCCGTTTCTACCCGAAAAGGAAAGAGAAAGAAGACTGATAGAGCGCCACTTCGCGTTCAAATCTATTTTGGCAGGCCAATCATTGGCTTGTCCTATGCTTGATTAGTCGCAGGTATTTCAGATCCCTCGCCCAAAGCGACGATCGGAAATTTGGTGACATACTCTTTGAAATTGAATTGAGGAAGGATATTGCGCCCCGATGATAGAAATCTTTTTATCCTCCTCGTCTTATCGGATCGAGAATATCGAGGACTGCGTTTCAAACAACTATCCTTTCAAAAAAGATCAAAATCAACCGTTTAGGAGATAGTGACAACGAAGATTAACCTCGCCGAGAAATGCGAGAACAGCATTTTCAAGAAGCTTGGGAAATACAGGTTTGAGTCCTCAAGCGAGTCTTCAAAGAAAGAGAAGCCCATGCGGACGTTCGCGCTTTACTTGCTTAAAGAAAGGATGGATGAAGAAGGTCTTTGACCTTGAGGAGGATCGCGCCTTCCTCGTAAATTATCTCGCGGTTTTTATGGGGGGTGATTGGGATTTCCTTTACTTTGGAGCAAGGGGAAAACTACCTTTTGCCCAAATGATTTGATTTCCGATTGGCTGAGGAGAGGCCACTGAAGAATTTTGTGTACGGAACCGACGAAGGCTTCCGACCCATCTC
>CAVFEQ010000098.1:0-3147 GCA_963621535.1 Paludibacteraceae bacterium | reverse complement strand
TCTTTTCAGCACGCAAACTTTCTCAAGAAAAAGTTTGACTTAATTCATATAGTTGTCTAGCATAAGGATTTCCTCGACCAGGAAAGCGGGATCGACCTCCTCCGCTTCACCCAAAAATTCGCAAGCTACTACGACTTCCTCAGCAAAATAGGCGAGGACGTGCCCTTTTTCAGCCCTGAGCAAAGAAAGCTCATCGCCTCCATCTACGAGCTCCTCCCCTTAACTCGCCCCGAGGAATACCTGATCCTTTCAAGCCTGCTAAATGGCGTTAAGGACGAGACAACCCTTTTCGCGGAAGCCAGGAACTTCAAAAACGTCACCAAAGAGGCGTTTGAGCACGCTTTGTCTTCCCTTCAAGACGAGTTTTATTACACGAAAACGAACGAGCACGTCCAGCTTGTTAAAAAGACGGGCGAGGGCTATTCCTTGACTCTCCTCCCCGAAGAAGGGCCCTTCAAGGAATGGGTCGCTTCCCTTCTTGAATACGGCTTAAGGCGTTACCAAATGGAATTCAACGAGAGCAAAGAGCTGCTCAAGCTCTATTACCCCTATACCAGCGTCTCCTCTTTGCGCACCTTGCAAAGCGGCAACTTCTTCCGCATGAGCGGCATCGTAAACGTCAAAGGGAAAAGGGTTCTCTACATCGACCTGCAAAAAGAGGACCAAAGTCAGGAGCATCTAAAATACAAGGACACCTTCCTCTCCCCTTCTCTCCTCCAATGGGAGTCGCAGACCCAGACAAGCTTAGATAACAACAAGGGCAAAGACCTGATCAAGAACCCCTCTTGCCTTATTTTCGTCAGGAAAAGCAAACGGGAAGACGGGGCGGAGCGGCCCTTCTATTACGTGGGCAAAGGGAGGCTTACGAACCCCAGAGATTCCTTGAACCCGAAAAAGGCGCTGCTCTTTGACATCGCTTTAGAGCACCCCGTGCCTCCTTTGTATTTCGATGAGTTTGGGATTGAAGAAGATGAATAAGAAAACGATCAGGGTCGTCTGCGCCCTTTTGACCAAAGGCAGACGCCTATTCATCGCTGAGCGCGATTACGGCGAATTCAAAGGGCTTTTCGAATTCCCGGGAGGGAAGATCGAACCCGGAGAGACCCCAGAGCAAGCCATCGTCAGGGAGATCAAAGAGGAGCTTAACACGGACATCAAAGTCGAGAGGTTCCTTTTCAACGAACGTTACGAATACCCTACTTTCATCCTCGATATGGATTGCTTCAAATGCGTCGTGGTTGATGGGAATTTAGACGTCGAGAAAGGAATCCATTCCGAAGAGAGATGGATAGGCGAAGAAGAGGGGGCTTCTATCCAATGGTGCCCCGCGGATAAGGAAGTGTTCGAAAAGGCCGAGAAGATTATTTGGCCTCATTGAGTGGCAAAATTTTAAGCGTCAACCCGACCGGCATGACACCAAGCATCTGCTTAATCGCGTAATTTAGATAGGCGTAGCCCCTTGCGTAGCGGGTGCAAAGACACGGTGCTTCCACAGAAATAAGGCGGCTATAAAAACGATGTCCAAACAGAAGAAAATTGTTATAAGTCTCGAATGGCACCGGTGAAACCTCACCGGCTCAGAATCATTTTAGATTGTCTTGATTATTACTGGGATGCAGTAACCTCTCCCCCAAGATCATCTTTGAGTTTCTCGTTGACGTATTTTACAAACACTTGGATGTCTTCTATCGACCACTGGTTATTGACGCGGAAGTCTACACCATCCTCCGTCGTTAATGGCGTGCCGGTATCAAAAGAGACATCACCGGATTTGATCTCTTCATCCTTTTTTACGATGCAGTGGCTCTTCCACCTTTTCATTTTACCGTTCAACCCGTCTTTGAAGACACCGGAAATCTCGTTCCAGGTTGGACTTTTAACATCGTTGTACTTCTTTACTACGTTATAAACCATAGACCTTTTTGAAAGGCCGGTTTGACCATCAAAATCATATTTCGTTTTGTCTCTGACGTTTTTGACCGCGCTTTGTAATGCAGATTTCTCCGATGGATCCAGATTGTCCCCGACAACCTCAACGATCAGTTCGATCAAATTCGAATTCTCATCAATGAACTTTTGCACAATTTTTCTTTCCTGTTCGCTTATCGCCATGATTTTGGCTCCTTTCTCGTCATCATCCTGATAGGAGAGACATTGCAAATACATCGTCAGATTGCCTTTCGCCACTGGGTCGGTGCAGCGATTCAAAATAGGCTCAATCACATAATCGACCAAATCCTGATACGTCGCCGTGGCAAATTCTTTTTGCTTTGGCGTGGAACGGTTGAACTCCGGCAGAAGAAAAACATAAATAGGATCGGCGTAAACGTTTTTGTCCCGATACTTATTGTCTGCCCATTCGTAATAAATCACCGTCTGGTCGCCTTTTTTCCCATTCTCCTTGGAGTTAACTTTGTTTTCGATGACCACCGGCCACGTTTTCTTGTCTGTTTTTATTTCAAGGAGGAGGTCTAGGCGACCATCGGTGATTGTGTATTCGCTTTTCACCGTCACGCCGACGATTTTTTCTTCCCCAAGGAAGAACGGAGCGAAGTCAACCGCATCAAGGCAGGTTCCTTTGTTCTTTTCTCTTTTTTGGATCGCGGCGAGCAACTCCACAAATTTGCTGATTTGGAAATTGGGCTCGCCAACGCATAAATCGGCGCCAAGCAACCACGCGATGAAGTTTGTATGAAAGGTCTCATCCCTGCTTTTCTTTCCGATGGCTATGAGGTTGTTTTTGTGGTAGTTCACGAAATCGATATAAGACTTCGAATTTTGTATTTTGATGATCTCGCTTACTGGGTCATCCATGGAAGCGCCCCCTTCTCTGGCCTTTGCTAACCAATCCCCGTTTTTGTTGCTTCAAGAAATTTCTCAGCTCTTTTCACAAGCCCTATTCTGGCCACCATTAAATTGGAGATTGTGGCGCAGGACAAGTTCTTAAAAGCTATCTAAGCACGAGAAATCCAATTTTCTCAGGCCTTAATTATATTTTACGAGGCCAAGCGAAAAAATATATGGTCCAATTTGCTTATTTTTCCCTCTTCAGCATCATTTTTTAGAATCATCAAGCGCTTGCAAGATCTCTTTCCCATCTTTCTGAGTTAGAGCGGCTTTGAGCGAGGCCCTCTGTGAAAAATAGTT
>CAVFEQ010000097.1:0-3549 GCA_963621535.1 Paludibacteraceae bacterium | reverse complement strand
TCTTTTCAGCACGCAAACTTTCTCAAGAAAAAGTTTGACTTAATTCATATAGTTGTCTCCGAAACGGCAAGGAAAAAAGCCCTGAGGGACCCCTCCTTGGGCTTTGATGGTCAATATTCGATAATCAGGACACCCCTTGATGCAACAGGTATCAAAGCCCTGGTTTTGAGGAATGGAGATACCAAAAAGCGCGGCCCCCTCCTTTTGAAGGAATAGGCCGCGCTTAGTTCTAGAAGAGAACACCTACAAAAGGGAGGCGGCCTCTTTGAGGACCTTGTCCATCTGGGCTTCGATCCTCGCGTTGTGCGCTTCGACCTCTTGCTTTTGGGTTAGCTTGACGTTCGCGTAGAAAACGAAAGGGAGGATCAAAAGAAGGAAGAGAAGGATGGAGGTCAAGGGGTCCATGGGCTTATAGGTCTTAAGCTGCGCCTTCAAGGCGAAGTATTTCTGCTCCAAGGCGGCAAGGAGGCGGTAGTTCGGGTTGTCTTTGTCTCTAGCTAAGACATGACGGGTGTAACGATGGGGCCCGTGCCTGCCATGGGTGTCCTCGGTGTGCTTCCAGCCGAACTTGAGGTAAATGGAGATATCGCCGGCTACGGTTTTGGTTTCGATGTTCATGACTATTTCACCTTATCGACACTTGCCGAGGGCTCATAGGAGGCGCCTTTATCGTTCACCTCTAGAGAATATTCGAGGCTGAAGCCGGCTTCTTGGGCCGCGGTGAAGTCTCTTGAGCCAGGGAAGCAAGAGGAGAAGGAGCCGTTCATCTCCAGGGTGATCTCTGAAAGAGAGCCGTCAGTGAGAACGATCTGGAACTCGAAGTTCTTTAGCTTCACCGACGTAGAAGAGAAGGTACCGAAGGCCTCTACATCCACTGAGCACTCCCCTAAGGGATTGAGGCGGAGGGCTTTGTTGAAGGAAGAAAGAAGAGAGGCGGCGCCTCCGCTACTTGTTCCGATGTTATAGGTGAGCGTCCCTTTCTTTTCGTTGGTGAGCTTCTCGACGAAAGAGATCGAAGAAAGCGGGCTCACCAGATCAAGAAGATAATAATCATCGAGGGAGCCTTTCGCGTAATCTTCGACCGTCTGCAGGTCGCTATAGCCGCCGAGGAGCTTCTTTTTTAGGTCATGGACTTCGCCATTAGAGAGCTTCACCCTGCCGGCGTGGCAATCGCCTAGCCCCTGGGCTTTATAGAGGTCGGCGTTTTTATGGTCGGTGTCGACCTCGTAGTCGTTAAGGAAATAGACCTCATCCCCCACCACCGTGCCTTTGCTGAAGCCATCGATGGTCGCGTTGATCGCGTTTTTGCTCGGATAATCGACCGCGGTCTTGACGAGGAAGTCATAAGAGGAATGCTCAAGGGCGCGATATTGCTCTAATGCCCCGAGAATCTCGCCTTTGATTTTGCTAACCTCAGAATCAGAGACATAGGTGCCTTCGAAGACCCGGGGGACGATCGTCGGGGCCTGCCCCTGGTTTTTGAAGGTCAAGGCGTAGGTCAGATCGAGCTTGATCCCGGTGACGTCGATGCTCATGAGATAGCGGTAGGTGTCTAGCTTATCCCCGGAGAAGGTGACATACATCGCCGTTGCTACGCTGGTCTCCGGCAGCTCGCCTACAATCTTCTCGACGATGGGATGATTGAGGTAGTTGCCAAAAAGCGCGATGGCTTGCGAGGGATTGAAGGAGACGTCGAGCTCATATTCGCCCGTCTTCCCCGTGGGCTTGATGGATTTGAGCTTGTCGTCAGAATATTCGAAGATGGCTTTAGCAAAGGAAGAGGAGTCGTATTTGTAGTCCTCCCCCACCTCTTTGATCTCGTACTTCTTGACGTTGTCGCTTTCATCGAGAGAGACCTCGTGGAGCTCCCTGGCTTTCTTGATCTGGTATTTGCTGCCGTCATAGAAGAGGGCGCCGGAATTGAGGTGCTCATCATAGAAAGAGACGTCGCTAGAGCTGGCGTTATATTTGCTGTTGCCTTTGGTGTTGCCCGTCAAGCCAGCGGACATGTAGCTAGCGACGACGTCGAGGGTGTAGTCGTATTCATAACCTGCGACATCATCCCCGATCGTGTTCTCCCTGGCTTTCTTAAACGCCTCCTGGTAGGAATAGAAGTTCGCGTAGATCGTGGTGTCGCCATCTATCCGCAGAGGGAAGCTCACCTCGCTTTGAAAGGTGTCCTCGTGATACCAGCCGACGAAGAGGGAGTTAGCCTTGCTCGGGTCAGTGGGCTTTTGGAGGTATTTCCCTGCTTCGATCTGGACAGGCGCCATCGAGGTGTTGGCGAATCTCACCGTGTATTTGGTGACCTGGCTCTCCGTAGAGGGCTCATTAGAATAAGCGCTTTGGTTAGAAGGGGTTCCTCCCGAGGAGCAGCCTGCTAGCAGCAAGGATGAGGCGAGGATGAGGAATGCTTTCTTTTTCATGTCGTATGTCTCCTTTTATTAATAATGGGTTTTGTTGTAGATCAGCAGCGGGACGAAAGAGAAGATAGAGAGCAAGGCGGAAAGAGCCAGGGCGAGCAAGAAGGTCGCAAGCGAGATCATGATGCCAAGCACGAAGAAGAGGATCTTCATGCCGATGAGCCACATGATCCCGTCTAAGTCCCAGGTGAAAATCAGCCCCGGGAAATGCACGGACCATCCGGCGACCGTGACGAAGACCTCGGAGATATAGCTCGCGGTGAAGAGGCAATAGATGGTCGCGCAGGTCGCATAGCCAAGCAGGATAGGCAAGGCGATGGTCCAGCCGATGCCAAAGGTAGAGTAATTCAAAATGCAGACGACGAGGATCGCTCCAAGAGCGACCACGCCTAGGACGATTCCCCAAATCAAGGGTTTCTTATCCTCGCGGCTAGTGATCTTATGGAAGAGACCCTTCTTCTGCTCCGCGGGCTTCTTCACTAGGGATTGCTCGATCTCCTCTGCGCGAGCGTCCATCCTCTCTTTTTTGTAGCAGGCATCGCAGAGCCTGACGACCTGCTTGCCCCCTGCTTCTAGGTCGCGTTGCTCGACATGGACCTCTTCGCCTTGAAAGATCTTCTTATGGCATTTGCAGCAGGTGGCGATCTGCTTTTTCGCCTGGGCTACTTCCACGCTTACCGGCGTCTCTTCCACCTTGCTAGGGGTTTCTTCATCCGAGACGAGGTATTCTAGGCTCATGTCAAGGATCTGGCTGAGCCGGCGCAGAGTAGAAAGATCGGGTTCAGTAACCCCTCCTTCCCATTTGGATACCGTCTGGAAAGTCACGGACAGCTGGTCCGCGAGCTCCTTCTGCGTCAAGCCGGAATCGGCTCTGGCTTTCTTGATTTTCTCACCAAGGGTCATTTCGTTTCCTCTCTTTCGCAGACATACTCGCTTTTATGGCGAATCTGGTAAATAACGTGTTCGGCGAATCGCTCGCTTAAACGGCGAACTGACCGCCTCATCGGCGAAATTCGCGCTTAGCAAGGGTCAGTTCCGTCATAAAACTTGTTTTAGAGTGTATCAAAATAGAAAAACCTTGGTTTGCACAGGTGACCTGGCAAATGATATCTTTGATATAATTACC
>CAVFEQ010000096.1:0-3552 GCA_963621535.1 Paludibacteraceae bacterium | reverse complement strand
ATTCTTCTAAATACTTGTTGCAGAACATGTTCGAACCTCCTGGCTAGATTGTTCGGAAATCCATCCAGAAAGTCGATTGTGGAAATCTTTTACGCTTACGATTATTCCCTGTCCGAAAAAGAAAAAAGATGTGACATTCATCACATCAAGCATTCCAAGTGGTGGACCTTACCGGATTCGAACCGGCGACCTCTTCCTTGCGAAGGAAGCGCTCTCCCAACTGAGCTAAAGGCCCAACGCGGAATAATTATAGTCATTCGCCTTGCCATTACAAGGAAAGAAAAAAGCCAAAAATAAAGCGCCAGTCCTTAAAAACCGGCAGCCTGAAAAGAACTTTCATTTGCTTACACCGGCTTTTTTCGTACCTTGTCAAAGAATTTTGGAGAAGGAACGCGACGCTCTAACGATTTTATGAATGGAGCAAATGGGCTTTCAAACAGTTTGGAAAAACAAGTCTAAACTTTATATTTTTTCCCTTTATATTTATCTTCCCATGGAAGAGGTCTACGCGGTCATTGACATGAAAAGTTTCTACGCCAGCTGCGAATGTGCAGCTAGAGGCTTAGACATTTTTTCAACCCCGCTCGTCGTGTGCGATCCTACTCGCACAGAGAACACGGTCGTCATGTCAGCAACGCCCTATCTTAAGACCAACTACGGCGTCAAAAACGTGGAGAGGATGCGCGATCTTCCTAAGTTAAAAGGCATGATTTATGCTCAGCCGAGAATGGAATATTACATCAAAATCTCCGCAAAAGTCGTGGATATCTTTTTGGATTTCGTCTCCGAGGAAGATTTGCATGTCTATTCAATCGACGAATCTTTTTTGCATCTGAGTCCATATCTAGCCCTCAACAATTGCTCCGCGGAAGAGCTTGTCGCCAAAATCCAAACCCGCATCAAAAACGAGCTCGGGCTTATCGCGACGGCCGGTTTAGGGCCAAATATGTTTTTGGCCAAAGTGTGCTTAGACAGAGAAGGAAAAAAGAAAGAGCCTTACCGCGCCCATTGGCACATGGAGGACGTCCCTACAAAACTTTGGAAAGTAGGGATAACCGATGTATGGGGGATCTCTTTTGGGATCGCTTCGCGCCTTGCCAAAATGGGGGTCCATACATTAGAGGCGCTAGCCAAAATCGATGTTGCCCATCTTGAGAAAGAATTCGGCATCATCGGTGATCAGCTCCATGATCTGGCTAACGGCATCGACAGGACTGACATCCGCGAAAAATATGTCCCAAAAGAAAGAAACCTCTCAATTGGGCAAACGCTCCCCAAAGATTATGACGGAGAGGGAACGAAACTCTTGCTCCGCGAAATGTGCGACGAGCTTTGTTTCCGCCTGCGCTTGTCCTATCAAAAATGCGGAACGGTGCATCTTTTCGTTGGCTATAGCACAAAGACAGGTGGGGGCATTTCCCATCAGTCGGCGTTGAATATCGCAACCTCTTCCACGAATAAGCTATACGCCGTAGTCCTCGAAATCTTCAATCGCTACTACGATAACAGCCCAGTGCGAAATCTAGGCATTTCTTTCTCTAAATTGTCACGCTCCTCTGGCCATCAATTCGATTTGTTTTCTTCGCCCGAAGAAGAAAGCGAGGAGCAAGACCTTTGGGAGGCTCTTGACGACATCGCAGAGATCTACGGCAAAAACGCCGTTCTGCGCATGAGCTCTTTGACAAAGGACTCCACCATCAAAGAAAGACATCAGCAAATCGGAGGACATAAGGCATGACGACGTCTGATCGTGGAATGATGAAATGGGCGCCATATCAATCCTTGATCGAGCAAGGGAAATATTTAACGGAGCTCCGGGAAAGACGCTCACGCGTCGAACGCCCTTTAATCTCTTCTGACCGGGCTGAAGAGATTAACTATGTTTTGCTGCATTATGAAAACGGTCCGGTCAAAACCAAGTATTGGCGTGATGGCCATATTTACGAATTTATCGACAAGATAAAGAAAATCGACGAAACGGGCAAAAGGCTTTTCTTCTCTACCCGTTCCATCGACTTCAAAGACATATTGGATTTGGAAGAAGCCTGAGTTTAGAAAGAGAAAGCCCAGTTTCCATTTTTAAAAATCTCAACTTCTTCGCCGTTTTCTTTTGTGCCAACAATATTTAAATCTTCAGAGCCAATCATAAAGTCAACATGAGAGAGGGAATGGTTGATGCCGAAACTCTGTAGCTCTTCATCCATGTATTTTTCGAAATTGGGATAGAGCTCATAAAAACCTCGTCCAAGCGCAAGATGGCAGCAGGCATTCTCATCATAAAGAGTGTTGTAAAAGAGAAGACCCGTGTTGTTGATGGGCGAATCAAAAGGCACCAACGCACATTCACCTAAATAGGCGCTGCCCTCATCCAAACAAAGGATGGATCGCAAGGTCTCTTCACCTTCTTCCGCGTAGGCTTCAACCGCTTTCCCTTCATGGAACAACAAATGGAAATTGCGGATCATCTGCCCGTTATAAACCAGGGGTTTTGCGCTATAGACGACGCCTTCCGCTTCGCCTTTTTTCGGCGAGGTGAAGCACTCTTCACTGGGGATATTTGGCTGAAACTCAAAATCGCCGCCGATAATACGTTCTCCTCCGCCCTGGAAAATAACGCCAGGAATCAAGCCAACGGTTAAATCAGTGCCGTTTTTTGAAGTGTAATGAAGCTTTTTAAGACGCAGCGAATTCAAATAAGCGCAGCGTTTTTTGAGTTCTTCGTTATGTTTGGCCCAATTCTCAATGCCGTTCCCGTCATTTGCTCTAGAGGTAAGCAAAATGGCCTCCCACAGCTTCTCCATGGCAACCGATTTGCGCTCATGAGGGAAAATCTTCTTTGCCCAGGCTGGAGAGGGAGCTCCGGCAATGCACCATTGATAACGGTTTTCCATGGCTTCCTTGTATTTTCCAAGGACCTTATACCGGCCCTTTCTAACTTCAGCCATTTTTCTAGCGTCGATTCCTTTGTTCCCATCAGGATTGTCACTATCAATCCAAAGGAAAGCAGGCAGTTCTTCTACTTTCCATTTGGCTTCTTCAATCTCAAAAGAGAGGGGATTTGCAAGGTTTTTAAGGTTTTCTTTCTTAAAAGCAATGCGATTTACTTTTTCAGAAGACCATTTGACGATGACCTTCTTTGCTCCTGCTTTATAGCACTCCTCGCAAACAAGAGCCACGAAGTCCTCCTGATCGACATTCGCCTGAATCACTACACTCTGCCCCTTGCGCAGAGCAAGGCCGCTACGCACAAGCAATTTTGCGTATTCTTTTATTAAGTAATACTTTCCCAGATTACAGGACTATATAATTTCGCCCGAAAACGACGATTTGGGCGCTTTTAAGCCATGATCGGCCCCGCAAATGCGACGATCATGGCTTTTTTCGGCGCCAGCAAGGCGGAAAAGAGCGGAAAAAAGGCAAAAAACACGCCGTTTTTTGTTGCCATATAGTCCTATAAACATTATAATAGGACTATATAAAAGGAGACCGACATGCCGATACCGAAGGAAATACTCGAAGTGGAGAGGCCAAGGAACACCGTGGTCGTGGCCT
>CAVFEQ010000095.1:0-3604 GCA_963621535.1 Paludibacteraceae bacterium | reverse complement strand
CTTTTATCTTTGATAAAAGTCAATTTGTCAAAAAATCGTGGAAGTCAATGCTTTTTGCGTGAGAGCCCGCTTAAGCGGAAGGCAGCGAACAAGCCCGTTGGCTCGCCTCAAAAAGAGGAACCCAATGAAGGCTATCACCTCTAAGGCTTTTTGGCCGAAAAAGGAAAGAAATAAGTTGCCTAGCGTTCTCTTCGTTCCCTTTTGCCTAAGACACTCATGTTCATTCTTTTCTTGCGCTTAACGACGCAAGGGTGCGCTGGCTATTTCAAGGACAAGGCGTCTGTTATTCCTTCTTTATGGCTACAAGGGGAAACAACGCCCGAATTTTCCATCAGCAAAAGAGCTTTCCCGTTTAACGTCAGTAAAAGCGCTAGAGAGGGGGACGCGGCCACGCTTCCTTTCTCTTGTTCGCTCCTAGAGCCATACTTGAGTTCTATCTTAAATAAGGCAGGCGGAAGGAACTTACAAAGGTTTTTGACCTAACCTCTTTCATGGCTAGCCTTGACTAACCCGGGGCGAGATTGCCTCGTTCTTGATTCAATCCCTTAGGCAGCCGATAGGCACCACAAGCACGTCGTCTTCACGCTTGTATCCGTATTGCGTCCCGGTGATCACCATCTTGATCGTAGGCAAGGAAATCGGGCATTGTTTCTCGGTGGCGTTTTTCTCTTTGATCAATCTTTCTATCTCTAACAGGTGCTTCGCGCCGCTATCGATTTCGTTTGCCCCAAGCTTAACTTCAATCAAGGCGTATCTTCCATCCGCCAAATGGAGCACGCAATCGGCTTCGAGCCCATACCTATCCCTATAATATGAGACCCTTCCCTCGCTGATGGAGGAATAAATCTTCAAATCCCTTATCACAAGCGACTCGAACAAGAATCCTAGCGTTTTGAAGTCGGTATTGAAATACTCGGGCTTAATGCCAAGGGCGGAAGTCGCCAGCGAGGGATCGATCAAATTTCTTTTGACCGATGCCCTTATCGCGGTTTTCGAACGGATGGCGGGGCACCAGGCTTCCACGTCATCGATGATGTAGAGCTTCTTCATGGCTTCGATATAATCGGCGATGGTGTTGCTAGAAATGGCGCAATTCGCCCTCACATCGGCTTCAATCGTTTTCCTTTCGGCACAGGTGCATATATTGCGCGCATACGAACGCAGAACGGCCTCTGCGTAGTTTCCCTGGCGCGAAACTCCATCGATATTGGAAATATCCGCGTAACAGGTTTGCCGAAACAAATCCTTTGCAATCTCAAGTTTGGCTCGTTCCGTCTTGTTCAGCAGGCTTTTCGGCCATCCGCCTCGGCATATGGCGAAGATCAATCCGTCGATGGACAAATCCGAAATGCATCCTTCATCTAATACATGAGGATTGTCGAAAAGTTCCTTCAGCGAAACCGTTCCATTGGACTCCCCACTCTCATACAAGCTCATCGGGTACATCTTTAACGTGGAAATCCGCAGCGTTCCTGTATGCGGGGTTTTCTTCGTCTGCGAGGAAGAGCCCGTAAGCAAATACAAGCCGTTTTCTTGCTCATCGTCCACGGATTTTCTGATCGCGCCCCAGATTTTAGGGGCATCCTGCCACTCATCAAAAAGCCTTGGCTTTTCGCCAATAAGCAGTTTCGAAGGGGTGTTGTTCGCCACGGACAGATATTTGTCCCTATTATCCTCGTCTTGAAACTCAACGACGCTTTTGGCTTTTTGCTTCGCCGTGGTTGTCTTTCCACATCCTTTAGGACCGACAATGAGCGCGGCGCCAAATGACTCCATCTTCACTTCAAGCAAACCATCAGCGATTCTCTTTTTATATTCCATCATCATTTTTCCCTGCTTGCATTGTAGCGAAAAAACCATGACAAACAAGTGTTGTTGATATAATTTGTGGTATTTTGCTGTTAACATTTGTGGCGTTTTGCTGATAATATTTGCGGCATTTTACTGATAACATTTGCGTTCTTTGGTTCAAAAAAACACCCCTTTTCGGGGGTTTTCCCTGAATTTGGGGTGTTAAGGTCTATCTCGCTTAAGAGAGAGTCGGTGAGAAAGGGAAAAGAAGGAAGGCCATATAGTGGGGGATGTTGAGGATATCCTCGCTGAAGGCGAGGTTGCCTGAGGTGATTTTCACTAGCCTTGTCTTGCCGTAATGCTCTGGATGGCGCAGCACGGTCTTGGCGCTTTTTCCATTGCCATTTACATCTTTTACCTCAAGGATCGTGGATTCCCCGGCCACGTTGATGACGAAATCAAGTTTAAGGCCACTGTCTTTAGCAAAATAGAACAGTTTCCCGCCCCTTTTATAAAGCGAGTCAGCGACAAGAGCTTCATAGAGCATCCCTTTTCCCATGCCAAGCTCATTCTTCATGATCGCCTCGCTTGTGCCGTCTTCTAATAGCGACACCAGCATGCCGATGTCGCAGGGGAAAACTTTGAATTGACTGGGAATCGCGTTTACCGACAAAGGGGTTGAGGGGATTTCAAGGTTATAGGCTTTCAAGACGACCCCCGTGTCGAGAAGGTAATCAATGGCGTCTTTTCCGGCGTCTTTGGCCCCTTTGCCTTCAATTTTGGAAACGACGAATCTTTTGTTCTCTTTGCCTAAGAAAGCAGGAACCAAGGCGAAAGCGCTGCGGATTCTGGCGACTTCGTTTGGGGAGAAAAGCGGTGTCTTGTCTTTTCTTCTTCTCCTTCCGAAGTCGTTTTGCAGATCAGTGACGATCTTTCTCGTGATTTGGATGGAAGAGGCGATGTTGTTCGTCAAAATGAAATTCTTCACCGCCTCTGGGAATCCCCCTATGCAAAGGTATTCCTTGAACAAGGAAGAGAAGGATTCGTGCATGGATTGCGAAAGAGGGGTCTTCGATGAGTAGGCTTCTTTAAGGTAACCGACTTGTTCTTCTTTGAAACCTTTTGCCCATAGGAACTCCTCGAAGTCGAGGGTTCTCATGTCGAATTGATCGACGTAGCCAACCGGCTTCGGCGTCTGATCGTCGACGACGTATCCTTTGACGCCGAGATAGGAGCCGGAGCCGATGAAGTCGTAGCGCCTATCCGCTGAATTCGTCTTAAAGCAGAGGAGTGCTCTTGGGCATTCCTGGATTTCGTCAAAGATAAAAATGGTCCTGCCATTGATGAGACTAGGCAAAGGCATCTTGACGGAGAGCTCTTTGATGATGTTATCGATCCCTAGATTTCCATCGAAGGCATCAATGAGCGAGGGCGTGTCCCAAAAATTAAGGTAAATCACGACCTCGTAATTCTTCTTTGCAAAAGCTTTTATAGAGTGAGTTTTGCCGGATTGCCTAATCCCTTTGATCAAAGCGGGTTTATGATCAGGATCACTCTTCCATTGTGTTAGCCATTCGTCAATGTGTCTTCTGAGTTTTGTGTTTTCTTGGTTCATATCGATGCCCACGACGATATGACAGGTATAATTTCGGAAAACTCTCTAGTGCACGTGAGGGATAGATCAGCATCCGAATTGGTGTGATATTGGCGCCATATTAAACTGTGGCGCATTTTTGTGGAAAGAGCCTTTTGGCGAATCGCCAAGCATGAACAAAAGGCGAAAAGGAGCCCTCGGGAGCCAATTGGCAGTGAA
>CAVFEQ010000094.1:0-3614 GCA_963621535.1 Paludibacteraceae bacterium | reverse complement strand
GTATATTGGCTATGGCAGGAACCTGCGTTTACACAGAAATTAAGACACTACCAGTCCTCCTACCCTGTTAATTAAGGAAAAAGAGGCCTTTTGCCCAATT
The DNA here is from genome assembly GCA_963621535.1 of Paludibacteraceae bacterium. Classification (GTDB taxonomy): domain Bacteria; phylum Bacillota_I; class Bacilli_A; order RFN20; family CAG-826; genus Alloenteromonas. The sequence continues at coordinate 3,514 of CAVFEQ010000094.1, read as the reverse complement.
TTGGCTAAATCTTTTTTAAAACGGAACCTTTTCCTCGAAAAGGAAGGTCCTTCTTTCAAAAGAGGTCTTTGGGCTCTTCCCCGTTTTTCTTTTGGCTCTTTCTGCTTTTCCTATACTGCGCGGGGGAGAGCCCGTAAGCGGCTTTGAAGACCGCGGAGAAATTGGTGGGGGACTTATAGCCTAAGGCGCTGGAGACCTCATTGACGCTCATGTCACTGTAGGCAAGGAAATCGCCTGCGTTTTGCATCTTGACTTCGGTGAGGTAGTCAACAATCGAGCAGCCCATGTATTCTTGAAAGGAACGCGAGACGTGGGAATGGGAGTAGTTGACGTTTTTCATGACGTCGCTTACATGCCAGGCTTTGTTATCGGGATCTTGGATTTTCCTTATGATCTCTAAAAGCCATTCGGGCTTATTGGCGTCGAAGGCGTAATTCTGATCGATGACGATGCTTAAGATGTTGAAGATAAGCAAGGAAGTGGGCAGCTCGAGCTCTTTGGGATTGCCGCCGAGCCCTTTTTGGACGTAGGAGCATAATCCGACGATTTTGCGGATCTGATGGTCGGTGAGAGTGCATTTCAGTTCCTTTTTCGCCAACAGGATTTGATAAAGATCCTCAGAAAGGCTAGCGCAGGCCTCGCTCATATGCTTGGTGCTGATGGTCACTAGAAGGCGAGAGGAGTTGGCCTCGTTTAGGCCGATCGCGTGGTGGTCATTAGGGCGGATGAGGTAGGCCTCGCCCTGCTTGATGATACCTTCTTGCCCGTTGAAGTTATGCTTATACGAGCCCTTGCTTACCAAAAAGAACTCCCAAAAGGTATGGCCGTGGTAGCCGATGAAGTCGCGGTAGCTTTGGTGGAAGGTGGCTTTTAGATAAGGATGGCTTTCCGAGTCCAAAGAGGCTTTCTCAAGGGGTTTCTGATCGTGCTTTTTCATGCTTCGAACTTACTATAGGCCAAGGAAAAAACATATTAAATTAGAAAGTGAATTTCCTTGTTTTTGGTGATTATCCGGGAAAATCTATTAAATTTGAGACATGAGCCTCTTATTGAAATGTGGCAGCAATCTCTTGAAAATCGCTTTTCTCATTTTTCTCTTTGGACCCTTCTAGCAAAGGGTTAAGATTGACTTGGAGGCGATATTATGAAGATGTCATTTCGTTACTACGGGGAGAAGGACCCCATCTCCCTTGCCTATATCCGTCAGATCCCTAACCTCAGCACGATCGTCAGCGCCATCTACGAGGTTAAGCCGGGCGAGCTCTGGCCTAGGGAAGCTTTAAAGAAACTCAAAGAGACTTGCGAAAAGGAAGGGCTTAGCTTTGAGGTGGTGGAATCTATCCCAGTGAGCGAAGACATCAAATTAGGCAAGCCTAATCGCGACAAGCTGATAGAGGTCTACGCGGAGAACATCCGCCGGGTGGGCGAAATCGGCGTCAAATGCGTCTGCTACAACTTCATGCCGGTCTTTGACTGGATCAGGACGAATCTGGCTTATCAAAACAAAGACGGCTCCTTCTCCTTGTCCTATAACGCGGAGGAATTCAATAAGCTCGATCCGAAGAATCTGCATCTGCCGGGCTGGGACGAATCCTATAGCCCGGATTCTCTCCGCGCCTTATTGAAAGAATACGAGGGGATGAGCCATCAAAGACTAAGAGAGAACCTCATTTATTTCCTTGAAGGCATCATGCCCGCCTGCATTGAGGCAGGGGTTGATATGGCCATCCATCCAGACGACCCCCCGTGGGATGTGTTTGGGCTGCCTAGGGTGGTCTCAAAGGAAAGCGATTTCGATGCCTTATTTCAGGCCGTCCCCTCTTCCCATAACGGGATGACCTTTTGCCTTGGCTCGTTAGCGGAAAGCCTAGATAACGACGTCTACCATATGGCGGATAAATACGCTAAAGAGGGCCGCATCAAGTTCGCCCATCTCCGCAACGTGAAAGTGGATGACCAGAAGGGCTCCTTCCATGAGTCGGGGCACCTTTCTAAAGACGGCTCCGTCGATATGGCGAGGATAGTGAAGATCCTCGTCGACAACGGATTCGAAGGTTACCTTCGCCCCGACCATGGCCGCAAAATCTGGGGCGAAGAGGGAAACCCGGGATATGGGCTTTACGACCGGGCTTTAGGAATTGCTTATATTAATGGCCTTGTTGAGATGGCCAAGAAGGAGAAAAACAAATGAAAGATCTGCCGCTAAACGTCGATTTGAGCAAGGAGGTCGTCGTCGTCACCGGGGCCGCCGGGGTCCTTTGCTCTTGCCTTTCTAGGGCTTTAGCCAAAGCCGGGGCGAAAGTCGCCTTGCTTGATCTTAACGGAGAAAAAGCCGAAGAGGTCGCAGAAACTATCCGCAAAGAAGGCGCTCAGGCGAAAGGCTATGCCTGCAACGTCCTAGACAAAGAGGCCCTAGCCAAGGTGCATCAGGAAGTGAGGAACGATTTCGGGCCTTGCACCATCTTGCTTAACGGTGCCGGGGGCAATAGCCCCAAAGCCACCCAAGACAATGAGGTTTCTAGCGATATGGACCTAGAAGGGCAATATAAGTCTTTCTTTGACCTTGATAAGTCGGGGATCGAATTCGTCTTCAATCTCAATTTCCTGGGGACCTTGCTCCCAACCCAGGAATTCGCTAAAGACATGCTTAAGGCGAAGAAGGGGAAGATCCTCAACATCTCCTCGATGAACGCCTTCCGCCCTTTGACGAAAATCCCCGCCTACAGTGCGGCGAAAGCGGGCATCTCCAATTTCACCCAGTGGCTCGCCGTTTATTTCGCTGGCATGGGGATACGGGTCAACGCGATTGCCCCAGGCTTCTTCGTGACCGCGCAAAACAAAGACCTCCTGTTCAAAGGCGGGCAGCCCACCGCGCGGACGAAGAAGATCTTAGCGGCCACCCCGATGGGAAGGTTCGGGGAAGCGGAGGAGCTAGTCGGCTCCGTCCTCTTCCTGCTGGATGATGAGGCCTCCGGCTTCATCACCGGAGTCGTGCTTCCAATCGACGGGGGTTTCAACGCTTATTCCGGCGTTTGATTAATCGCTGAATTGACGCTTTTTCTTGCCGCCATGTTCCCTTGGGCGTTTTGATTAAGCCTAAAGAAAAACGTGTATTCTTCCGAAATTTTTTTGGTATTTCGCGCGTTAATGTGTGGGGATAACCTCGATTTTCCTGGATTTTGGCGACGCTTTTATTGCCCTCTGGTCACTGGTTGCAAACGAGATAGGGATGAGCTTGATCCTATCGGCCCCATCTCTTTGTTTTCCGCGTGCAAGTTTCTTCTCTTTGTGTCTGCTTTTAGGCGACCAGTACATCCACGAGAGACCGTCCACTTTTCTTGACGGCTACAAAGGCAAGCGGGAGTTATTGCGGTTTTATGCAAAAATAGGCAAAAATCCATTGCAGTTTTATGTAAAAATGCCCAAAAAACCATTTCACTTTTATGCAAAAACGGCTGAAATTTAGAGTCGCACACAAGGGATTTCTGAAAGGGTAGAAAAATAGCGTAGTTAT
>CAVFEQ010000093.1:0-3685 GCA_963621535.1 Paludibacteraceae bacterium | reverse complement strand
CATTTTCTACGGATGATGACAAGATTTCATCGTCACGTTTCCGAGAATCAAGGATGCTAGGGAACCTCGTCGATATGCTTGATAAGAAGACGAAGATCTCGGGGGCGTTCATTGGAGGGGTTCTGCTTGCCGCGGTCACGAGTTTGCCCGAACTTTTCACGGCTTTTTCTTCTATTTTCCTTGTCTACAATGCTTCTTTTGTGGTTGGTGATATCTTGGGTTCGATTATTTTTGACCTTGTTGTCTTGGCTATTGAAACCTTCATTTGGGTTAAGCATTTCCATGAAGCTAAGTTCCAAAGATGGCATGTGTTCAATGGTATTTTTTGCTTGGCAATGTATGGATGCGCCGCATATGCCTTTTTTGCCCCGACTTCTTGGCAATTGATGCTAGGCGACATTAACGTCGTTTCCATTGTTATCTTTCTTCTTTACATTGTTACCTTGCTCATCCAACCAAAGACCAGCGAAGAAGAAGATCAAGGTGAAAGCGAAGTTCCTCAATGGTCATTGACCAAAATTTGGGTTTTGTTTGGCGTTTCCTCGCTTTTGCTCATCGGCACTTCGATTGGCCTTACCTATTTAACCGCGGCGATTCAAAAGGAAATTCCCGCTCTTTCAGGTTCGGTGGCCGGAGCTCTTCTTCTTGGGATTGGAACCTCTATCCCTGAAATCATTTCGACTGCTCAGCTTTTCCGCAAAAAGAACTACGATGCCGGCTTTGGGAACATGATCGGATCCTGCACGTTCGATTTTGCGATTCTCGCCGTCGCTGATTTTGTATCCTGGCATCAAATGAACGAAGGGCTTAACAACGTTATCGAGCGCGGGATTTTCGTCGCTGAGCCCGATGCTATACAATTTGAAATCGCTGGTATTGCTGTTTGCGTAGCCGTTATCCTCTTCTGCCTTTTGCGCTCCTATACAAAACTGTTTTCCAACAAAAAGATCCTCGGCTATGTTCTAACCGGTATTTTAGCGGTTGGCTGCACGGCGGCTTACGTACTTGTATTTGTCCTATAAAAAACTTTGCAAAATTGAAAAACACCGCGGTTTTGCGGTGGTTTTTCATTCCAAACAACGGATGATTAGATGTGCATTTCGTCCCTGACGCCCTTTAACCAGGTTTCTTTGTTAATGATGTCGATGTACTTTTGAATGATTTGGACGACCTTGATAGAAACGTCATTGTGGTTATAGTCCGGCACGATCGCCATATTGTTTCCCGGCTTATGCATTGCCCTTGCCTTGATTATCCCGTCAAGAATAGTTTCGTAATCCACCCCGCCTAAGACGATGGAGCCATGCTGATTGGCTTCTTGCCTTTCGGTGGAGGTCCTGATTAAGACGGCCGGGAAATCCAAGATGGAGCTTTCTTCTGATAATGTCCCTGAGTCGCTTAGAGTGACATAGGCGTTTTGCTGAAGGGCACAATAGTTGAAGAAGCCAAAGGGTTTGTCTTCTCTGATATATGGGGAGGCAACAAAGCCTTTTTGCTCGAACCTCTTTCTTGTGCGCGGATGCACGGAAAAGATCACCGGCATTTTGAAATGGTCCGCGATTTTGTTGAGAGAAGGATAGAGCCTGTCGAATTTCTCAGGAATATCGACGTTCTCTTCGCGATGGGCGGACATCACGATGTAACCATCCTTTTTCAATCCTTGTTGCTCGAGGATTTTGGACGATTTAATCTCGACCATATGCGCATCGATGACTTCTTTCATCGGGGAGCCGGTGATGAATGTGCGTTCGGGTTTCATCCCTTCTTTCATGAGGTTCCCGTAAGCGAAGTGGGAGTAGGGGAGATTGATGTCACTAATATGGTCGACGATGGTGCGATTGGTCATTTCGGCGACATTCCAATCCCAACAGCGGTTTCCTGCTTCCATATGGAAAATCGGGCATTTGAGCCGCTTTGCCGCGATGGCGGATAAAGCGGAGTTGGTATCGCCAAGAATCAAAAGGGCATCGGGCTTTTCTTGCTGAATCAAATCATAGGACTTGGCGATTACCTGCCCCATTGTTTCCCCTAGATTCTTCCCTACCACGTTCAAATAGAAATCGGGCTTTCTTAAACCAAGCTGATCAAAGAAGATTTGGTTGAGTTCGTAATCGTAGTTTTGTCCGGTATGAACAAGAATGTGATCAAAAGTTTTGTCGCAGGCTTTGAGAACTTCGCTTAAGCGGATGATTTCCGGGCGCGTTCCAAGAATGGTCATTAATTTGATTTTCTTCATGATTATTTCTCCAAGACAGGAAGGAAAATGGTATCGGGTTTATTTTGGTCGAAGGGTTCGCTTGCCCACATAAAGACAATGGCTTTTTCTTTTCCGACATTGGTGATCGAATGGGTGTATCCCGGGGGTATATCGATTATCTTCAGGGAATCGCCGCTGGTCTTGAAGCGGATGATCTCTTGTGAATCGATTTTGCGAAGACAGGTTTCGCAATTCCCGGATACCACCAAGAATTTCTCGTTTTTGGTATGGTGGTAATGGTTTCCTTTGGTGATGCTTGGATTGATGATGTTGACGGAAAACTGGCCCGCCCCGTTTGTGCGGAGAATCTCCGCGAAAGAGCCGCGGTCATCCGCGTGGCTTTCTAAATTGTAGATATAGTCGCTACCCTCGTAATAAGAAAGGTAGGTTGCGTAGAGTTTCGCCTTGAAGGGAGAGTCGATTGCAGGCACCTCATGGTTTTCCCTGCTCTTTTTATACGAATAAAGAAGCGAGGCGATTTCTTTGAGGGTTTTCTTATCATGGACGGGGACGTAGCAGATTTCTTTTGCGCCTTTCTTGTCGCCTTCGATCAAAGAAAGAATCTCGTCGCATATGTCGTCGATATAGACAAAGTCGATGGCTGGTGCGCTTTCGTTGATTTCAATCGGCAGATTGTGAGCGATGTTGTAGCACCAAGTGGCGATGACGGAGTTGTAATTGGGGCGGCACCATTTGCCGTAGACGTTATAAAAACGGTAAACGTACACTGGGTTTTCGTTCTCTTTTCCGTAAGCGAAAATCTGGTCTTCCGCCATTTTTTTGGAGCGCCCGTAGGGGTTGTCCTTCTCCGCTTGCGTTGAGCTAGAAAAGAACAAAGGAGTCTTTTTGCCGCTCGTCTTCAGTTCATCCAACAAGATTTTGGTGAAGTTCACGTTCCCATCTAAAAACTCCTCTTCTTTTATGGGGCGGTTGATTCCGGCGAGATGGACAATGAAATCCGCCTCGTCAATGTAAGCCTTCAACTCCTCGCGCGTGTTTTCCCTGTCGTAAGCAAACACCTCGTGCCCTTTTTCCTTCAATCTGCAGGCTAGGTTTTTTCCAATGAAGCCGTTTGCACCGGTTACTAAGATTTTCATGTGGTGAAATTTTATTTCAAAGCAAGCCGACTTTCATTAATAGATATAGCTTATTTGTTTGGCGGGTTTAGTTTTTCGCTAATGAAAAACTGCGCAAAACGGTAAAATAAGCCGGTTTTGCGGCTTTATTGAAGAAGTTAGTAGTCTAAAGATCGGGTGAATATTGATAAGACTTGTTTGTTTCTTGAAACTAAAACGTCCTTTTTTTCTTGAGGCCATCATGAAAGGGGACAGAACACATTGGAGCGTAAACCAATTGCAATATAACAACAAAAATGGGTTAGATGACAAAGTAATGTACATAAAATGACGTTGTTTTGGCCCCTTCCGA
>CAVFEQ010000092.1:0-3790 GCA_963621535.1 Paludibacteraceae bacterium | reverse complement strand
AACAATACGAAATAGATTTTATTGCAACATCAGGTAATCAAAAAATATACGTCCAATCTGCCTATAAAATCTATGATGAAGAGAAACTTCAACAAGAATCCAACTCTTTTCTTAGAATAGATGATTCGTTTAGAAAAATCATAGTTGAAGGTGATTTATATTTACCTTATATTGATAAAAATGGAATTGAACATGTAGGTATTATCGATTTTCTTTGTGACGAGAAATATAATTGATAATACATCAATAAAAACTATTTTGTAACCAATTTACATAAATTATGTAGAAATTATCATAAAAGAAACAAACAAAAAAACTATCCTATTTTATCTTGTGAAGTGAACCCCAAAAGTTGGACTAAGGAATCGGAAAGACTTGAAGGTTCACTTCATTTAGATTTCTAAACATCCACCTTATCTCAAATCTAATCAAATAACGATTTCGATCAATCGGACGATTGAAGCAATGACATAATCGAAGGCGATTCCTTTTGCGTAGCTTGTCTTTCTCGAATAAGCCTCCCATAATTTTCTCTGCATGGAACTCGACAAGACGGATTCAAGCGTTCCCAGCGCCTTTTCCTTGTCGATTTCGAATTTTCGGCATCGGCATGTTTCCTTAAAGGCCTCCTTCAAGGCCGTAACGTTCTTCTCGACAATCCTCTCCAAAACGTAAAGATCGTACAAATCCTTTGACCTGCTGTTGAGAGCACCTTTAAGAAGAAACGTCTGCATCTTCTCGGCTACGACACTCTCGAGTGAATAACTTTTGAGATGGAGCGTCTCGCCCGTGACAAGGCATCTGTATTCGTAATTCTGATCCGATGGGTACACGGCGTCAGCTGTAGCAAGATCAATGTCGAACCTTTGCCTGATGTTCTCGAGCCTTCCCTCGATGGAGATGCTAAATCCGCCATAGATGTCATCCTTCTTGATTTCTGAATCGCCGATGTATCGGAAAGAGACGTTGTCGTCTGCGTCCTCTTCGCAGATTTCCTTCATGATGTCGACGATTGTCTCTTGCTCCATGCGGATTCTCCTGACGATGAAGTCGATGTCCATCGTGGCCCTGTTCTCGATGCCAAGAACGGAAGACAAAAACAGGCCACCCTTGAGCACGAATTTTTCCGCATAAGAAGAAACAGAAAGCCTCTTCAGGAAGCAGTCGAAGAAATACCTGGAGTAGACGACGTTTGCGCTGATGCCTTTCTCCTTCGCGATGCTTCCCACCCTCGCGGAGAGCGAATCCCTGTTAATCCTCATAATCCATTGCCTCCAGAATCCGATACACTTTTTCTTCCATCTTCCTCATATTCGCGTATTTGAAAAGAAGGTCCATGTCCTTGTCCTTCCCCTTCAGGAACGTCTTCACCGCCTTGAGGAACAGCTCAGAATCGTAATCGTCCCTCTTCCTTATCATCTCCACGACCATCTTCTCCTTAGAGAAGCATGTCACGCTATTCCCGAACATTGTTTCAGCACTGACATTTCCTAAGCCAAACAGCTCTTTGTTGTTTTCAATGTGACAGATGAAGTTGGATCCTATGCTTTCCTTCCTCACGCGGCATCCCTTTGGGATTGTAAACTCAATCGAATCAGGAATCCTGTCAGTCAGCCCAAGTAGATAAAGTGCAGTCATTCCTGAATACACGATCCTCGGATACCTTCTCTGCAGTTGGAAGAGTTCGTCGACAGCTCCGTCCTTCGCGTACACGCCACGTCTTATCCTGACAAGATGATTGGAGCTGACGTACCTAGCGAAGGCCGTAGGCGGAATGCCGTCCGCGATTGCATCTTTTCTGGATATGCTTCCATCCCCTGTCTCTATCATCTTTTCAAGTATGTTGTAATTTCGATTCATTCGTATCACCTTTTTCATTTATTAGTGTAACCGATGTATCGCTAATTATCAATGATTCATGTCTATTTATGTGTTATCTCCCTTTAATTCCTAACAAATATCGAAATTTTCTAAAACTATTTTTTATTGATGTGATAACGATTTTCGAGTTTTTTGACGTTTCAATCAAACTATACCCTCATGTTTTTGTCCCTCCATTTTTTAGGCAAAAATCGGTTTACCAGGTTGGGTGTGTGATCGCATAATAAAATAACAGAAGAAGATGTTGTTTTTATAACAAAAGATAAAGATGGTAAAATAAGATGGTTAGAAAAAGGTAAATCAAAGTCGGAGTCATCGAAGCCTTCTGGGTTGAAACATATAATTGAGAAACACGCTTCAGAGTTAAAAAAGAATAGAATATCAATAAATCGGATACCAGAACTGATTAAAAAAGCTGTTGAAGAAGCGAAAATCGTTGGCATAAGCGGCGTGGATAGACCTGTATATGAGACCACATTTAATAAGCGAATTGTTCATTTAGCAATTACGATAAGTGACAATGGTTATATAGTTGGAATTCATCTCATCAATAAGTGGAAGGAGAAAAAATAAAATGAAAATACTTAAATTGATGCTTGAATATGGTTGTTATCCGATTTGGACTTATGAGAAAAAGGATGTCTTAACGGAAAATGATTTTCCCGAAGAAGATCCTCCAAGTCAGCGTCTAGATGAATTAAAAACAATCATCACTAAAGAATACATGGCTGCTTTTGTAAACGACGTTCACGAATTCTCCTACAAAGGTTTTTCATCGAAAGAAAAATGTCAAAAATTTGTTGATAAATTAAATGAGTTTCGTTCCTTAGTTGAGAAAGAATACTCAAAAAAATATAAAATTATCGATGATTTCGATGATTATTCCGAAGAGCTGAAATAATTGATGAATCCTGTGATTTTTTGATGAAGCAAAATAAGCAAGAGCAGCTTGTGAAAGATTGTTTTTAGAACGAATGTAAAGTAGCTGTTCTGAGAATTCCATATTTTCTTTCTAAAATCTTACATAGTGTAGCAAAACTTACATTTTATATCAATGAAACATTAATTAAAAATAAGGGACTTTTCCTTACTTTTTCAGACGTTTTAAGGTAAACGTCAATTGGGGTGGTAGCGCTAATACCGCCCTTTTTTGTTAACCTCATAACGGAGGTTATATTTATGATTAAAGAACTTACAGAGGAACAACAAAAGATTGTCGATCACTCATATCTACAAAGCATTATAGAAACCCCAAAATTATTTGGCTAAAATTATGATCATATTTCTTATTTAAGGCAAAAATATATGAGATTAAAAAAACAAGAAGCTGATCTTAATAATCGTAATAATTTCATTCAATTACCATTGGATGAAATCAAATGCGATTTCGAAAAGAAGAACGAAAATAACGAAAAAGAAATTATCACTTTCATTTCTCAAGGTTGCTCTTTCCAAATTTCAAAATATGATTAAAGTAAACCCAAAAAAAAGTTGAATCTAGGAATCTGAAAGACTTGATGCGAGTTCACTTCATACTCGATGCTATAGTAGATATGACTACCAAAAAAAGCCATCAGATGTATCTGCTCTTTACGGTAGTAGTTTGATGAGTGTTATTCGTGAATGCCGCCCTATCCCACATGATGCCTAAAATCGGAAATTTCCTCCGCTGGTGACAGGGCTTTTTTGCGAGTCAGTAAAAGAAAGGTGCCGACTTATTTATTTTGTACGCAATTTAAAAAGGAGGAACGCATCCTCCTTGTCTCAGATCTAATCAAACAACGATTTCGATCAATCGGCCGATGGAGCTGACGACGTTCGCGCTGACGCCTTTCTCCTTCGCGATGTTTTCCGCCCTCGCGGAGAGCGAATCCCTGTTAATCCTCATAATCCATTGCCTCCAGAATCC
>CAVFEQ010000091.1:0-3803 GCA_963621535.1 Paludibacteraceae bacterium | reverse complement strand
AGCGGTTGGTATTTATCTACTTGAAATGTTCTATGGTCCTGAATGGAATAAAGATTTTAATAAATTAATGGCAAAACTAGATAAGGAGGAATGGAGTGATGGAAGTTCTAATGGTGGAAATAAATAAGGTTATACCTTATGAGAATAATCCTAGAAAAAATGATGATGCGGTTGATGAAGTAGCAAATTCAATTCAAAAATTCGGATTTAAGAATCCAATTATTGTTGATAAGAACTATGTGATTATTGCTGGTCACACGAGACTTAAAGCTTCTATTAAATTAGGATTAACGCATGTACCTGTGATAGTAGCGGATGATCTAAGTGAAGACCAGGCTAATGCATTAAGACTAGTTGATAACAAAACCGGTGAAATCTCTAAATGGGATAAAGCCAAACTTGAAGAGGAACTCAAAAACATCAATTGGGCCGATTTAGACTGTCTAATGACTGACTTCGGATTCAACGATGTATTTGCTTCAGAAGAAGTAGAAGTTATAGATGATGATTTTGATGAAGGCCAATACCTAAGCGATGAACCTTATTCGATTCAAGGAGATATTTACCTTTTGGGCAAGCATAGGGTCATGTGCGGCGATTCGACCGATCCCGAACAGGTAGGGCGATTGCTGGACGGAAGGAAAGCCGACATGGTCTTCACCGATCCACCTTATAACGTCAATTACGAGGGGAGCGACGGCCAATCGATCCAAAACGATGATATGGGCGATGCTGAATTTCATGATTTCTTATTTCTAGTATTTAAGAACTTATTTAATTCAATGAAAGAAGGCTCTCCGATTTATGTCTGCCATGCAGATAGCGAAGGACTTAATTTTAGATCTGCTTTTAAAGAAGCTGGTTTCAAATTAGCACAATGCTTAATCTGGGCTAAAAACTCATTCACTATGGGAAGGCAAGATTACCAATGGCAGCACGAGCCAATCCTTTATGGCTGGAAAGAGGGGAAGGGGCATTACTTCGTAGACGACCGCTCCCAATCGACGGTCTGGAATTACGATAAGCCGAAGCACAACGATCTCCATCCGACCATGAAGCCGTTGGAGCTCGTCGGGAAAGCCATCAACAACTCATCTTTGAAAGGAGGGCTGGTCCTGGATCTGTTCGGCGGCTCGGGCTCGACCCTCATCGCTTCCGAGCAGGCGGGAAGGATAAGCTGCTCAATGGAGCTGGACGAGAAATACGCCGACGTGATCGTCAAGCGATACATCAGATCGAAGGGAAGCCTCCAGGATTGCTATTTGTCGCGCGGCGGGAAGACTGTCCCGCTAGTTGGGATCGATGGCTTCCGCGACGTCGCCTCCAAGCAAAATTAATAATACAAAGTATTATTAAAATAACGTCTTATCAAGTTGATATAACCCCTCTATAGAGCGAATATGCTAATGACCAAAGAAGGAGGTCAAAGGCATGGCGAATTTCACGAAAACGCAATTCAAGAAGCGCATAGCGGCCCTAAGGGAAAGGCTAAGCGACATCAGGCTCGAGCTGGAGGATCTGCAAAGCGACCTCGAAAGCGAATCGAGCGAAATCGAGCCCTACGAAAACAGGGGCGAATTAACGAGCCTTCAAGAGGAAAGGCAAGAATGGCTAGACAACGCGGCCTCAGCGATCGAAGAGGCGGTAAGCTCGGCACAAGAGGCCGAAGACAGGCTGGACGAGGCGGAGGAGTAAGGGAATGGAAAGCAAAACAACAATCAGGGAATGGTCGATCAACTTCATGGCGGGGCAATACGAAAGCCCCGACGCTAAGACCCAAATCAAAGCCGGCTGGTGGGATTGGTTCTGCAAAGACTCATCCCTCAAAGCCAAAACCGCAAGAATGGGAAACATCATCGTAAAGATTAACGGCAAAGGCAAGATAGACCTGGACAGGAATTACGTGTGGTTCAAAAACAACTGCCCGCTGAACGGGCCGCTTTACGACGATTTCAGATTCGCGAGCCTGGAAGACGGGGAAGTCCAATTCACGGTTCAGATAAGCTGCCGCTGGAACAGGAAACGCTATGCGGTATTCGGGAGAAGACGCCATGGCGAGGAATTCAGCCAAGACCCATTGTTCGAGACGGACAGCTCCAAAGAATTGGTCGAATGGTTCAACGCCCCTTGGGAGGGCGAACGATGAAAACGACATTCATCGGAAAGCCCGAACCGAAGGAACCGATGCCGCAAGACGAATTCACGATCGAGAAAGCGGTGGAAATCGACGCCGATCTGTTCGCTCGCTTCATCCGCAATCCCTTGGACGATTACGGCTTCATCGAAGAAAACGAAGGGATGATGTTCGTCGACGAAAACGAAGTGTGGCATCGCATCCTGGTCAATTCGGAAGGAAGCGGCTACGCGCGATATGCGAGCGCGGTTCCTCTTGTCTTATTGGAGGGCGAATGACATGGCTCTTTCAAAAGAATTATTGGAAACCTGCAAAAGGTCCAAGACCAGCGCGGAAGGAATGGAAAAGCTGATCGAATACTATGTTAAGTCATTGGGCTGGAGCGAAAGGAAAGCCAACGAATACGCTCTGGCTTTATTCGAAAACGGGACCATAGAGAGAATTGAGGTAATCGGCGGAAAGAAGACGAAAAATGGAAACAAGAACTAAGAACTTCATCAAATTCAACGCCCATCCAAAAGGGCTGGAAGTCAAGGACTGCGTCGTCAGGGCGGTCTCGACGGCCTTCAAGAAAGACTATCTGGAAACCAGAAGAGAGCTGAATCGGGCCAAACGAGAACTCGGCTATCCTTCCTACAAAGACAGGAAATTCCTGTACGACTACCTCAAAAACTATGAGCGCCTGATATTCAAGGGCGTATCGGGGCAGGAAAGAACCAAGGTTCGCGATTTCCTAAGGGAGCATCCGAAAGGAACCTACATTGTTTCCGTCAGGGGCCACGTGACGACGGTCATCGACGGATTCCTCTACGACACCTGGGATTGCGGGTACCTGACCGTTTACACCGCCTGGAAAATCTCGGGGTAGATAACGGGCGCGCAACCACAAAACGCCGAAGAGCAGGACATAGTCCTGTTTTTCATTGCAGAAAGGATTTATATGATCAAAGAAACGAGAACGATCATCACGGAAAGATGCTCATTCGGAATCGATGACCTGGATGAGATCATCAAAGCCAAAGAAAGCTTCATCGAAACCTATGCGGAAGCCAAAGGAAAAGCGAAGGCCGATCCGACCGATCATGACGCGAAGGTGGACGTCTGCTTTTACAAGGTTCTGATAAAGAAGGTCAACAATATCATCCACATCATCAGGACGAAAGGCGTCTATTTCGACGACGTCAACAGAAACGTCGATATCAAAAGAACCAAAGAGCCATTCAAGAAGAACCACATATCCTTGAAGTTCCAAGAGGAGGCTTCGTGAATGTTCGAGAAAGTCAATCCGAGCCATCCCGACAAACTCGCGGACAGAATCGCGGGGGCGTTGGTCGATCTGGCTTACAAAAAGGATTTCAATCCCAAAATCGCCGTCGAGGTTCTGCTCGGCCATGGCGTTTGCCACATCATCGCCGAAACCACGGTTCATCTAAAGAATAAAGATGTTGAAGACGCGGTTCATAGAATCGCCGGAAATGTTCTGGTCGACTATGTCGAAGTCCCGCAGGATCCTCATTTGACCGGCAATCAAGCGGGCAAATTCAGATGCGGCGACAACGGCATCTTCAAAGGAGCGCCATTGACGGTCGAGCAGAGGCAGCTTTCCTACGTCGCCAAGGAGCTTTACAAAGCCTATCCGTACGACGGCAAATTCATAGTCGACAAAGAC
>CAVFEQ010000090.1:0-3859 GCA_963621535.1 Paludibacteraceae bacterium | reverse complement strand
TGGAGATGGGTTTTTGGAGTCGTGGATTTTGGAGATGAGTTTTTTATTTAACATTGAGGATTCGATTGGGCTTTTCTAATTCTCCACTCCGCGGGAGTGGTCTATAATTCCTTTTGCCTTATGCCTTATTGCAAATCCTGTCACAAAGAAATCTCCAGACTCGATAACGACGTCTGCCCTTATTGTGGGGAGAAAGACCCCATCGAATCCGACTACGCGACCAAAGACGTCACCTCCTCCATCGACCCGATCACGGGGAATTATGAGCTTTACAAGTCGAAATCCATGAAGGTTTATCTGGCCTTGTGCATGGCTTTAGGCTTCGTTGGCGCCCATGATTTCTACGCCGGCTTCTACAAAAGAGGGATCGCCTTTCTCCTTGTTTTCCTTTTGCTATTCGGAGGAGCGGGGAGCCTTATCTTCTTCTTGCTTTGGCAGTCCTTTTGGATTTATCTCATCCTTTTCTTCGCTTTCATCCTTTTCGATTTGATTCACGGGTTCTTGCTCAGCAAAAAAGCGCCTCTAAAAGACGCGGAAGGGGAGTATCTCCGTTAAATGGACCTTTTCCTCACCTTGGAGAAAAAGCAAAGGAAAACGCATTTCCAGCGCAGCGACGAAATGGCTTTTTTCCTCAATAATGCCGGCGCTTTGGCCGATTATCCCATCTTCTCTTTTTACCGCAAAGCCGACTCTCCCTTCCAGATTGAGCGGGCTAATATCGTGCTTCGCTCCCTTCAGGCGAAGCAAGTCATCGATGAGGGAGTTAGGGTAGCCAAAGTCAAAAGCGTCGGCCTAGGGGAAGAGGAGAAGCTCCAGGTCTATAAAGAGACGATGGACCCGATTCTAAGCAAGCTTCCCTATCACCTCCACGAAGGGGAGAGAATCTACATCCCTTTCTTCTCCAAAAGCATCAACCGGCTTTACGCGAAGGATTGGCTGAAGCTCGTCTCCTCGCCTTATAAGCGTCTTTTGAAGAACTTTGATTCGATCCTCATCGATCCCTTTGATTATTATGGGGACGACCTTTTCGAATCGCCTTTCACGAAGCTTGTGCGGGTGAAGAAAACCGAGGAGGGGAGTGCCTTCTATGACTATGATTCCTTCTCCCTTTATTTTGTGAACAAGCAGGGGAGGCTAGACTGCCAATGCTGTCTTTTCGACCGTTATCTGAAGGAGCAAAACCGTAACCACATGATGGAGAGAGTCCAGCCTGTAGTGGAGGCCTATTATCAAGGCGACGTTGAAGAACTTAAGAGATATTTAGTTGAAAATAAGTTAATTTCTAGTAGATTGATTTATAAGATTAATTACGATGAGGTCGTTGTTTTCTCCAAGATTGAAAAGGACTGTGCCGAAAAATGAAGAAATATTTTTTGCATAGCCTTGGCTGCAAGGTCAACTCCTATGAGAACGCCGGGGTGGGGACTTGCTTAAAGAAATTTGGATATGAGGAATGCGAAGGCGAAGAAGAGGCCGACGTCATCATTTTGAACACCTGCTCAGTCACCTCCAAAGCCGATCAGAAATCGCGTCAGCACATCTCTTCCTATCGGCGAAACAACCCGCACGCCACCATCGTCGTCATGGGCTGCTATTCGCAGACCCACGCCGAGCAAACCGCATCGCTTGGCGCGGATATCGTGCTTGGCTCCGCGGAGCGCTCCCAGATCCCTGCTTATATAGAGAGGTTCGCGCAAGATGGGCAGAAGATCATCGACGTGAAAAAAAGCGTGCGGAAAGAAGACTATGAGGAGCTTGGCGCCAATTCCTTCTGCGAAAACGCGCGCGCCTATTTGAAAATCCAAGACGGCTGCGACAATTTCTGCTCCTATTGCTTCATTCCTTTTTTGCGCGGCAACTCGCGTTCACGGGAGCCAAGAGAAGTCATCGCCGAGGCCGAGAGCCTCGTGAACAGAGGGTATAAAGAAATCGTCATCACCGGGATCCACATCGGAGGATACGGCAAAGATCTCGCTGATGGCTCTTATCGCTTCTCTGACCTTATTGAGGATATTCTCGACTCCTGTCCTGACCTTTATCGCCTGCGCATCTCCTCGATTGAGGAAAGCGAGATCGACGAGAAACTCTTGGAGTTGCTAAAAAGCAGGGCCAACATCGCCTCCCATCTTCATATCCCCCTTCAATCCGGCAGCAGCAGCGTCCTCCAACGCATGAAAAGGAAATACGACACCGACGCTTTCTTGTCTAAGCTAGAGGCCATCCGCCTCGCTAGACCAGGGATCGCGATCACGACCGACGTCATCGCCGGATTCCCTCTTGAAAGCGAGGAAGAGTGGCGTGAAACACTCTCTTTCTGCGAGAAAGCGCGCTTCGCGGAGATCCATGTCTTCCCTTTCTCGCCTCGTCCTGGCACCTACGCCGCAACCCTAAAAGACACCGACCCCCATGTAAAAAAAGCCCGCGTCGCCGAGCTTTTATCTCTTTCTTCCAAACTCAGGAAAGAATATGAGGAAACTTTCTATGGCAAGAAGATGCCCGTGCTTTTCGAGGATTACTCTCCTGAGAAAGGCCTAGCCAAAGGGCATAGTTCCAATTATCTCCTCTTCGCTGTCCCTAGTAAGAAACCAAAGCACGGGGAGATTGAAGATATCATCTACGAACCTTCGGTGGCAGGCGATTAATTCGCTTATTTTTTGACATCGTATCACTTTTTTCCTTGTTTCCTGCCTCTCCCCTCGTATAATTTGCCGCGGAAACGAAAGGAGATCCCCTATGGCAGTCCCACAGAGAAGAATTAGCAAAACCCGTAAAAGAATGCGCCGTTCCCACTTCAAGCTCGAAGTGACCGGCTTGGTCGCTTGCCCCCATTGCGGCGCGATGATCCGTTCTCACCGCGTTTGCCCCGAATGCGGCTATTACGATGGCAAGGAAGTCTTGCACATCAACAAGAAAGGCGAATAAAGCCCATTTGACCCAAGGGAAACCCTTCCTTGGGTCTTTCTTTTTGCCTTCATGGCTCCCATAATCCTAAACGAGGTTACAACAATGGAATTCAACAAACTTTTCGACCACACCCTTTTAAAGCCCGAGGCCACCTCGGAGCAGATCAAGACGCTCTGCGCGGAGGCTAGGGAATACGATTTTGCTTCCGTCTGCGTCAATCCGGACTTCGTCGCGCTTGCTAAGAAAGAACTAGGAGGCACTTCGGTCAACGTCTGCACCGTCATCGGCTTCCCTTTGGGGGCGAACACGACCCCCATCAAAGTGGCGGAGGCTAAAGAAGCCATCGCCGACGGGGCGAAGGAAATCGACATGGTCCAGAACATCTCCTGGGCCAAAGAAGGGCGTTATGACCTGATTGAGAAGGAAGTCAGGGCCTTAAAAGAAGCGGTGGGCGGACTTGTTTTGAAGGTCATCCTCGAGACCTGCTTGCTAAGCAAAGAGGAGATCCGTCTCTGCTCTATCGCCTGCAAGAAGGGCGGCTGCGACTTCGTGAAGACCTCGACGGGCTTCTCTAAAGGCGGGGCCAAGCCTGAAGACGTCGCCATCATGGCTGAGGCCGTCGGCCCAGAAATCGGAGTCAAAGCCAGCGGGGGAATCCATCATTACGAAGAGGTAGAGGCCCTTCTAAAAGCCGGGGCCACGCGCATCGGGGCGAGCGCTTCGGTTGCAATCATGCAAGAAAAGGCCAAAATCGCCTAAAAATGTTTGCTATTTGCCCTGAGTAAGGGTAAATTTAGCCACGTCCGGAAAGGAAGTGAGAACCGAATGTCAGTGAAAGTCGTCGTTCGCGAGAACGAAACCATCGATGACGCGCTTCGCCGTTTCAAAAGAGGCGTCAACAAATCCGGCATCCTCTTCGAGACCCGGAAGCGTGAAGCCTATCTGAAACCTGGCC
>CAVFEQ010000089.1:0-4020 GCA_963621535.1 Paludibacteraceae bacterium | reverse complement strand
CAATCAGGAAATGGCAAAAAATCCCGTGAAATCAGCATTTTCTACGGATGATGACAAGATTTCATCGTCACGTTTCCGAGAATCAAGGATATAAGCCAAGGACAAATCGTTGAGAGAACGATCTTTTTTCGACCCGTTCTCGAAAGAGAGATTGAAGCGGAGCTCGTGCGAGTCCAATAAGCCTATGGGCTTCAACACGACGTCAAAGCCACCCCCTCTTTTTACCGCCGAGGCGACTTTAGCAAGAACAAACACCAAAACAGTCACCGCCAGCGTGATGATTGTGAAGATGATCCCCGACTTTGCCCCCGCCAAAACCATAACGGAGAAGACAATATCATTTTGCGACTATCCGCGCATCAAAAACATAGGGGCAGAACAACGATTATTGTTTGCTGAAATAGCGGTCCTCTCTTCTTTGGCCTTTGGTAAACCAGCGCGGGGAATGGGTCGCGAAATAATCTTCAATCTTTTCTTGCCTTTCTCTAAGGACAGAAAGATCAAGCAAGCGGCGGCAGGCAGCCACGCTAAGAACATAACAGACAAGACAAAAGGTCGATAGAAGAGCGATATTCGAGGCTATCTGAACCGCGGGCAAGAAATAAGCAAGAGTGAAGCAGCCACCTGATAGCAGCATAAAAACCCCGCAAAGCAAAAAATAACCCCGCAAAAAGCGCTTCTTTTCGATTAAGCACGAAAGAACTAAAACCAAAGGGATCAAGATAATGACGCAGCCAAAAGCAACGAAAACCGAAATCAAACGCCACTCATTAATGCGCGCTATATACAAAAGCACGCAAACAGCTAAAGGAAGGAAAGAAGCTCCTAAAAAAGCATAGCAAAAAGGTCTAGCCAAGCGTTGGACTTCCCTAGGCTGCGCAGTCTCTTTCTCGGAAACGGCTTTTCTTTGCTCAATCAAGAAAGGCAAGATGAGAACAAAAGACAACAAGATTCCCTTGCCGTCGGTTTCAAGGAAAGAGGTCGTCTCAGTCAAAGCGTGCACATTCATGGCAAGGAAACCGAGTAAGAAAGCGGTAGTCCCCCTACGATGGCGGATATAGCCACGAACGTATAAATAGATGACGTAGCCGATAAGAATCAGGTAAATCAGGGAACGGAGCACTCCGCCTGTAACGAGTTGGGACAAAAAACCATTGTGGATGAATCCAAACCCGCCGTTCGAGTCGCAAGAGCCAAGAAGCCATTGCATGTTGCCTTCTCCAAGACCAAAAACAATGCGCAAAGGACTGTTCAATTGCCCGACCATGAACGCCCATATGTCCTTTCTGGCATCCATCGTCTCATGCTGGTTTGTGAAAATGGTTCCCATCAGCATTTCGCCAAGCTTCTCAAAGAAGGTTCCATCCCAAAGGTTAACGGAAGCAATCCAAATAGCGCCAATGGCGATGCAGACGTTGAGGGCAATAGACAAACAGACGCAGGAACGAATCGGTTGGTAACGAACCACGGTCAGAAAACGATATATGCCAAAAGCCGGAAGATAAAAAGCCAGAATAATCAAACACGTCTTTGAAAAGATAAAAACTTCCTCAGCGGCAAACACGGCCATCATGACGTAATGGATCCAGCAGTGCCTGCGGCTTTGTAAAATGCCCAAAGACACGATTCCGAAAAGAAGAATCGCGCCGAAGACGTTGCGATTGCCGCAAAAACTAGAAACATTGGAATCGTAAAAAGTTTCTACGTTAGGATCGAAATAGCGAGTGTATTTCTCCCATTCGGTAACCCAAGAATAAATCATCGAAGCCCAGCAGAGCAAAATAACCCCGACAAGGATAACTAGACACACTCTGGAATTTCTCAAGCATTTGGGGGCAATCGCCCAAAAAATGTAGAAATAAAAGCAGACAACGCCAAAAGAAAGGCAATAACGAACCCGGTCTATGCCTTCCAAAACATAAATTGTTTCTTCAGAAGGATTAGAAGAACTGCTCAAAATCGAAGTTTCTGGGAAACACAAAATAGCAACCGTGTTCCCGACAAAAAGCAGCAAAAAGAGAGCCAGAAAAATCCAGGCAGGCTTCACATGGAAATGAAGATGAGCGAAAACGCAGTAAGAGAGGCAAAGAAGGAAGGCGATTCCGCACATCAAGAAATAGCCCCAAGTCTCAAACCAAACGCCCCATCCTTCGAAAAAGGCGATGCCCTCAGTTAAGACGCCAACGGCGACGGACACCAAAAAGAACCACCAAAAAGAGAGATGATAGAAACGGTTGTTTTCCTGCTGTTCAATCTCCATTCAAACTAAACTCAAAATCAAAGGCAAAGCAATCAGCTGTTCTTAAGAAAGCTCAAAATCGTGGACCCATAGCTATTTTTCGCCATTAATTCACCTCTGGCTTCCACTTTTTCTTTCGAAAGCCAGCCTTTGCGATAAGCAATGAGTTCAGGGAAAGCAATCGGCCCCGTCTTTTGAGCGTCTTTGATGGAAGAAGAAGCTTCCAGCAAGGAATCGAATGTCCCCGCGTCGAGCCAAAGGGTCTCCTTACCCATCTTTTCAACTTTGACCCTCCCTTGCTTCAAATAGAGGTTGTTCAAATCCGTTATTTCGTATTCCCCGCGGGCGCTTGGCTTTACTTGCTTAGCCATGCTTACGACGTCATTTGGATAAAAATATAGGCCCGTGACGGCATAATTTGACTTAGGGTTCTTCGGCTTCTCTTCAATGGACAAGGCGTTGTTGTCCTCATCAAGCTCAACCACGCCAAAGCGCTCTGGGTCATCCACCTCATAGCCATAGAGAGTGGCCAATCCGCCTTCTGCGCGTTTCAAAGCATTTGGCAAAGAGGCATTGAACTTCTCTCCGTGGAAAATATTGTCTCCCAAAACCAGCGCGCAAGGTTCATTGCCGATGAAATCCGCGCCGATAAGGAAAGCGGAGACGATTCCGGTAGGGATTTCTTGGACGCCGTATGAAACATGGATGCCAAACTCGCTTCCATCGCCAAAAAGCATCTTAAAACGGTCCTGATCCCGTTCATTGGAGATGATCATGACGTCATCAATGCCCGCTTCCATCAGAATGGAAAGAGGATAGAAAACAAGGGGTTTGTCATAAACAGGAACCAACAATTTATTCGTAACCGAGGTACTTGGGTATAGGCGAGAGCCATTGCCGCCCCCGAGGATAATGCCTTTCATATAAATCTCCTAGCTGAAGTGACGGAGTTAATGATAGAGCAAATTCTCCTCTTAGCCCAAATCCGAATGGACTAAATTTGGCAGATGGTGATTTTATTTATTGACTTCCACGATTTTTTGACAAATTGACTTTTATCAAAGATAAAAGTTCCGATTTGGAGCCGCTTCCTTGAAGAAAGGAGGGCCTTTTGGGAGAATTTACCGGAATCACGCCATGATTCGCCGGCAGAACAGCCAAGAGGAGCCCTCCGATGTCGTATTTTAGCAACGCCGCGCGCGATTTGAAACGCGCGCTTTCCGGATTCCTCGAGGAGCACATGTTCCCGGGGCTTTCGATCCCGGAGAGGAAGTTCGTCGCCGACGCCTGCTACGGCCTGCTCAAGTCGGGGTCGCCGCTGGTGTCTGAGCAGGCGAGGGCCCTCTGCGAGGGCTCGCGCCTGAAAGTGACCGAGAACAGGCTCCTTCTCAATTACTCCTCGGCCAACCTCTCCCGGCTCGCCTCCAACGTGGCCGGGTTCTCGGTGAGGGAGCTCATGGACCTTCCATACCAGATCGACGTCGACGAGTCGGACGTCATAAAACCGTACGGCGCCGCCTTTGAGCGCCTCGGCCTCGTCCACGACGGCTCCAAAGAGGGCCGGCCGAGGGAGAAGGGCTACCACGTCACGGGGGTCGTCGGCTACTGCCATGACGGCACGGTCGCCCCTCTGTCGCTCAGCCTCTACTCGACGTCGCAAGAAGGGTACGAATCGCTTTCCCACGAGACCGAGAAAGGGATCGCCAGGGCCTTCGAGCACATGCCTGACAAAAGCCTCTGCACCGTCACCTTCGACCGCGGCTACGATTCCCACGAATACC
>CAVFEQ010000088.1:0-4068 GCA_963621535.1 Paludibacteraceae bacterium | reverse complement strand
CGCCAAAAAAGCAAAAAGCGAGGACGTTTTTCATCGTAAAATGGGGAAACTCAAAATTATGGGATGAACATCACCCTTTCCAAGGATGAGAAACAAGAAAATGCCACCTTCGACACTTTGTCGCAAAAAGTCAAACTATTGCCAGGGTCTTCTTTTACGATAAAAGATGGCTGCAAACTTAATGGGAGCGATTTTATTTCTCTTTCCGCCTTTGTGGATGGTAGCCAAGGGCAACGTGAAGGCATTGTTTGGAGTGCTGGGATGTCCTATCCACTAAAGAGCGGAGCAACTTTTCTTGTCGAGGGAACTTCCACTGTTTCGATGAACAATCTTGGTGGCGTGATTTATTGTGATGCGGAGAGCCAAATCACATCTACAAGCGATGCTGTAAGCATAAAGGAAGGATGGAATCAAAAGCAGTCCGGTCTCCAATATGTGACCAAGGATTATCTTTGCCTAACTGAGAGAAAAAGAATTGTTCCTGTTTCTTATTTGACGAAGAAGAAGGTTTTTGTGGGGGTGAATGTTTTTGTAGACCCTGATTCTTCTAAAAATACGTATAATCCGAATTTTGCCTTTTCGGCAAACGGGGAAAGCACAGTTTTTGAAGGTGCGCAAGGCGTTATCTTTTCTGATGACTACTCAAATTGCAGCGTCCTTCCTTTAGCAAATATCAGCAACATAAAGAAGGCCTCCAAAAATAGCAATGGGAATTATTCTAACTTAGTGAAATATTCGTTAGGTAACCAATTCTCAAGCGAGAATGATCTTATTCTATGCGTCATAGATAGCGAGGTAAGCATTTCCTCGAACAACGAGGGAATCAATGAGTTTGAGGCGCAAAGCATTTCGATTAGGTCATTGACTGCGAAGGTCGATGGAAAAGACCCTCTGTTTGTGGGAGGGGATATCTTCCTGACCGCCGATGTTGTAGACGCGGCTAAGGTCTACGATAAAAGCGTCACCTGGTCATCTTCCGATGTCTCCATTGCTACTGTCGATCAAAACGGCAAGGTCACTGGAGTGTCGTTGGGCGACGTTATAATCACGGCATCGTGCGGTGGGAAAACTGCAACGTACTCGACAAGTGTAATTGAGGATTCTTCTAGAGTTGGCGTGGAAGAGGCATGGATAGTTGATGAGTCGGGGAACAGTTCAAAAAGCACGACCGCTTACTCAAGCGATATGACTAGGCCTGGAGATTATAAGACGGACAAGTATCCTACGTGGAACTACAGCGGAAAATATACGAGCAATAACGGAACCACGAAATTTTCTGTGAAATATGGCCCGGAGAACGCCCTAATAACTAAAGTTGTTTGGAGTTTCAGCGGCACAACAAAGAACTACATGTTGGACTATGATGGCAATAAAGTTACTACTACTTTAGATGATGATGGATCGCTGAGCGTTACGGTAAAGTGGGACGGCTACACAAACGCAGACCCTGACGGAGCTGTCCTTAAATGCACCATCACAGATACGACGAATAAGGTAACGACAGTTGAGTTCTTTATACTTCATGATTCGGGAATAGATATTTGCATAATTGAGGGGACAACAATCTCTTTGTCAAACGGGAAGACGAAGAAGGTCGAAAATTTAACTAAGAATGACTCTCTTTTAGCCTTTGACCATGAAAAAGGAATACTTGTTGTCTCAAAGTTGTTCTTCAATTACCATCAGAATGAAAACAACATTGTTACAGCTCCGATACTCGACCTTTTCTTTCGCAATGGATCTCAAATCGGCATCCACGTCGACCATGGCTTCTTCGATTTGACCTTGGGCAAATACGTTTATATCAACAAAGACAATTACTTGGACTTCATCGGGCATGATTTCTTGACCGTTGATTGTGAGAGGCTTGGAAGAACCAGACTGGTTTCTGGAAGCGTCTCAATCAGGACAGTTCGGGTGTACTCGCCTGTATCCGTCTATCACCTCAATGTCATCACCAATGGCCTCCTATCCATCACAGGAGAAATCGAGGGGTGGTTCAACTACTTTGACTACGACGAATCTCTCAAATATGATTCCGACAAGAGGGACGAGGATATCAGGAAATATGGGCTTTATACGTATGATGATTTTAAGGACTATATCCGCAAGGAGATCTTCGACCTGCTTCCTATACCATATCTGAAAGTATCCGTCGGCAAAGGCCTCACCACGAAAGAAAAGATCATCGGAGTAATGAAAAAATACCTTAGCTTCATGTGATGGCTTTGTCTGTCCTGGTGTTTTGGCTCCTTTGTCGGTATGTTCTTGAAGAGAGGAAAAGATTAAAAGAGCGCAACCCCTACATGCAGAGTTTGGCGTTTTTGCAGTTGACCATGCATGTTTTAGATTTAGGCGATATATTCCTTCCACGCTGTGCCTCGTACTGGTAGACCCGTTCCTTGCATTCAATCTACGCATGTGAAGACGATGGCACTGTTGTCTAAGGTATAGAAATAAATGTTGACTCTTTTAGAATGTCTCGCGGTTTATTTTTTAAGAATCAGGAAGACTCTTTGAACAATGCGTTATTTTTTCGTCCAAAAACAATTAGAGCTGGAAGAAAAAGATTTGAAGAAATACGCCGATAAATTCTATTGCACCGACAATATCCGTAATCGTGTCTTGGGGACAAGGAACGCGTAGCCGTCATGTTAATCAGCCAGCAGCGTCGAAACTAGGAATAAAAAATCGTCAAAACCTTGTTTTGAGCCAAATAGTTTTTGCCATTACCGAGCCTGTTACTGCCTTGGCTAATTTTAAGGAAATCAACTATAAAAATAACTGCCGAAAACAGTTGAAATCAAGCGAATCGTGGACGGATGTGTTTGTATAACTAAGGATTCAGCCAAGCTTAAGGCCTCGCTCTCAAATGGGCTGCGCCTTACCCGAGGCCTTCGCATATTACTGCTTTGAACGATTTATTCACTCCATCTCCGTTTCTCTTTTGATGGCGTTGCTCTTTTGAATTCTAGCGAAAATGGGCACAAAACGTTGGCGATAAATGATACAAGCGTTATACTAAAAACGGAAAAAGGTGTAACGTATGAATCAAAATCACAAAAAACTTATCGCGATGGCGGAGAACGGAGATGGAAGCATATCGAGGAAAGAGGCAATCGCAAACGGGGTGCCCTCAGCCACCTTTGCAAGATATGTCCGCGCGAATGGCTTTATCCAAATAAGGCGCGGTGTCTACGCTAAGGCAGAAGAACCCGTCGATGATCTTTACCAATTCCAAAAAAGGTATCCTAGGATCGTCTATTCAGGCATGACCTCTCTTTATCTTCTTGGCCTGAGCGACAGAATCCCAGAATCAATCGAATTTACGATCCCAAAAGGGTATCGAGTAAGAAAGGAAAGCGTTGGATCCAACGCGATATGCCATATTGAGAACAACATCGATCTCTTTGCTTCAGGCAACATTGCTGTTGAAACCATGTTTGGAAACCAGGTTATTTGCTTCTGCAAGGAAAAGATGGTCGTTGAGATGGTGCGGAAGAGAAACGACTACGATTCTGAGCTTTTTCTTAAGGCATTAAAGACGTTTCTAAAGAAAAAGGACAAAGACATGGACTTCCTCTTTAATTACGCGCGAAAGAGAAGGATAGAGAAAGATGTATACCTGATTTTGGAGGCTATGGATTATGAGAATTAACAAGGATTCCCTTTCATCAAGGGCGAGAAATATCGCGAACGAAAAATAATGTCGTCTACTAGAGATGTTTTTTCGACTGCTTCCTCAAGTGGCTTTCGCTATCGCCTTATTCAGAAAGGTTGGTTATCAAATGCGGATTCATCATGCAGTTTCAAACCCTTTTCCCATAGGGGTGTTTGAAATCAATTGCTCAATTTTTGCTGCATTCCCGGGGCTCGTCCAACACGGTACGGCCTCCTTCTTGACGTCGCAGAAGAGCGCAGTGTCGATCCTCTCCAGCCAGCTGGACTCTTGCGCTAAAATCTTCATGGAAGTTCCTCCTTTTCTTTAACACCGCCTACATTCGCGGAACGCTAGAGGCCACTGAAGAATTTTGTGTACGGAACCGACGAAGGCTTCCGACCCATCTC
>CAVFEQ010000087.1:0-4171 GCA_963621535.1 Paludibacteraceae bacterium | reverse complement strand
AGGATCAAAAGCAAAACAAAATGGATGCCCCCTTCCAAGTTCAGGGAAGCATCCACGTCAAGCTTATGATACAATCCAACCAACTTGTCCAGGATTAGGGGTACATCTCAAAGCAGGCCGTTTTATGTTGCGAATTAGAAGAACCGTTCAACGAGATCGTGCGAATACTCGCAAGTTTCGTCCATGTCGCCGTAAGACATGATCTCGCCGGCGTAGAAGGTGTTGTTCTTCCCTTGCATGGCTTCGACCTTCTCATACCACCCCGCGGCATAATCTTCGGAATAGACGTGGGGGAAGTAGTAGGCTTGGTAGCGGGTTAGAACGGCTTCTTTGCCATCGACCACCCTGATCGGGGAACCAAGTTGCTTCATGTCCTCGGAGATGATCTTGTCGGTTCCCTCATAAGGAATCTCTTTGCCGTCGTTATAGGTTTTATGATGGCGGAGCGTGTAGCTGATGATCGGCTGATCCGGCTCGTTGGCCCAGCGATGGTAGTAAATCATGACGTGCGGCATTCTTTCCGGGACCATGTTGTCGACGATGTAGTAAGAGACATCGGGGTATTTGTCGGCTTCGACTTGGAAGGCCTGAGTGTCATAACGTTCGTAATCGATCTTGGAGAAGAGCGCTTTTTCTTCCTCGTTCACATCGAGCCACTTATCAAGGGAGACGGCATTGGGATTGTTGAGCGGGTTCTTTTCCGTCGCGATTTGAATCGGGCAGGTGATGATGATCTTGTCGAAAACTTCTTCTTTGCCGTTGACGGTGAGGGTTACCTTGTCGCCGCGGACGACTTTGGAGACGTCGCTATTAAGGACGGCTGGGTGCTTCAAGTGGTCGTTTAGGGCTTCGAA
Source organism: Paludibacteraceae bacterium (assembly GCA_963621535.1). Classification (GTDB taxonomy): domain Bacteria; phylum Bacillota_I; class Bacilli_A; order RFN20; family CAG-826; genus Alloenteromonas. Next base: position 3,317 of record CAVFEQ010000087.1, on the reverse strand, counting down.
GATCGACTGGGTACCGTTCTCCCATGTCCAAAGGTTCATTTTGACGAAGTTCATCATCGTCTGGAAGTCGAGGTATTTGAGGACATAGGCGGCCGGGATTTCATCGAAGAAGCCATAACCGAAGGAAGTGAATGGCTGAATCCAGACTTCTTGTACGAGCGGGCAGCCGATTTTCTCGCAGAAATCCTTAAACGGCATCGAAAGATCCTTGAGGTTGGGGTTCGTGCCGGAGACCGGTTCGCGTCCTGGGGTGACGGCATAGCCTTCATAGCGGCCTTCGCTGACGCCGATATGGCCGGTAACGTCATAGCCTTTGTAAGTGGTGGCGAGGATTTCGCCGAATCTCTTGATTTGCTTTTGGAGCTTCTTCAGGTGAAGGGCGGCTTTTGGATGCTTGAAGAAGTACTTGGCCGGGCTCTTCATGGCGGAAGCGGTGTCCCAGCGATAATCAAGACGCCCGTCGGGGAACTTGTAGTTGCGGACTAGCTTCGGTCCTTTATGCTCAACACCGGCGAATTTCTCGATGTCCGAGATGGCGTAATAAGAAGGAACGCCCATGATGGCGCCCATTTCATAACGCTTGCCGCTGAAGGTCGGGGAGAAGCATTTTCCGCCGACGCGGCCGCTTCTTTCATAAATGACGTAGTTGTCGTATCCCTTCTTTTCAAGGTACATGCCGGCCGAAAGACCGGCTGGGCCGCCGCCAATGATGGCGATTCTGATGTTTTTGTCCATGAATTATGGTCTCCTTTACAGATTTGGTTTTATTTTAAGACGTTATTCTAAGAATAAAAGTAATACGGGATAAAAATACCGATATGGCGATATCAATTCGCCTATCATTTCTTTATGGCTTCTCCAAGGAAAAGATACGACTCATTTCTCTCCCTATTGCTCGATCAAAAACAAAGCGATCCCGCTTTTATTTATGGGCTAGATGAGGCAAAGCAATCTATCACTTACGAGGAACTCGTTCATAAAATCAGCGCATTTCCTATTAAAGAAAGAGGAACTGCAGGGATTTTGATGGATGGGAGCATTGAGTCCATCCTCGCTGTTTTTGCTTATGCCTCCAAGAAGAGGCAAATTGTTTTGCTTTCCCCTTTGGAAGATATCGCTTCCCTCAAGGAGAAGATAAAGGCCTCAGATGTTAACTTCCTCCTTGGGCCAGCTGATTTGCAAGAGGCTTTGAAAGGCGCTTGCTGCGATAAGGAAGTTGCCCAAGATGGGAAGATCCTTTTCTTTACCTCGGGAACGACAAGCAGCAATAAAGCCGTTTGCCTAAGCGAGGCTAGTTTATGCTCCTCAGCCTACAACGGGGCTTCTTTGCTGCCTTTAAGTCGAGAAGACGTGCTTTATTCCTGCCTTCCTTTGAACCACGTGTTTGGCTTTGTCTGTTCTTTGCTTTGGGGGCTATCCTGCGGGGCTTGCGTCGCGCTTAGCCGTGGGTTCAAGCAAATGTTCTCTGATTTTGCTTTCTTCAAGCCAACCGCGGTTAGCCTTGTCCCTCAGATGTCGGGGTTCTTTGCTTCTAGGCATGTATTCAACCCCGAACTAAAACTGGTCCTCATTGGGGCCGGGGACTGTTCGGATGCGATCCTAGAGCTAATTTCTAGCCAGGGGATCCGCGTCTGCTTTGGCTATGGCTTAACGGAGACGAGCTCTGGCGTCGCTCTTTCTATAGGCAAAGATCCACGCGCGATGACCCTTTGCCCGGACGTTAAGGTTTCTTTCGGCCCCGACGAGGAAATCCTGCTAGACTGCCAGCCTTGTTTGATGGGTGGATACTACAAAGACGAGGCCTCAACGGAGGCGGTCTTGCATAAAGGAATTCTTTCTACAGGCGACCTTGGCTACCTAGATTCTGAGGGCTTGCTGCATATCAAAGGGCGGAAAAAAGACATTCTCGTCCTGGATGATGGAACAAAAATCTATTGCCCTGAATACGAAGGGAAGCTAGCCGCGCTTCTTGGAACGGATAAGGATTTCGCGATCGGGAAAAACGAGAAGGGACAGATCGTTTTGGCTTTTGGCAAAGCCACGTTGCAAGACAATTATTCATCCCTTGTCGCCTCGTTTAACCAGAGCGTCCCTTATTCAAGTAGAATCGCGGTGGTGCTTTATTTCCCAGGGCCGCTGCCGCGCACCCAAACGGGGAAAATTAAACGTTGGGCTTTGCAAAAGATGATTTAAACTAAAGAAGAAGGAGTTGCTTATGAACCGCGATGAGATAAAAGAGAAAGCCCTTGCTGTCATTCGCGCCAGCGTGCCCGATTTAGACGGAGTTGAGATCAACGAGGATTCCAACATCAACACCGATGCCAGCGTTGATTCCATGTCCTTCATTTATTTGATGACGCAGATTGAGTCCGCTTTCGGCATCAAGATTCCGCAGAAGAGATGGCCAAAGCTTTGCGTCTTCTCCTCTTTGGTGGATGAGATTTCCTTCCGTTTAGCCAAAAAATAAGTGACCCATGCTATCGAAAAGCATAAAAATTCTTACTGAGCACAGCGATCCTTCTAGGCGTCTGCGTCTTTCCTCGCTTTTGAAATTCCTTCAGGAAGTCTCAATCGAAGACACCGAGAATTTAGGCTACCCAAAGGAAAAGACCCTTGAAAGGGGCCTTTTGTGGGTGATTGGCAAGCAAAGGCTGATCATTAACCGCCTGCCTCGCTACGACGAGACGGTTGAAATCCTGACCTACCCGGGGGAAAGAATCCCTTTCCTGTTCCCTCGCCATTGCAAAGTTTATTCCGCTTCTGGGGAACTCCTGGTTTCTTCTAGCGCGGCCTGGACGCTTATTGATGAGAAGAAGCGGACGATGATTGATCCTGAGCGTTATGGCGTGCTTATCGAAGGCGAATCATGCGGGGACGAAGTTGGCTTTCAATTCCCTTTTAAAAGCTTCAATTTAACAAAAAACGCCACTTTTGCGGCGAAATGGAGAGATTGCGATCTTAATGGCCACATGAATAACACGGCCTATTTCGATGAGGCAGAAGACCTTATTCCCTCTTCTTTCTTAAAAAGTCATGAGCCCTCTTTTGTCGATGTCGCTTATAAAAAAGAGATTCCTTTGGGCGAAGAGATTGCCCTTTCTTATGGCGAAGAGGACGGCGTTTACGTTTTTTCTTCTTCCTCTTTTTTCATTCGTCTTGGTTTTCGGGACTAAAATTCAATGAATTTCCCCAAAAATTGGGATTTCGTTAAATTCTGCTTTATACATTAGGTGAGGGATGGTTCAGCCCTCATCTACGATGATGTTAAATAAAAAACTCATCTCCAAAATCCGCTGAAACCATGCTGAATTGGGCTT
>CAVFEQ010000086.1:0-4192 GCA_963621535.1 Paludibacteraceae bacterium | reverse complement strand
CTTTTACTTTTGGCAAACCGATCGGGGGACAACAGCATATCCGAAAAAGGGCCGGGCTTGCAAATTCTTGGACCTCGGCCCCGTTCGGCGATCGCTTTGCGATTACTTTGTCAAATAACGAAGCAGGAAAATCAAAGGAAAAATAGTTGTTTTGTGTTAGCCTTGAGGCTAAGATAGAACCCGCTAAAACAAAGGAAGAAAGTAACAATGCCAAACATTAAGTCCCAAATCAAGCGCGACGAGACCAACAAAGCCGCCAACCTCGCCAATAATTCCGCGAAGTCCGAGTGCAAGACCGCCATCAAGAAGGTCGAGACCCTCTGCGCGGAAGGCAAGAAGGATGAGGCTGTCGCCGCCCTTGCTCACGCCATCTCTTTGATCGACAAGCTCGCCCACAAAGGCATCATCGCCGTCAACACCGCCTCCCACAAGAAGGCGCATCTTGAAAAGCTCGTCGCTAGCGTCAAATAAGGCCAACGTTTCTAAAAAACAAGCCCCTTTTGGGGCTTTTTCTATATGGAGTAATTCGCGAGGAACCGCTCGAAGGCAAAGGCGCTCTCCTCTTTCCCGCTTAAGATCGCAAAAGAGGCCTGATAGATCTGCTCCAAGACAAGAGGGAGCTTCCTTTCGTCGACCCTGTAGAGGTTATTCAAGGTGATCTTGACCCGGTAGGGATTGGCCTTAAGCTGGCTTGCGATCCCCGCGCTAGATAGCCCTTGGTTTGAAAGATAGGCAACCTCATCCATGAACTGGAAGGATTTAGCGAGCATCGAAAGAAGCATCACTTCCTCGGTTTTGACGACCTTGAGGTCGTGGTAGATCGAAAACGCCAAGGCGACATCGCCTTTAAGAAGAGCGTTGCTCATGGCAAAGGCATCATCTTCCAATTTGGGCGAGACCAAAGCCTTCACTTCTTCTTTCGATATGTTTCCGCCGGAAGCGTAGATCATGATTTTCTCAAGCTCATTGCAGTAGCGCGCGTAATCCTCTCCGACGCGCGCGATTAGCTCTTCCGCCGCTCCGGGCAAGAAAGCTCCCCCTGCTTTTTCTAGACGCAGCTTCGCGTTTGCAAGCAGCTCTTCTGCGCTAGGGTCTTTGATTTCTTTGATTTCGCCTTGTTCTTTTATGGCTTTCACGAGCTCGCTTTTAGGATCAAGCTCGCCATAGACGAGCAAAATAAGATCGACGTTCGGATTCGGGTTTTTAAGATAGGAAAGCAGAGGATCAAGAGAATCCTCGGCCAGAAGCTTGTATTTGCCTTTGCCTAAGAAGAAGCAATCCAACGCCAAAATCGCTTTGCGCTCGACGAAAAGAGAAAGCGATTCGCATTCGAAGGCGAGCTCTTTTGCCGTAGTCACCGTCATATTGAAGGAGGCGAAGTTCGTCTCGTCCCTTTCTGGATAGTTTTTGGCTAAGAAGCGCTTGGCCATGTCTAGGGCTAGGCGCGCTTGGGTGCTGAGATAAAGTCTGATCACCTCTCAATTATACCCAGGGCAAGGAGAATCTAGCATAGCGAATCGTCCCTTCTAGATCGGTTCTGCGTATGGTTATGCCTCTTTCTTTCAAGCGGTTTATCACCTCTTCATGCGGATGGCCGTACTTGTTTTTCGCGCCGCAGCTGATGATCGCCTCTTTTGGGTTTAAGGCGTCAAGCCATTCTTCGCTGGTGGAGGTGTCTGAGCCATGGTGGCCGGCTTTCAGCACGTCGCAAGGAAAATCAGGGTTATTCTCAAGGATCTTCTTTTCGGTCGCGATTGAGGCGTCCCCGGCGAAAACCCAGCTTTTCCCCATGAAAGAGAGGCTCAAAACGAGGGAAGAGTCGTTTTCGTCGCTCCAGGAATAGACGTTCGCGTTCTCAAAATAAAGATCTCCGACCCGCAAAGGGAAGGAGTCCGCGCCCGATTTGAAATCAAGGACTTTATAATTCGCCATCAAAGATTCTTTCGCCCCGATGTGGTCGTAATCATTATGAGAGGCGATCAGACAATCGATTTTGTAGATCCTCTCCTTGCGCAGAAAAGGAATCAACACCTCTTCGGCCATGTCAAAAGAAAGCACTCCTCCGGTATCAAGCATCGCCGCGGTGAGCCCGTCCCTGATGATAATGCAATCCCCCTGCCCCACATTAAGGAAATAGACCCCTTCTGAGAAAAGATTGGCACCGGGCAGATAAGAAAGGGCGATGCCGCCAAAAATGGCTAGGCCGATATGCTTCGTCTTCTTTCTCATCCCCATCTCCAAAAAGAACAAAGCCAAGAAGAAGGCTCCGTAATAAAGAAGAGGGAACCAGTTCGGCAACGGGCTAAGTGGCAAAACCAGATCGAGTTTGCTCAAGACGCCTAGTAGCCAGGCAAAGGCGCTGCTGACACTCGCGGCTAATCCCTGCAAAGGAAGGCAAAGAAGGGAAAGCGCCCCTACCAAGTCATAAAACAACGCAAAAGGCAAAAGAAGATAAGAGAAAAGCGCGGAGAGCAAATGGAAACCTCCGCTCCCCTCCGCCTCCACTGGGAAAAGGAAAAGATGGAACAAGGCGAAGCGAGGAAGAAAGCGGTATTTGATGTTCACCCTCTCAACGATGTTTGAGGAGAAATAAGCAAGCAGACTCGCCCCAAAGCCCAGGGCGAATCCGCTTTGATAGGCCAGATGGACATTGCAAAGCAAGAAAGCAATCCCGAGGATCGAGGTGCGTTCATAAGGTTTTATCCCCCATTTGTATTTAGTATTAAGCAAAGTGAATAACTTAGAGAAAAAGATGCGGTATAAGCCAATTTTGAACGGCGATAAAAGCAAAAGAAGAAATGATATCGCCAAAGTTATCCCTTTCGCGATCCCTTCTTTCATCTTCCAGCCTAGCATCTTCTCTAAGCCCCTTAATAGAAGCGAGGCGACGATCCCAGAAGATGAAAGAAGGTAGACGAGATTCAAGGAGCTCGCCGTAGATAAAAGAGAATTCTCGTAATCTTTACGGTTGAATAGGCAAGCAAGAATCATGGCTTTGCTATTGGAGTCGAAATTCCTAAGACACCAATTGGAGTAGGTCCTTATCCGCAAAGGGGAAGAGAAAACGAAGCTAAGCGAGCTTCGCTTCAAAGAGAATTCGTTGTAGACGCCCCAGGAATTGAGATATCTTCCGAAGTCGAAACGGGATTCATAGGTCGTAAGTTTCAGCTCCTTGACCGTCCCCGTCGCTTTGATGATGTCCCCCACTTCATATGGGTGGCCCGAATAAGAGACGTAATAACGATGGAAGAAGTCCCTGGCCAAAAAATAATTGTCGCCCGTGCGGAATACCAGCAAAGTTTTCTCCCCCGAAAAGGAAGAGGCAACCTCAGGGATAAGCGAGATCACTATCCCCGCGGCAAGACAAGGCAAGAAGAACTTCCATCTCTTCTTCACCAAGGAGAATAGAAACGCCCCTAAGGTGAGGAGGAGAAGAAAAATATAGAAGCAAAGGCTATCCCCAAAGCCATACCAGAGTCCTAGGAATAGCCCAAGGAAAGCGAAAAGAAGCCCCATCAAGAGGCGTCGCGGAGAGTGATCCTATCCCTGACCGCGCGGAAGGTCGCATCGCCTATCCCGGAGACGTCTTTGATTTCCTCGATCGCCTGGAAAGTGTGGCTAGTGCGATAAGCGGCGATGCTAGAGGCGGCGGCTTTGCCGAAACCGCCGATGTCGACAAGATCAGTCTCGTTACCGGTGTTGATGTTGACTTTGACGATCGGGGTGGTCGCGCAGGTGTTGGAGTTGTCATAAAGCGGGGCGATGTAGTAGCTGCCCTTGTTCTTCAAGGTGTAGTCCACGTTGTAAGCAAGGGCGTCGGCGTTGCTTGTGGCCCCATCTGCGGCGGCAATGAGGTCCTGCAGAACGGCGCCGGTATTGAGAACGAAAGTCCCGGGGCGGGTGACGGCGCCAGAGATCGTCACGGTGATGGTGTTGGCGTTAGAAAGACTCGTACTCGTCGTGGTCGTGGTGTTGGTGATGAAGCTTCCCGCTAAAGAGAAGGCGACGATGCCTACGATCGTCAGGGCGATGATGATGGCTATTGTTTTCATAAAAGCACCTCCACCCTATATATAAAGAGGATTTGCCTTCTTTTACGAAAAAAGCCCGCGATTTTTTCGCGGGCTTTCGTTTTGTGGCTCAATTCTTTTTGTGTGGGTCGCAATTTCTACTAGACCCACACAAAAAGAAA
>CAVFEQ010000085.1:0-4283 GCA_963621535.1 Paludibacteraceae bacterium | reverse complement strand
CCGAAGGCTCCTCAAGCGAAAAAACGCCAGATTCCGATAAAAATCTGGCGTTTTTGATGTTTTTCCGGATGGCGCAAAAACTATGTACCTAACTTATTAACTTGTTGTGTTTAACTTGGATTTTGCGGGGTTTTTAAAATCGTCGAAGAGACCTCAAACGCAATCGGTTCGTCCTGGCTTATTCATACGAGATATTCGAAGTCGAACCGCAATAGGTTTTGTTTTTGTCCCATTCTTGGTCTGCTAACTTAATGGTAAGGCTTGCCCCGTTCTTCCCGCTATTCCCCCACTGGTTGGTCGCTTCGGCGATCAGTAAATAATCGTCTGAAGAAGCCTGCGCGAAGATGTTGTTATTCAAAGTCACCTCCGCGGTAATGTTAGTGGCGTAAAACATGGGTACACCACTATTTTCGACCGTTAAAGTGCAGTCGGTCGCGGAGAAATAATCAACTCCTTCCTCGCTATCCCCGGAGAAGGATTGATAAATGAATATGCCCCCGGCATCGATGGTGTGGGTGCTGGAATTTATGTCGCTGGTTCCAGTTCTATTGCCTTCGCCGGTGCAACTGAATTCACAGGCGGTCAAGCTAGCGCTAGATCCGCCTTCGACCACGACCATTTGGGCTTTGTTGGCGCTGCCAGTTGAATCAGAGACCGTTATCGAATCGGTCGAATAAACCAAAGGCGAGCCGTTTGAGTTGGTCGTTAGGCTCATTTTCGAGGCGACGATACTTCCCCCGCCCCTATCGTTAGCCAAAGCGGCGCAAGAAGCCCCTTGCGTCACTATGTTCACCTCTTCGGCGGTGATGTTTCCGCCATAGGTCGTATGCAGTCCGCGTGAGCCGGCGTTCCCCGTGGTTTTGATGGAAGAAGAGGAAATATCCACATTCGCCTCATTTGTAGCCACGATGGCGTTGGACCCATTCGCGTTGGTCTCTATGGAGGCGTATTTGATACTCGCGCTAGAAGAAGAGCCGGAGACGAGGATGCCGGAATTGATCCCGTAGAAATTGTAATCATCGCTCACCTGGCCATTGCTTGCCCCGCTGCCGGTTTTGCCGATGCTCACATTGCTCGTTTCAGAACCCGTGATGTTCAATTTCCCTCCGTTAACCACCAAGAAAACCACTTGGTCCGAAGATCCCGAGGCCGAGGAATACTCCCCAGAAGCGATGTTGACGGTGACCCCATTAATCAGATAGGCGGCTGAGATTGTTTTAGTGGTCGTCTGACGGCCGTAGACGAAGGAAAGAACGTAGCTGCCGCTGGTGATTTCATTTCCATTCGTATCATAAACTTTGCCCGAAGAAGAGGAACTAGTGTTCGAGTTGGAAGAGTCTTCAGAAGGATCAGAGGAACCTGAAGAAGCCTCAGATCCACATGAAACGAGCCCAAAAACGGCAAATGCACTAAGCAAAATGACAAATTTGTTTTTCATCGATAAACCTCCCGAAGTGATTTGGGTTCAGTTTCGTTAGACGAAAGACGCCCAAGCGCCCCTCTCGCTCAAATCAAGGCTAGTATTTGACAAGACGAAAAGATGTCAACCAGGAAATTGAAAGATGATATCCTCGGCCCCAAGGGCTTAAGAAAGATCAGGGAAACTACCAATTGTCGCCTGGTCTGCTTGCATTTTGGAAAACTCTTCAATCCGAGAAAAGACAAGCGCGAGAAGAAAGCGACCCCTTAATAGCTTCTATGAGAATGATAAACGCTTGATTTCTCTTCGTGATGGGCGTGGCAATAAATGCATTCGCAATCAAAGGTGTAGACGGTCTCGCTATTTTGGACTTCGTAGGTGCCAATGTAGCTTTCGTAGATGTCCTCGCTCCCTTTCCCCTCAGCGACGCAGTCGCCCCGCTCATCTGTAATCGTGATGGTCGTCTCCCTGGTGCCGACTTTCCTCTGGCGGTCTTCAAACCCAATGGAGGTGCCTAAGTCGATATCCTCTTTTTTGATAAGAATAGAATCACATTTGCCGCCGCAATGAGGGCAGGTATAGGCGTCAATGCTTGGCATATCGAAGGCGTTAATGACAGCAATCACCAAAAGGAGGATGCAGGAATGGATGTAATAGGTCAAAGAGATCCCTAGTTTGTCCAAAAAGAAAAAGGCGGTGACGCATCCTGCGACAAGAAGAAGGAAGAACCCCAATTCGAAATAGCGATTGCTCTTGCAGGGAGAGAAAAAATTGAAGAGATGGTTCACGAAAAGGGCACCGAGAATCCCATACATATAGAAGATGACGTATTTAATCCAAAAGTCGCCTGGGAAGGCCAAATCGTTTAGATAGTAGCCGGCGAAATAGAAAACGAAGGCGAAATACAGAAGAAAAACGACCCATTTCAAGAACATGCTCACGCCCGGGGCCTTGAAGCTCTTCTTGGTGAGGAATTTCCTCTTCGCTTTCTTCTTGCGCCCTTTTTTAATCGCGTCTTTGATCAAGGCGATTGGAAGCATAACGACGAGGAAAATCAGACAATACGATACCAAACCCCCGGCAAGGAGGGGGCCAGGGATGCGGAAGATCGCATAAAGGACGCTCTCTTCCTGCGTCTGAAACAAATAAAGCGAGATCTGCTGGTAGAAAGGGTAAGAGAAGAAGTGCGTTGCACCACTTAAGCAGAAATAGACGAAGAAACTCACGGCGGTGAAAAGAAGCGAAAGAGCAGTTAAGCCGCCCAAAAAGATGATGTAGTATCCCCTGTTTTTCATTCTTCGCCCTCCTCTAGCCCGTAAATAACAGGCTCCCCGTCCACATAATGCCAATAGGAACCCTCTTCAGCTGGCTTTTCCTCGGAATAGAAATAGACCCTGCTTTCAAGGGAGGAGGGGAAGATCGCCTTCGCCTGCTCTTGGTTCCCCTTGTAGAAGAAATATTTGACTGGGATCTCCTGGTCATAGTAGCCGGAGAAGATGTTGTAGGTTATCTGCGTTTCCAAAGAGGCAGGGATCACTAGGCTTTCTAATTTCTTGCAGCTATCGAAAGCTTCTTTCCCTATCGTCTTGAGGGTATCGGGCAAAAAGACGGATTTCAGCTTTTCCGAAGAGAGGAAAGAATAATTGGGAAGCGCTTCAAAAAGGCATTCTGACAAATCGACCTTCTCTAGAGAGGGGGCGTAAGCGAAAGGCTGGAACGAAGTACTTAAATCGGTGAGCTTCTCCCCAAAGCGGAGGCTGCTGATCAAAGACCCCTCGAAAGCCCGTTCGCCGATAGAGGATACATTCGGGAAATAAAGCGAAGGGAAGCTGACGCTGCTTTTATAAAAAGCGCGGTCTTTGATGCTTTTCACAGAGGGGAAGGCATTCTCTTCCCCTTGATATTCATAGGCTTCCTCCGCCTTTTCGTCATAGAAAGCGCTCTCCTCGATGCAAGTAACTTCCTTCCCATCGTAGGTTGAGGGGAAGTAATAAGGAAGGCTGACGGTCCGATATTGGCATCCCCCCTCTGGGGTTACGGTGTGGCCAGAGATGTCATATCCCGTCCAGGCTCTTTTGTAGGAAAGAAGGCACATCCCCTCTTCTTTTTCTTCAAAGGAAAGCGTGTCGTAGCTCATGCGGTAGCCGCATCGGCAGACGTAATCGTAATGGCGTTCGTCGTAAATGAATTTCCCAAGCCAAGATTCTTTTAACGTGTAGGCCAACACGGGCTTATCGAAGATGTGATCCTTGAGGTTTTTGTTCTCATCCTTCAGGGAATAATGGCCTTCTTTGGAGAAGGCAAGTCCGTAATTATCGCCCCAAAGGGAGAAATTCCCTTCGCAGGCAGAAAGGCAAACCAGGCAAGAAAAGCATAGCAAGCCCCGCGTTATTGTTCTCATAAGGCCCTCCTTTGGAAAAACTCAAATATTTTAAGCAAAGAAACGCCAACAAAGCGCCAATCCGATACAAAAAGAAGGCAGTCGTTCATGCTTTTTCTTTCTGAGCAAAGCACGGCCTCATCAAGGAACCTTTAAATCGCGTCTTACAATTTGACCTGTTGCTCTAAAAAGAATCCCCATTCATTTTCCACGGGTTTTGCCTTGATTGGTCTATGCGTAAGCTCAGCACCTTTTTGCCTTTTCCGTTTGTTTTAACGTCCGAAAAAACCTCCGGTTTCGTTATGCCTGGTTATGCAAAAAAACGATTATATTTTTCGCCGTAAGCGTAAATTTTCTCCCATTCGAACCGATTCGGATGGGATCGGATTAGGATTTTATGTTCCAAGGCAGCAGCTTTTCGAGCTCCTCTTCCTTTGGGTTTTCCGGGATCTCGGTTATCAGCTTTTCCAGATACTCCCTGGC
>CAVFEQ010000084.1:0-4499 GCA_963621535.1 Paludibacteraceae bacterium | reverse complement strand
AAATGCTTGGGATGGAGAGATGAGGAGGTGCTAAGATATTAGAGATGGGTCGGAAACCTTCATCGGTTCCGTACACAAAATTCTTCAGTGGCCTCTTCTACGTTTTGTGTTTTCGCTTATTGGTTAATTTTCCAATAGCCGTTTTTATTCGAGCCAATTCTTTCGATTTTGCCTAGGCTTTTAAGCTCGGATAGGATTTTGCTTATTTGCGTGGTGCCTAAGCTCAAAAACGCGCTTAATTCCTTGACGGTCATCGTAGGATGAGATTTCAAAGCGTTGAATATCCTGGTTTGATTGGGCAGCAGGGAGGATTCGCTGAAGCTCATCATCGAAGGGACGAAGGCGAAAGGAATGGTTACGTTGATGAAGTTCTCGCCGATTTGGAAAGCCTTCCGCCCGTATTTGCTGATGATCGTCAGATTGCCGTGCCCTGTTTGCTCCACTAGTCCTAACTGAAGCATGATCCTCTGCAATGGTGGGTTGATGGGGTTAGACACGCCTTTGTAGAAATCTTCCTCGCTATAATCGAAAGGCAAGCTACCGGTAGAAATAATCTCGATGCGATTGCTGAAAACATAGATTGCCGGTGGGACGTTCTTCACCCATTTGTTATGCAGAACGGCATTAGTCCAAGCTTCGTCGAAGCAATGCTCATCGAACAAGGGTGTCTCTTTTCTTTCTAAGCCTGATTCTAGATCCACGCGGGTTTCGTTTAATGAGGAGATGTAATCCTTTGCCTGCTTCATGGCCGTCAAAATGCATTGGAAGCCATATTCGTTGCGGGACAGCATCTTCAGCTTATCCTCGCCCTCGAATCTCACCACTTTGATCGAAACGTCGTTGCTGTCCGCAAGGAGGCTAGCCAAAATGTTGTATTTGCCGTTGGCGAGGAAGTGCATATTCTCATTGAAATTGCTTTCATTTATGCTCATCCCGCGCGCAAGAAACATCATCCTCAATTGGCTAAAGGTCAAATTTTGGTTATAAGACTCGATGTTTTCAACTGACATTGCCTGAGAGGAGAAAAACAATTCCGCCAGAAGATTCGGGTCTATTTTTTTGTTTTCGGTCCCCATTCTTATGTAATAGTTGCCCCTTGAACAATAGGGCCGGTAGTTCCCGCTCGCCGTGACTTTGATGATCGTTTTCTCCTCATAGCTCAGGCGGGTTACTTCGTGTAAGACGGATGGCTTGATCTGCTCGCTTATTTTCGCAGAGATCTTCTTTATCGTTTCTTCCCCCAGCTGGTTCGATAACCCAGTTATTTCCCCATCGTTGGCGATTCCAAAATATATCGTTCCCGATCGATGCTTGTTGAGCATGGCGGATAATGAATCGATTCCCTTTTCTAGCTGCGATAAGGAGGCCTTGAATTCCTGAAATTCGTCTTCGTATGGTTTTTCTATTTTCATTGTTTTCGCTCCGATATTTATTACACACTAATCACACGGACAAGTCAACTTTATTGCACACTTATTCCACGCTTTATTCCACGTTTATTCCACGCTTATCACACGTTTTATTCTACGTTTTATGACACGCGGACATTTCATCAAGCCTTTAAATGCCTTGGTATGCTCGGTTTTCATCATGAAAAACAACGATGGCCACTTAAAAAATCATGTTTATCAAGCGCTAGGGTTTGCTTGCGGCCCATCTAAAAGGCGCTTAATGAGCATAAGCCTCGGAAGACTCTTTTATCATCAAAGAGCTTCCCTTGTTTTATGACGAGGCAAAAGCGGATATAGTTTCTTTGGAGCGATTAGCGATGAAAAAGATATTCCAAGCCCTTTTGCCTTCTCTAGCGATCGCCTGGCTATGCGCATGCTCGGAGAATAGAGCTCAAGAGCATCGGTTAAACATCAAAGATCTTCACGACATCATCTTGAACAAAGATGTTCTTTGCCTTGAGAATGAGTCCTATGGTCTTTATCAAAAGGGCGAGCAAATCACTTTCGAAGTGGCTTTCTTCTCAGGGCTAAGCGCCACACTAGATATAGACGGAGAGGAATACAATCCGGTTTATAAAGATGCTTGGCAGAAAGGATGCGTCTTTTTCACGATGCCTGATCGCGACGTTTCGGTGACCTCACTCCTTAATGGCTGCGTAGGCGACGAGCTGAAGCTTGCCTCGATTCTTGATTGGGGTTCTTTGATATCCAACGAGAATCTTGATTACGCTGACGTCAAAGAAAGATATATCGGTGTCTCTCCCGAGAAAGAGTGGGGGCAAGAGGTTAGGATCAGCAATGAGGATGGCAAAATATCCACTTGGTTTAATGGGGCGTCGATCCGCGAGGAAAGCTACGGTATTGACGGGGGGTCAGGATACGCGGTTTCCTTTGCTTTGAAAGATGGCTCCTCTTATAAATTGAACTTGTTTAATAACTTCGTGTGCGAAGACGGGAGATATTACCGTCTTGTCTTTGGGTTACCTTCTTTTTTGACGAAATCCTTTGAGTAGGGCTGTTGCCACCGGTAAAGAAAAGAGGCGCGGATGGGTTTGTTGCCATATGCTTCGCGGTCTCGGTCTCTTTTTAGTTCCCGATACACATTGCAGGATTTATCCAATTCGATTTCCTTGGTATTAAAACTGGTCACCTGAACGTCAAGAACTTGATTCGCGGAAAAGGCAGTTTGGAAGCGGCTAAAAAAGATTATGTTCCCACACACCACACGTGTGGTGGCGGTGGTGCAGCCGCAACGATAATAAGGGGAAAAATAATTAGAAGTAACCGCAATAAGTGCGTTCAGCAAAACACCAAAGATGCGTCCAACAAAACGCAGAAAGAGAAACGTGGATACATTGTTTCTTTAATCGATTCACAAAAGTTAATACAGCAAATTAAAAAAGTTTCGGAATAAACCTGCCAAACCTTTCGGAATAAAAATACAAAAGGCTCGGAATGAAAATGACAAAAGTCTCGGAATGAAGTATTATTTGATAGAGGTTTGCAACAAATGAAATTGCCGGATTACAAAGAAAGAATCGTCGATGACAAATTAGATTTATATCTAGAAACGTTTGGTGCCGTTTTAATCGAAGGGCCTAAATGGTGCGGAAAAACGTGGACGGGCATCAATCATTCGAATAGCGTCTTCCTCTTGTCGGACCCCAAAGGGAATTTCAATAATAAAAATATAGCGTTAATGAGTCCGGATTTAGCGCTTAACGGCGAAACTCCAAGACTAATCGATGAATGGCAAGAGGCTCCTGCCATATGGGATGCGGTGAGGGGGCAAATTGATTTCTCCAACAAAAAAGGCCAATTCATTTTAACGGGATCATCTACCGTGAATAAATCTTCTTATATTCATACTGGAACCGGGGGGATTGCTCGCTTAAGAATGAGGCCAATGTCCTTATTCGAAAGCGGGAAATCAGACGGAAAAATATCGCTGAAGGCCATATGCGATAATGAAGCAGGCGATCTCCTTACTGGCGAAGTAAGCCTAATCGACATCATAAATCACATCTTAGTCGGAGGATGGCCTTCATCGATGAGCCTTAAAACGGAAAAGGGCATCTTGGTTTCTAAAGAATACGTTAAATCGATCATCAACGAAGATATTTTCAAAATAGACGGAGTGAAAAGAGACAAAAGGAAAGTTGAATTATTGCTTAGGTCACTCGCAAGAAATGAATCTAGGACCGCAACCAATTCTGTTTTGAAAAAAGACATCAAGGATAAGGATTTGGATGATATAAACATCGATACGATCACTGATTATCTCAACGTATTGAACAATCTTTATATCACGGAAAACATCCCTCCCTTTTCTAGCAATATCCGATCTTCTTTAAGAGTTAAGCAAAGCGAAAAAAGGCATTTTGCAGACCCTTCTCTTCCTAGTGCTTTGCTTAACCTCACCAAAGAGAAATTGCTAGACGATTTAGAACTATTAGGCTTCTTATTCGAATCTTTAGTGGAAAGGGATCTATTAACATACGTCGAATCGTTTAACGCGAAACTCTACCATTACCAAGACTACAAGAATAATGAAATGGATGCGGTAATAGAGTTAGAGGATGGCTCTTGGTGCGGCATAGAAATAAAATTAGGCGCAAACCAAATAGAGAGTGCCGCGAATAATCTTTTGAAAACCAATCGTTCAATCAAAGAGAAAGGCGGCAAAGAAGCAAAAAGCCTTTGCGTTATTTGCGGGCTGACAAATGCGGCTTATAGACGTCCAGATGGAGTGTATGTCGTGCCGATCACTTCTTTAAGAGATTGATGAGAGACGGATTGCCTTGGCGATAACAAATGACATCTCAATCAAAAAGCGTTGTTGCTTTACAAAGTTAGGGCAAAACGCCAACCGAACTCTGCCACGTGAGAAAATATCCGATTTCGGAGATTGTGTGGTAATATACTTCAGAAAAAGAAACGGGGCTTACATGAAAAAGAGGCTTTCATTGAGGAAATTCTTATCGCGAAGATTTGCGGGAGACAACTATATGAATTAAGTCAAACTTTTTCTTGAGAAAGTTTGCGTGC
>CAVFEQ010000083.1:0-4604 GCA_963621535.1 Paludibacteraceae bacterium | reverse complement strand
AGGATCAAAAGCAAAACAAAATGGATGCCCCCTTCCAAGTTCAGGGAAGCATCCACGTCAAGCTTATGATACAATCCAACCAACTTGTCCAGGATTAGGGGTACATCTCAAAAGCGGCTTGCTCTTTTTTAGGCGTAGTCATCAGGAATCGCATCAAAGGGCGAGTCCGTTTTTGAGGAGGAAGCCTCTTCCTCGCTAAGGAAGGCATAGCCTTCTCCGCTTTTAGGAAGTTCGCTCCCCTCTTCTTTAGGCGAAAGAGGGACGAGGGTTTTGACGATCTTATGCGCGAGCTCCTCGCTTGCAAAGAACGTCCCGGGGAAAAGGTAGCCATCCCCATCCTCTTCAAAGGAAGAAAGGATAGAAATCTCCCCTTCATCCTCAAAGGAGGAGGAGAATTCCTTCGCGGTTCTGCCATCAACAAGAACCCAGCTCCCACTGACGCGGTAACGGCAGCTAAGGAAGCCATCGTCATCAAAGAACTCCGCTTCGAAAAGGCAAGAAGGGATCTCCATAAGAGGGTATTCCTTCTCGCAGTCTTTTCGCGAGAAGGAATAAGCCTCGTTCACGCTAAGCGGCCTATTGGGGGTCACTTGGCTACGGTAGATCCTCATTGTCTGACCTCGGCGCCGAATTTGATCTTAAGGGCGCTAAGCACGCGCTCAGTCGCAACCTTGACCTCTTCGTCTTTAAGGGTCTTCTCTTTGTCGAGGAAGGTGAGCGTCAAGGCAAGCGACTTCTTGCCCGGGGCGATCCCTTCTCCTTCGTAAATATCAAAGAGAGCGACGCTATTCACGAGCTTATCGGCTTTCTTGATTTCTTTCGCAAGGTCCTCGTAAGCGACTTCTTTTGGCAACACTAGCGCCAGATCGCGGCTCACCGAGGGGAATTTGGACGGGGCCTCGGCCTTAGGAAGAGAGGTCTTCATCTCAAGCAAAGCGCCAAGATCAAGTTCTAAGACGGCAGCGTTTTTCACCCCGTATTCCTTCTTCGCGCTTGGATGGAGCTCGCCGAGGAAGCCTAGGATTTTCTTACCTGAGACTAGAAGCGCGCTTTTGCCTGGATGCATCTCCTCTCCGCCTAGGCTCCATGTTTTGAAGGACACGCGGTTGCTCCCTAGCCCGAGGAGATCAAGCACCCCCTCCGCAAGCCCCTTGACGTCGTAGAAATCGTATTCTCTTTTTTTAAGCTCGCCCCACTCCTTCTTGTAGCCAAATAGCGCAATGGCGAGGTAGCGCGAAGACAATCCCTTCGCGTCGACGTCGCTGATCTCAAAGAAAGCGCCGTCCTTGTTTTGCCTGGCCGCGTTATAAGAAGCGGCTTTCAAGACGCTGTGGAGGACTTCTTTCCTGACCACCTCATGCTCGTCGGTCATCGGGTTAGAAAGCACATAGGGCTCTTGAGCAGAAAGATAGCCGAATTTGCCCGCTTCCTTTTTCGAAATCAACGTGTAGGTGAGGATCTCGCTGACGCCCTGGGCAAAAAGGTAATGCCTGATCTCTCTTTCCTTACTTTGGGCGAAGCTAAGCCCTTGGCAGGAAAGGCGGGTCTCCGGGAGGGTGCTAGGGACATAGTCATAACCCAGGATGCGGATGACTTCTTCCGAGATATCAGCCTTAGAATCGATGTCGATGCGGTAGCTAGGGACGGTCAAAACGAAATTCTCCCCCTCTCCTTCTACCGCAAACCCGTCGCGAAGAAGGACGTTTTTGACCTCCTCGTAGTTAAAGGAAGTGCCTAGGCGAGAGTTGATGTAGCCTAAGCTCACCGAAATCACTTTCTTATCGTGCTTCAAGGTGTCGTAGTTCTTGACCTCAAAGATCTCTTCCGCCTGGCAGAGAGAGCGGAGATAATGGGCGGCCATTTTCTGGACCTCAAGCGCCTGATCGGGGTTGATGCCTTTGCAATAGCGCAGCGAGGAATCGCTGCTTAAGCCAAGGCGGTTGCTGGTGCGCCTGATGCTCGCATAGGCGAAATTAGCGACCTCGACGATGATGTTCTTCGTATTCTCATCCACCCTGCACTCATCCGCGGTCATGATGCCGGCCAGGCACATCGGCTTGCCCTCGCTAGTGACGAGCAGATCCCCTTTCTGGACGTGATAGGTCTTCCCATCCATCGCCAAAAAATCCCCATCGTAGTCATCGACCACGATCAGCTCGTCTTTAGGCAGCTTATCCGCGTCATAGAAATTGACGGGCTGGCCAGAAAGCAGCATCACGAGGTTCCCTGCGTCCACCGCTGCGCTTAAGCTTCTGATGCCAGAAGCGTTAAGCAAAGAGGAGACCTCTTTCGGGGAGGGGCCATTTTTGATCCCCTGCACCCTCATCGCGCTGAACTGCGGGCATTTCTCGGTATGCGAGGAGACAAGGAAAGAGTCTTCCTTAGAAGAAAGAGGCTCATATTCACTCAGATGGAGCGGAAGCTCTTCTAGGCAAGAAACCTCCCTAGCGAGGTTATTCAAGGCGTAAAGATCAGGGCGATTGGGCAAAACGGAGACTTCAAGCGTCACATCGTCTAGGCCTAGATACCCCAAAACGTCTTCTTCGCCGACCGGGGCGTCAGCAGGGAGTTCTTCGATGCCAGCGCATTGCTCCTCGCTAAGATATTTCTTATCGACCCCTAGCTCGAGGAGCGAGCAGCACATGCCATCGCTTTCCACCCCGCGGATCGTAGAGGGGGTAATGGTTCCACCCGGCAGCTTCGCCCCGTTGCGCGCGACGATGACCTTTAGGCCCTGCCTCGCATTCTTCGCCCCGCAGACGATCTGATGGACGCCGAATTTCTCCCCTTCGTCGACTTCAAGCACGTGAAGGTGATCTGAATCTGGATGGGAGGCGCAGGAAAGGATATTGCCGATCACGAGATGATCCCCGCTAGCCATGCGGCTAATCCCTTCTACCTCAGCCCCAGCGAAGGTGAGCTTATCGGCGACACCCTCAGGGGTCTTGCCTTCCAAAGGAAGGACGCTTTTCAAATAATTCCAACTACTTTTCATATCTTTCCCTCACTTTCCGGCGAAATCCTTCAGGAAGCGGATGTCGTTTTGGTAGAAGCGGCGGATGTCGTCTACCCCGTAGCGCAGCATCGCCACTCTCTCTACCCCCACCCCGAAGGCGAAGCCGCTCCAGACTTCCGGGTCATAGCCGCACATCGAAAGGACCTTGGGATTCACCATCCCGGCGCCGAGGATCTCTATCCAGCCGGTATCCTTGCACATCGAGCAGCCCTTGCCTTGGCAGGCGAAGCAAGAGACGTCGACCTCCACGCTAGGCTCGGTGAAGGGGAAATAGGAGGAGCGGAGCCTGATCTCCCTCTTCTCTCCGAACATCTTCTTCACGAAGAGCTCAAGGGTGGCTTTAAGGTTAGCCAAAGAGATCCCCTTATCCACCACTAGGCCCTCAATCTGGGCGAATTGGTGGGAATGGGTCATGTCATCATCATCCCTTCGATAGGCTTTGCCGGGGCAAATCATCTTGATGGGCGCTTTGCCTTCTTTTGCGACCATCGTATGGGCCTGGGCGGCGCTAGTCTGAGTGCGAAGCAGGGTCTCCGCGTCGAAATAGAAGGTATCCTGCATATCCCTTGAAGGGTGGTCTTTAGGGACGTTAAGCAGCTCGAAGTTGTAATGGTCGCTTTCTACGTCTCTGCCGCTAGCGATCTCATACCCCATCGAAAGGAAGATGTCGCTCACCTCGTCGATGACCTGGTAATAAGGGTTCTTCCTGCCCGAGAGATTGCCTCTTCCAGGCAAAGTGATATCGATCTTCTCGCTTTGTAGCTTAGCCTCTAATTTGGCTTCCTCTAAGGCTTTTTTCTTCCCTTCGTAAAAGGCGCTGATCTCGCCTTTTACCTCGTTTACCGTCTTCCCGAAGGCGGCTTTCTTCTCGTTAGGGACGTCTTTGATGAGGCTCATGAGCCCCATCGCCTTGCCCTTTTTGGAAAGATAGGCGTTATAAAAAGAGGAAAGGGTCGCCTCATCAACGACGTTTTTCTCCTCTTTCCGGGCTTCCTCAAGCACGGAAAGGGCCACTTCGATTGGATCCATAATTGCTCCTTAAATAAAAAAGACGGCAGTAGGAACGGAAATTTCCGCGGTGCCATCCCACTTCAATCTATATCAAGATATAGGTTGCTCTCTTTCCTGGTAACGGCAGGTCCGGGGAGGTCACCCTCCCGTCCTCCGCGGCGAATTCACGGATCCCTTCTAGGGCGGTCACACTGCTCGCCCTTCCCTCTTCTCCAGGATAACCCCGTTACTGCTCCGCTTCTTCGGACGGGGTCATTGTAGACCCCTCCGCCCCTTTTTCAAAGAAAAAGAAAGGGCAAGGATGACGTTCCGTGAATGTAGGTGGCGTTAAGGAAAAGAAAGCAAAATCGGAATGGAAAATAAGTCAGCAAAAAAATAACGAATAAAAGAGAAATAATACATGTGATAAAAACACAAAAAAACACGATTATATCTATTTTTTCAGTGTTTTTACACTACTTCAGCTCTATACGGAGGCCATTGAAGAATTTTGTGTACGGAACCGATGAAGGCTTCCGACCTATCTCTAATATCTTAGCACCTCCTCATCTCTCCATCCCAAGCATTTTCAGCTCTT
>CAVFEQ010000082.1:0-4703 GCA_963621535.1 Paludibacteraceae bacterium | reverse complement strand
TTCATGAAAAATACCCCTTTCCTGTTTTTGTCCAGGATTAGGGGTACATCTCATTCTGCAGGTCGTTTTTTTCATTGGGCTTGTTTTTGCGGAGATTTTGTTTATATTCCCTGCAAAAGTGGCTTATTTTTCGTCCTTCATCGTGGGGAAGAGGATGACTTCGCGGATGTTGTCTTGCTCGCCAAGAAGCATGCAAAGGCGGTCGATTCCGCAGCCGATGCCACCCGCCGGAGGCATGCCGTAATCAAGCGCATCAATAAAGCTGAAGTCAATGTCGGCCGCTTCTTCATCCCCGCGCTTTCTCGCCTCAAGCTGAGCGTCGAAGCGGGACTTCTGATCGAAAGGATTGTTGAGCTCGCTATAAGCGTTGCCGATTTCGGTACCACCGATGAAGAACTCAAACCTTTCCACGAAACGCGGATCTTTGCTCCGCTTGGTGAGAGGAGAAAGCTCGACGGGGTAGGTGTGAATGAAAGTCGGTTGAATGAGGGTGCGTTCAACGAATTCGTCGAAGAAAGCATTCATGATGTAGCCCACGCTGTTCCAGCTCTTCTCAAGAGGAACATGATGTTCTTTCGCAAGTTCCACCGCTTCTTCGAACGTCATTTCTTTATTGAAGTCGACGCCCGTCTTCTCTTGGATGGCTTCCGCCATGGAAATCCAGCGGAATCCTTTGGAGAAATCGATGTCGTTGCCCATCCAGTGGAAAGAAGTCTTGCCCAAGGCTTTGCAGAATCTTTCGAAAAGCCCTTCAACCCATTCTTTCATTGAGCGGAGGTCACCATAGGCTTGATAAAGCTCAATGGTGGTGAATTCGGGGTTGTGTCTGGTGTCGATCCCTTCATTCCTGAAGATGCGCCCGATTTCATAAACGCGATCGATGCCGCCAACCATGCACTTCTTAAGATTGAGTTCGGTGGCGATGCGCAGGTAGAAGTCCTTATCAAGCGCGTTATGATGGGTGATGAAAGGGCGAGCGGAAGCTCCGCCAAGAATCGGCGAGAGAACCGGGGTCTCGACTTCCACGAAGCCAAGATCGTCACAGTAATGCTGAATTTCCCTAACGATTCTTGGGCGAAGGAGAGCCATCTTGCGGGAATCGTCGTTGACGATGAGGTCGACGTAGCGATGACGGAAGCGATCTTCCGTGTCCGTGAGTCCATGGAACTTCTCAGGAAGAGGCTTCAAGCATTTGACGATGTGGGTGTATTTGGTGCAGCGGATGGTGAATTCCCCGGTTTGGGTCTTCATTAAGGTTCCCTGAACGCCGGCGATATCGCCAAGATCGGACAACTTGAAAACCGTGTAGTTTTCTTCGCCAACCACATCGCGGCCAATCCAAACCTGAATGCGGCCACATTCATCCTTTATATTAAAGAAGGCGGCCTTGCCCATTTTGCGCAAAGAGACAACGCGCCCAGCAATATCCACGGCGATGTTTTTGGCTTCGAGATCCTCTGGGGAAAGCTCGCCATATTTTTCCCGCAGATCGCAGATGCGATCCTTCCAGTCGTAACGAGAGCCAAAGGGATCGATGCCGAGTTCCTCATAGCGAGGGAGTTTCGCGCGGCGCGCCTGCTCTTGATCAGTAAGTTTTTCTTCCATGTGATTTACCTCTTCGATGCGTGGAGTAGTTTAGCCCAAGTCAAGTTGAATTGGAACGCCACCAAAAGGCAAAACGGCAGCCTAAAGCTGCTTTAATTTGCAAAACCCATTCCTTTTTTAGGCGACGGATGGGCTTTTATTCTGAGGGTTAACCCCGATGGGTGCCTTGTTGAGGATAGCAAAGGCGGCTCCTATGGGCTAAAATCCAACTCGCTTATGAATTTGTGGGATTTCTTAAAGGATTGGTTCTTCGGCTTCATTGGAATCGATCTCATGATGAAAGCCATTGAAAACAACCAGCCAATCCCCGCGCAGGCCTATGTTCAGCTTGTTTTCTCTATAGTCACTTTGATTTTGGGGATTCTTAATTTCCATCGTTTCATCTACACCATCATCGGCTTTTTCGCTAAGCCAAAGACCTACCCGGAACTAAAAGAGAGGACGCACCGGTACGCCTTCGTCCTTTCCGCTAGAAACGAGGAAGCCGTCATTGGCAACCTGATCGATTCCATCCGGGCGCAAGATTATCCCCAAAACCTCATTGAAATCTATCTTGTCGCGGATAACTGCAGCCCCAAGGACAAAACCGCAGAAATCGCCAGGGAAAAAGGATGCCACGTCTATGAAAGGCACGACCCAGAGCATGCACGAAAAGGCTACGCCCTTGAATGGATCTTCGCGCAGATGAAGAAAAACATCGACCTAGAAAACGATTATTTTGGCTATGTCTTCTTTGACTCCGACAACGTGCTTGCCCCCACCTATCTAAGCAAAATGGATGATGCGATGAGCGAAGGCGGTTTTGATGTCTGCAAAGGCTATCTCAACATCAAGAACCTCAGCGAAAACTGGATTACCGGGATTAACGGGATTAACTTCTATCGAAGCTCGTTATGCCTATCAAGGCCTCGCGCGGTGATCGGCTCCAAAGCGCAGGCCATCAATGGGACGGGCTTCATCGCGCGTTCAACCGTGCTAAAAGATGGCTGGCATGGCCACGAGATCGTCGAAGACAGCGAATTCGCCATAACCTCGATTTTAAAAGGAGCGAAGCACGGATTCTGCGAAGAAGCCGCTTATTATGACGAACAGCCTGCGACCATCCGCCTTTCGATTCGCCAAAGGCTAAGATGGTCAAAGGGGAGCCTAATCAATTACTGCCACGCCGGGCAGCGTCTCATCTGGTCTTTCTTCAAAAAGCCGACTTGGCAAAAATACGACGCCATTTGGGATTCTTTCCCCTATTCGCTCTTTTCCTTTATCTGGCCCTTGCTCTACCAAATCATCACCCTAATCCTCATGCTAGCGACAGGGGTAAGCGCGTGGGGTTCCTTTTTGAATTTCCTCTTATCGACCTTCATCGGAAGTTACATCGGGGGTCTCTTCATGGGAGTTTTGGTTCTAGGAAGAGAATGGAAAAAAGTACACTTCACCTGGTGGCAAGCCATACTGATCAGCTTCGTTTGGCCCTTTTATGACATCTCAGGGAATTTCATCACCATCGCCTCTTTGTTTATGAGGGTGACCTGGAAGCCGATCCCTCATAAAGTCGTCGTCGACCCAAAAACTTTGGTCGAGGAAGAAGAGGCGAAACTCCAAAAAGGAAAAACGGAAGCAGAATAAAGGATTTTATAGTTGGCGTAAGTCCAGGACGTTTTTCCACGTCGAGACAATCGAGGCCACTTTTGCGGAGTATTTTGCAGGATCGAAGGCTTTATCGCTTAAAGCGTCATAAATGATATCCGCGATTTCAATCGTTTGCTTTTCATCACACCCGCGCGTTGAAGAAGCGGCGAAGCCAATGCGCAGCCCTGAGGTCTCGCTAGGCTTCAGCTTGTCCCCGTGAATCATATTTTTATTCGTGGTGATGCCTATTTTTTCTAAGCGGTTTTGCGCTTCTAGGCCCGTTAGGCCAAACGAGTCTAAGACATTCAGCAAGAAGAGATGATTCTCCGTCCCAGAGACAACGCACCCCTTTGACGCGAGCTCATCGGAGGCCACCTTGGTATTGATCAAGACTTGCTTCATATAAGAAAGGAAAGATGGCTGCAAATCCTCAAGGAAATTCACGGCTTTTGCGGCGATAATGTGCTCTAAAGGACCGCCTTGCGTATAAGGGAACACCGCGGATTTAATGGGTTTAACAAGATCTTCCCGATTGGTCATGATTAGACCCCCGCGGGGGCCACGCAAGGTCTTATGCGTCGTGCTTGTCACGATGTCGGCATAATCGCAAGGGTTCTGGCATAAGCCCGCGGCGATGATGCCCGCGATATGAGCCATATCCACCATAAAGAGGCAATGCGCGTCATGCTTGGCGTTATGCGCATCGATGAGCTCTCTCATCTTCTTGAAATCAATCGCATAGGGATAGGCGCTATAGCCGGCTAAGAAAAGATCGGGCATCTCCTCTTCTAACTTAGAAGCGATGATCGCATAATCAAGCCGCCCATCATCTCCCAATGGGTAATGGGCGAAGCGATAGGTCTGCGCGGAGAAAGAAACGGGTGAGCCATGCGTTAAATGCCCGCCGTCATTCAAGGCGAGGGAGAGAACTTTGTCACCAGGCTTAATCAGCGCGTGGTAGGCAGCGAAATTAGCCTGCGAGCCTGAATGGGGTTGGACGTTGACGTATTTGACGTTGAATAGCCTCTGCGCACGTTCCATCGCGATCTCTTCCACCGAATCCACATTCACGCAGCCGCCGTAATAACGGTGATTTGGGTAGCCCTCCGCGTATTTAGCCATGAAAATGGAGGAAGAGGCTCCCCTAACGTCAATGGAGGGATAGTTCTCCGAGGCGATTAGCTCAATGCCTTCATTTTGCCGCTTTGCTTCGGCGTCGAAATAAGTTTGTACTTCTTTGTCTGCGATCATGAGGCCATTATAGAAGAGCGCGAAAATAAATGTCGTTCGGTTTCGCATTCATTTCGGTTTTTTCGTTGGCCTTTTTAGCAGCCAGAAGCACATCCCGGGAAATGCGATTTGTCTGCATGCAAAAAGCCGCTGCCAAGATAAGCTTAGCAACGGCTTTCTTTTCGCTTGTTAAATAAAAAACTCATCTCCAAAATCCACGACTCCAAAAACCCATCTCCAAA
>CAVFEQ010000081.1:0-4792 GCA_963621535.1 Paludibacteraceae bacterium | reverse complement strand
TGATCACAAGATGAAGGAATCAGGCTTATACAAAAGCTATACCATGCAGGCACTGTTGGATAAGCTGGATGTCCTTGAATGCTTTGAGGATGCGCAGCATTCGCTGAGGATCGGCGAGCTACTCAACAAACAGGCTGAAATATATGAAGCTCTTGGGATGGCGGTACCGACCTCGTCATGTTAACCTGAGAATCCAGGGTTACATTGTTCTGATTCATCTGTGGACATCCGTGCTTGTGCCGGATTTGAATTCTATCGTGAAGTGGTCTTCGTAGACTTTTATCTTCTCGATTAGCCTGCGTGTCAGCTTTTCGTCATATTCCGTAATGTTCTCTACCTGCTCATCCCGGAACTGGCGCATCTCATCAATCCGAAGTTTTAAGCCTTCCCGTAGAATAGCACCTGCCAATTCTGATAGATGCCTCAATTTCTATTGGTTTCTTTATCTGTATGCTTTTATAAAATCATCCGGTGTGATCGCCGGAACCTCAGAATTTTCAAAATCTCTTACATTGCAAGTGATAATGTAATCTGCTCCAACATCCTTTGCACATTTATCCTGCAGGCAATCTTCGAAATCCGTAAAGGAATCTTTTTCGATTGCATCGAGAATCTCTGTCTGGGATGCCGTTGCGACAGTAAAAATCCCGCATATATCTTTCAGATTTTGTCTGCGAACACCGTCATTGCGTTTTCTCAGCACATACCAGAGCGTAGAAAGCGTATGGAAGGCAATATAACCAGTACATTCTCCCATTGCACATTTCCTTACTATCTCCACTGACTGCTCAAGATACGGATCTTCACGGTTCATGATGTAATTCAGAAGGATGTTTGTATCAATCAACAATACCGAATTTCTCATTCATCGCTTCCTCCCTCTCAGCATCATAATCAATCGTCTCTGTAGCGGCTTTTCTAGATGCCTCAAGTCTTGCAAAAGCCTCTAACTTGCTATTGTTATTTGCGTGTGTATCTGTAAGCGGTGCCTTGATAATGAACGGAATGCTTCTTTCTCTTAATGCAGTTCTGGTAAAGGTTTCATAAAAAGTCTGCTTTGTCTGACCCATTGCATCAAGCATAGCACCCAGTTCCTCGTAAATTGAATCCTCTAATCTGATACTGATCGTCTTCATTTCGAGCATCTCCTTTCCTTGTTTGACACTATTATACGCTAATTTGAAGCAAATAGCAAGCAATGGCTTTCTTTTTTCGCTAAAACGCATCGAAATCCTTCTGCGTAGCAATTTCCTTATATCCCTTGTAATCATCAATCTCATCTTCATTGGTCTGAGATTCGATGCTCGGACGGCTCCACTTGCAAGCCTCATTTTCATCCCGTCCACTCAACCCCAAAATCCGCTCAGTTGAGATATTCCCACACAGCAAAAATCCGAGCATCCGGGCGATCCTTAAAGAACCGTCCGAACACTCGGAAATGCCTTGATTTCAAGTCTTTTCTCGTTATTTACCTCTGTACCTTAGACATCAATACTACCGTCTCGACATGTGTGGTGTGAGGGAACATATCAAAAGGCTGTACCACTTCAACCTTGTAACTTTTGCTTAGATAAGCGATATCCCTAGCCAAAGTGGAGGGGTCGCAAGAGACGTAAACGACCCTTTTGGGTTTCAAAGAGATCAGCGCGTTAAGGAAGCGCTCATCCGCCCCCTTGCGGGGCGGATCCATGAATAAGACATCCACGCCCTCCTTGTTTTTAGCCATTCGGACCATAAAGGAAGAGGCATCATCGCAATACATGGAGAAGTTTTCGACGTTGTTCCGCTTGGCATTCCTCACCCCGTCTTTCACCGCTTGAGGGACCAGCTCAACCGAAAGGACCCTCTTGCAGTATTTGCTGGCGATGAGGCCGATGGTCCCGATGCCGGAATAGGCATCGAAGACCACGTCTTCTTTGCCTAGTTTAGCAACTTGCATCGCATAGTCATAAAGCCTCTCCGTGATCACGGGGTTCGTCTGATAGAAGGATTTGGCGGAGATGCGGAAGGAAAGCCCACAAAGGGAATCCTCGATGAACCCTTTGCCATAAAGGACGCGCTCCTTCTCGCCAAGGATCACGTTGGTGACCCTAGGGTTGATATTCTGCACGATGGTGGTGATTTCCGGGCACTCTTTCGTTAGGGCGCTCACGAAATTGTTCCTGCCCGGGAAGCTATCCACCGCAGTCACCAAAACAACCATGATCTGGCTTTGATAAAAGGAGGTGCGGATTAAAACGTGACGCAACACCCCGCGCCGTTCATCTTCCTGGTAAGGCTCGACGCGGATGGTTTTGCAGAGCTTTTTGATGGTGTCGAGGATATGCACCGCACGCTTATCCTCGATGAAGCATTCCTTCACCGGGACGATCACGTGGGTGCTCGCCTTGAAGAAGCCGCAGTAGACGTTGCCCTTCTTGTCTTTGCCAAAGGGCATCTGAATCTTATTCCTATAATAACAAGGATCGTCCATCCCAATGCAGGGATTGGCCTTGATGTCCATATGCCCCACTTTGCGGAACTGCTCCTCGACTTTCTTGGTCTTATAGGCTAGCTGAGCGGCGTAGGAGAGCTGTTGAAAAGAGCAACCCCCGCAGGCGTGGCAGATTTTGCAACGGGGCTCTACTCTATCCGGAGAAGCCTTCTTCAAGTTGACAAGCTCCCCAAAAGAGGCGCCGGAGCGATGATAGGTCACTTTGACCTCCCCTTCTTCACCAGGGAACATGCCATCAACGAAAACGACTTCTTTGCCGGATTTGAAAACACCTTTGCCTTCGTAAGAAAGGTCAACGCAGGTACCAGTTAAGAGAGAGGGCGCGCCAGGTTTCACGCGGCGGCCTTCTCTTTCGGAGAGGCCATCATCGCGGCGATGGCCTCGATTTCTTTTTCACTGTCAAGGCGAGGGAAAAGTTGCTCGCCCTTGCTCACGAGGTGGTTAGAAAGGAATCCGGGAGCAGCGATGTTCCCATAAAGCTTTTCGTTTTTCTTGCAGCCAAGGGAGGCGAAGATGTCTTCGCTTTTATGGATTAGAACCGGCTTAAGCATCATGCCTGCGCTGAAGAGAACATGGGCGAGATGCGCCATCGTCGATTCGAGTTCAGGCTGCTTCGCGGGGTCTTTAGCTAAAGCCCAGGGGGCTTTTTCCTCGATGTACTTGTTGGCTCTAGAGATGAGATTCATGACCTCGGCATAGGCCTCAGAGACCTTAAGGTCATCATTAAGGGCCTCATAGGCTTTCAAGGTCTTCTCGTTGAGGGAAGAGAGCTCATGATCAAGCTCGTCTAGATCCCCTTTCCATGCGGGGATGACCCCACCGAAATATTTGAGGATCATCGACACGGTGCGGTTAAGCAAATTGCCGAGATTGTTCGCCAAATCCTGATTGACCCTCATCACGAATTGCTCAGGAGTGAAGGTCCCATCTTGGCCGAAAGGAACCTCGGAGAGTAAATAGTAACGCACGGCATCTACGCCGTAGCGGTCGATAAGAGGATAGGCGGAAATCGCGTTTCCTTTGGACTTGCTCATCTTGCCGTCTTTCATCATCAGCAATCCATGAACGAAGACGCGGTTAGGCTTTCTTAGGCCAAGGGATTCAAGGAACATCGGCCAGTAGATCGTGTGGAAACGGGTGATGTCCGCCCCAACGACGTGGACGATCTCGCTTTCTGGATCCATCCAAAACTTCTGGAAGTTCTTATCGTCTTCTTGAAGGTAGCCAAGCGCGGTGATGTAGTTCGTGAGGGCGTCAAGCCAAACATAGACCACGTGGTCAGGATTCTCTAGCACCGGCACTCCCCAATCAAAGGAGGTGCGCGAGACGCACAAATCTTGCAAGCCGGGCTTAATGAAGGTGTTCACCATCTCGTTCTTTTTAGAGACAGGGGTAATGAAATCGGGGTTGCTCTCATAGCAGGCAAGAAGCTTATCCACGTATTTTGCGCAGCGGAAGAAATAGGCCGGCTCGTCTTTCTTCTCGACGGGGCGGTGGCATTCAGGGCAAAGATGCTCTGGGCCGACTTGGGTCTCCGTCCAATAGGATTCCTCGTGGACGCAGTACCAGCCGCTGTAAGAAGAGAGGTAGATATCGTCTTGCTTTACCATCCTCGAAAAGATCTTCTGGACGGTTTCCACGTGTCTTTTATCCGTCGTGCGGATGAAATCGTCGTTACTGATTTCCATCGCCTTCCAAAGGGGCAGGAATTTCTCGCTCACGATCCCGTCGACGAACGCCTGCGGGGTAAGTCCTTTTGCTTTCGCGTTGTCTTCGATCTTCTCGCCATGCTCATCGGTGCCGGTCAAAAAGAAAACGTCATAGCCGCGCATCCTCTTGCCTCTAGCGATGATGTCGCACATGGTCGTGCAGTAGGCGTGCCCTAAATGGGGGGAGGCGCTTGGATAATAGATCGGCGTGGTGATGTAGAACTTCTTTGACATAATTTCCTCCTGAGGCGGGAATGGCCGCCTGATATGGAAAACGGGCATATTCTACCATTGTTGGAAAACCCGTGGGACCATGGATAGCAAAAGCCACTTTGGCAGCAAAAAACCGCCCGGTTAGAAGTCGCACACAAGGGATTTCTGAAAGGTAGAAAAATAGCGTAGTTATCGTAATTGGTAGCTACGCTTTTCTATTGGGATAGTTTTATTCCTTCAAGCCCATTGAAGATTACTTCGATTCTTTGCTGTCTATGACCATCAGCCTTCTCGGCTTTATACACTAGGACTTTGCTGACGAGTTCTCTTAATATCTCGCAATCGAGTTCTTGAACATCGGTGTATTTCTTAACCT
>CAVFEQ010000080.1:0-4899 GCA_963621535.1 Paludibacteraceae bacterium | reverse complement strand
GCTCTCCTTTCTCGGCGGATCGCAGCAGGGGCTTAATTTTAACTCTCTGCGGGCGGTTCTTTCGCGAAAGAGCCGCGCTAGAAAGGCACGGCACGGACTTACGGATAAAGCCGCAAGGGCATCCCCTTGCGGCTGAAAAAGGAGAATTTGAAATTAGAGCTATCGGATCGAATGGGGATTTATGAATTTTGTTGCAACGATTCTGTCACTTTACAGCGTTAAAAAAGTGTTTTGAACTATCCAAAGGATAGAGTATATTAGTACACGCTGAAAAAAGGAAACACGTATGAAATCCACTATCAAAACCCTTGAAACAGGCAAAGTCGAAGGCGTCTGCGACGTCGAGAAAGAACTTTGGCAAAACGCTCAGGAAAAAGCGTTCAGGAAACTCGCTTCCCACGTCACCGTCAAAGGCTTCCGCCCGGGCAAAGCCCCGGAGAAATATCTCCGCGAGAGAGTCGGGCAATCGCAAATCTTCAATGAGGCCATCGATGAGGTCCTCAATCAGGTCTACGGGACCTTCCTCTACGAGAACAAGCTCCAGCCTTATTCCCGTCCTGGGGTCGAAATCACCAAGCTAAGCAAAGACGAGCTCCAGGTGAAGTTCATCCTCACTCTCTTCCCCAAGGTAACTCTTGGCGAGCATAAAGGGCTCGTCGCGGAGAAGAAAGTCGAAGGGGTCACCGAGAAAGAGGTGGAGGAAGCCATCGCCAAGCGCCTTGAGAATTCCGCTGATCTCGTCATCACCGATCGCGAAGCCAAACTAGGCGACACCGTCGTCCTCGACTTCGTCGGGGAGATGGACGGGGTCGAATTCGAAGGTGGCAGCGCCAAGAACTATGAGCTTGAGCTAGGAAGCAATTCCTTCGTCCCGGGCTTCGAAGACGCCCTTGTCGGAGTCAAAAGCGGCGAGAGCAAAGACGTCGACATCACCTTCCCTGAGCAATACGTCAAAGAGCTCGCGGGCAAGCCGGCGACCTTCCATTGCACGATCCACGAGATCAAAGAGAAGAAGATCCCTCTTCTTAGCGATGAGGCCGTCAAAGACTTCGGCATCAAAGACGTCGAGACCGTCGAGGCGATGAAAGACTACCAGAAGAAAGTTCTCGCCGAGGGCAAAGCCCGCCAGGCCGATGAGAATTACTATAACGCCTTGGTTGAGCAGATCGTGAAGGGCTCTTCTGTTGAGATCGCTGATTCGATCCTCGCCGAAGAAGCCGCGACCCAAGAAGAGAACACCAAGAAGCAGGTCGAGGGCAATGGCCTCACCTTCGAGCAGTATCTTGAGATCACCGGGCAAAAAGAAGAGGACCTAAAAGCCACCCTCAAAGAGAACGCCAAAGCCAATCTCTCCCAGTACCTCATCCTCCAGGAGCTCGCCCATAAAGAAGGGCTTGACGTGAGCGATGCCGAACTTGATACCGAGATCGCTAAGCTCGCCGACACCTATAAGATGGGTGTTGAAGACGTCAAAAAGGCCCTTGGAAACGTCGAGAACTACCGCGAATCCATCCGCAGCCGCAAGGTCAGGGAATGGATCCTCGCCAATAATGGCGTAGCCGAGGCTAAGGAGGAGAAGAAAGCCTCCGCGAAGAAAGAGGCCACCCCGAAAGCAGAAAAACCTGCCGGGGAAGGCAAAAAGCCCGCCGCGAAGAAACCCGCGGCCAAAAAGCCCGCTGCGAAAAAAGCTGAGGACAAATAAGCAACCGCTCTTTGAAAAGAAGCCCGCCGCAATGGCGGGCTTTCGCGCCTAAATAGGAATATAAGCCAAGGCACGATTAGCAATCTAGCCTTGACAGTGCCAACACGAGCCTTATAATCTCGCTAGCACTCATTCAATAAGATTGCTAGAAAGGACCATCCATGCCAGAAAATAGTCCCATTGATAACACTGAAAATCTGACCTTGCCCCTTCTTGTCACGAAAGGGCTGGTCGTCTTCCCGAACATGAACGAGGAAATCGACGCCGCGCGGAGTTTCTCCGTCAAAGCGATCGACGAGGCGAAAGAGCAGACCAATTCGCTCCTTTTCGTGGTCGCCCAGAAAGACCCGAAGATTGAAGATCCCAAAGAAAGCGATCTCTATGGCTTCGGCACCCTTTGCCGGATCGTGAGCTACTCCAAAGGAGAGAAGTCCACGCGCGTGAGGGTGGTGGGCATGAAAAGGGCCCGTTTCCTCAAAGTCGCCCTTGGTGAGGCGCCTTCAGCAGAAGCCGTGCTTTTAGATACGGTGCATGGCGAGAAAAGCGAGGAGCAAGAGAAGATCAAAACCCTCATCGAAGCGGTCTCCTCTAATTCGGATCTAGGCAAAGGACTTAACCGCAACGCCTTGAACCAGCTGCTCAAATCGAACATGCAGCTAGATGACGTCCCGGAGGCGATCGCGAACTATTTGCCTTTAAACACGGAGCAGAAAGAGCAGCTGCTCGCCGAGACCTCTTTGCTAAAAAGAATCGACATGGTGCTTGCTTTCCTTGCTTCCGTCAAGGGGCTAGCCGAAGTTGATAAGAAGATCAACGAGAAGGTGCAGCAAAGCGCGGAGAAGAGCCAGAAAGACTATTACCTCCGCGAGAAGATGAAAGCCATCAAGGAAGAGCTAGGCGAGGATTCCTCCCAAGACGAGGAAGGAATCAAGGAGAAGTTAGAGAAGAACCCTTATCCAGAGAACGTCAAAGCCAGGATCAAGCATGAGCTTCACCGTTACGAGATGATGCCGGAGTCCTCTCTTGAGGCCTCCCTCATCATGAGCTACATCGAGACCATCATGAACGTGCCCTGGTTCGAGAAAAGCGAGGATAATGAGGATCTAGATAACGTGCGCAAAGTCCTTGATGAGGACCATTTCGGCCTAGAGAAGGTCAAAAAGCGCATCATCGAGTATCTGGCCGTGAAGAAGATGACGGGCAATCTCAAAGCTCCGATCCTTTGCTTCTATGGGCCCCCGGGATGCGGGAAAACCTCGCTAGGGAGATCGATCGCCCGCGCTTTGGGCAGGAAATTCTTCAAAGCAAGCCTCGGCGGCATCAGCGACGAGGCCGAGATCAGAGGCCACAGAAGGACCTATGTCGGCTCCTTGCCTGGACGCATCATCCAGGGGATGAGCAAAGCGGGGACGGTAAATCCCGTCTTCCTGCTTGATGAGATCGATAAGGTCGGCGGGAGCAATTACAGAGGAGATCCTTCCTCGGCTTTGCTCGAAGTCTTGGATCCCGAGCAGAACTACGCCTTCAACGACAACTATCTTGAAGAGCCTTATGACCTAAGCAACGTCCTCTTCATCTGCACGGCCAATAACCTCGACGCCATCCCTCGTCCCTTGCTCGATCGACTTGAGCTCATCGAGGTGCCTAGCTACACCGAACTTGAGAAAGTCAAGATCGCCACGGGTTTTTTGGTGCCCAAGCAAACCAAAGCCAATGGCTTAAGCGAGAGCGATATCCATTTCAATGAGCCTTCGATCGTCGAGATGATCCGTCATTACTCAATGGAAGCTGGCGTGCGCCAATTAGAAAGGCTCACGGCGAGCTGCTGCCGCAAAGCGGTGGTGGAGCTGCTTGACCATCCCGATACCCCTAAGCCAATCGAAGTGACCCCTGAGATCGTGAAGAAGTATCTTGGGGTAGAGATCTTCGACGACACGAAGAAAGAGAAGGATAACCAGGTCGGCGTCGTCACCGGGCTTGCCTATACCGAAGCCGGGGGAGATATCCTCCCGATGGAGGTGACCTATTTCTCCGGCAAAGGAGGGCTTGTCCTCACCGGGAAACTAGGCGAGGTGATGAAGGAATCCTGCCAGATCGCCTTAGACTACGTCAGGGCCAACGCGAAACGTTATGGGATCGACGAGAAGATCTTCCAGGAGAATGACATCCACGTCCATTTCCCCGAAGGCGCCGTGCCTAAGGATGGGCCTAGCGCCGGGGTGGCGATCACCACAGCCATCATCTCGGCCTTAACGAACACGAAAGTGAACGCTAACGTGGCGATGACAGGCGAAGTCACTCTCCGCGGGCGCGCCCTTCCTATCGGGGGGCTAAGAGAGAAATCCCTCGCCGCCATGAGAAGCGGCATCAAGACGATCCTCGTCCCTGAAGCCAACCGCAAAGACGTCTCTGAGCTTCCTCAGGAAGTCAAAGACGGTCTGGAGATCATCTTCATGAAAGAAGTCGATGACGCCTTGAAGGTGGCCCTTGTCAAAGAGCAAGGGAAGGATTCATGAGGCTTAACTTCCATAATTCCGCCTACGTCAAAAGCGCCCCTTCTTTGGAAGAGGCGCCCAAAGACGGGCTTCCCCACGTTCTTTTCGTGGGGAGGTCGAACGTGGGGAAAAGTTCGCTCATCAACTCGCTTACTGGCTCTAAGCTTGCTTTCTCCTCCAAAAAGGCGGGCAAGACGAAGCTGCTCAATTATTTCCTCATCGACAAGACCTTTTATTTGGTCGACTCTCCTGGGTACGGGGCGACAAGCTACGCTAACCTCACCACGATCCAGTTCTCGGTAATGATGGAGAATTACCTCAAGGATAGGTCGCTAAAAGCCATCGTGTTGTTGCTGGATTTGCGCAGAGACCCCGGTGAAGAAGACAAGGCCTTCTACGAATACCTCGTTTCCTCAGGGGTGAAGATGCTCACCGTCGTCACCAAATGCGATAAGCTCAACCAAAGCGAGAAAGCGCAGGCCAAGCAAAGGGCCGCCTCGCTTGGCTTAAGCGAACCCTTGTTCTCTGACTTAAGCCCAAAATCGCTTGACTTGATCAGGAAAAACATCAGCGATTTGCTCTGAAAGGCTCTGAAAATGAGCCTTTTTTCCGCAAATAGTACGAAATCTCTTGACAATCGCGGGAGACAACTATATGAATTAAGTCAAACTTTTTCTTGAGAAAGTTTGCGTGCTGAAAAGA
>CAVFEQ010000079.1:0-5158 GCA_963621535.1 Paludibacteraceae bacterium | reverse complement strand
CAATCAGGAAATGGCAAAAAATCCCGTGAAATCAGCATTTTCTACGGATGATGACGAGATTTCATCGTCACGTTTCCGAGAATCAAGGTGTAACAGCACCTCGCTACGGCGGGGTGTTTTGTTGCTATGCATATCGAGGAGGCGCTAGTGGTGCGTCCGCTGATTCTACTATGCGGTAGCTAAGAAACTGACACAATGTCAGAAAGACTAGGGAGGTACAAATCATGAAGAAAAATTTTGGAGCGCAGCAAAAACCTATCCGACGCCATAACGGTTTCAGTCAAAGCATGACCCGGCACCTTGACCGATGAGGAGCGGGGGAGACCCCGCTTTTCCAATCTTGCTTTTGGATTAGGGAAATATAGCAGCTCAAAGCTTTATTATTTCCCGTCGAACGACGGGCTTTGTGCCGAACAAATCCCATCTCTTTTTTGGCTCAGGGATTTTCGAAAGTACGTCGTGCCCTTGCAGAACCTCGATGAACTCCATGATATCTGGGTGTTCCTTGATTAAAGCGTATTGGCGGGCCTCGGTTTCGATGATCACCCCTCCATCCGTGGTGAGCCCGGTTCCATCCTCGTCCTCGGGCCTCACGGCGACGGTTTCCCAAATTATGGATATCGCCGTGATCTTGGACTTCACTGCCGTCTCAACGAGGGGGACCGACCCCTCCTCGTGCGTCGCCATGCCTTCCGCGAAGGACAGACAAGGGACGTCGTCTTCTGCCCCGAAATAGTCGTCGAACCCTTTGTACCAGTTCGACAGCACGTAATCCTTGCCGCCGATCCTCAGCCCGACTTGGCCGTACGAGATGCTGTTTTGCTGGAATTCATCGTGGGTCATGGATTCCAGCATCAGGCCTATCTGCGCCTTGAGCAGCCCGATGTCGCCTGCTGCGAATATGTTTTCAATCTTTTTCATTTTTTCTTCTCCTTTTTGCCGAAATGGATTTTCTGCGAGCTGACGCCCGCCGGATCATCGCTGTGCAAGACGTTGATTTCTACGGCTGGGGGCCCGGATTTCGTCACGACACGAATCGATATATATAGGTGCCGTCCCGCAATCTATACGTGGCCCCGTTGGAAATGCTTCTGCAGAAGCTTCCGCCATCCGCGAGAACCCCAAAGGTCTTTCTCGCTTCACTTAGTGGGTCATCGCAATATATGTTTCTGACGTGCGGCTGGTCTCCTTGGCGTTGCTCACCATTTTCCCCGGCAAGCTGGAC
Source organism: Paludibacteraceae bacterium (assembly GCA_963621535.1). GTDB lineage: Bacteria > Bacillota_I > Bacilli_A > RFN20 > CAG-826 > Alloenteromonas. The sequence goes on along the minus strand of CAVFEQ010000079.1, from coordinate 3,933 downwards.
TCTTGTAAGTTCCTCTTTTTGTTTAGCGACCTAATTGTGGAACTTCCTTTTCTTTATCGCCACCTACATTTGCGAAACGCTATCGGAACGCCATCACGCTATCGTAAACGAGGGACAGGCTTTCTCTTTATGCTACAATATAGCGAAAGGAGGCCATGCATATGTCGCTTTACCTGAATCAAGACAATGTTGACTTCGCCGGCGATATCAGCGCCGATATCTACGTCGATAAGTCAATGCTCATATCCTTCTGCAATAGATGCATCGAGGACAAACCGAGAAAATTCATGTGCATTGCTAGGCCTCGCCGCTTTGGGAAGAGCATGGCTCTTTCCTTGCTCAACGCCTATTACTCGAAAGGCTGCGACTCCAGAGAATTATTTAAGAACCTTAAGATATCGAAAGACCCATCATTTGAGAAACACCTCAACAAGCACAACGTAATCTGGATTGACATGGCCGAGCTATACACCGCCGTCGACGACAAGGACACGTTCGTGAAAAAGCTACGGGAATTCATCTACCTCGACCTTCAATCAGGCTTTCCCGAGGCGCATCTAACTTACGATCCGAAAGAAGACACCTCCCTTCTCCTCGCCCTCAACGAGATAAACAGAAAACTCGGGGAGAGATTCGTCTTCCTCGTTGACGAGTGGGACGTCGTCTACAGGGAAGCAGTCGACAATAAGAAACTATGCGATGCCTGCACCGACTTTTATCGCAGCCTCTTCAAGGGCAAATCGGCCGGGAATTACATAGACCTCGTCTACATGACCGGCATCCTGCCGATCAGGAGGTACAATTCGCAGTCGGCACTCAACAATTTCGCGGAATACAACATGATAAGGCCGGGCGGCTTGCAGGAATTCTTCGGCTTTACCGAAAGCGAAGTCAAAAACCTATGCGATATGCACAAAATTGATTTCTCCGAGATCAAGAGCTGGTACGACGGCTATCGGCTTGACGGCGTGGAGATATACAACCCGAAATCGGTCGTCGAGGCCATCAGGCGGAAACAGTGCGACGATTACTGGACCCCGACGGCGAGCATCGAGCCCGTCAAGGAATACATGAACTACGACGGCGGTGCCCTCAAAGGGAAAATCCTCGAGATGCTCTCCGGGAAGAGGGCGCCGGTCAACGTCGGCAGGTTCCAGAACGACCTCACGGAGGTGAATTCCGAGGACGCGGCCCTCACCGTGCTCGTGCATCTTGGGTATCTCGGATATGATGAGGAGAGAGGCGAGTGCTTCATCCCGAACTACGAGATAAGCAAGGAGCTATTGAACGCCATCGACGAGATTCCCTGGTGTGACGTCTCCGACCCCATAAGGGGATCGAGGAAGCTCCTGGAGAAGACCCTCGCCGGCGATACTGCCTATATTGATGCCTCCTTCGATGGTAACCACGCCTCTTTATCCACCGTCATGAACAAGAACCGCGAGGATGTTCTTTCGGTGATAACGAACATCTCCTATTACCACGCGAGGGATTCCTACACGATACTTTGGGAGCCAAATTGCCCGACCGGGAGGGCGGATGCGGTGTTCATCCCGAAGAAGCCCGGATATATCCCCATCGTCATCGAGCTCAAGGCCGACAAGAGCCCAGACGAAGCCATTAAACAGATAAAATCGAGGGACTATGCCTCGATGCTAAACGGATATTGTGGCAAGGTAATGCTCCTTGGTATCGCATACGACTCGAAGAGTTTGAAGCACCATTCAAAGATAGAATGCGTCGAGATTTAAGGCTAACCGTTTTAGAAGAGCGGGGTGTCACTACATTCGTTTTCTTTTTCAAACGTTGATTTAAAGAGCGTGAATCGTGGTTGGCTTTTTATAACCAGTTTTTGGTGTTGAACGGATTACTGGAATTGAGACGATAAGAAAATAGTTGGCGCCAAAGAGTGAGAGAGGATATCGGAAAAGAAAAAAAGCGTATCATGAAATGATTTACCTGGTTAGACGGCATCGGGACTTTTTGGCTCCGGTGGTAGACAAAGCAGGAGAACTCCTGCCGACCGCAGGAATTCTCCTGCTTTCATTTAGCCATCTTTATGCTTTCCGGGATGCTTGGCGACCAAGGCAGGAAATCCTTTGGCGAGGATCAGCACCTTCTCAGGGCCTCCAGGAGGAGGACCATCCCATCAGCGGCCCTCTGCGCGGCCTCCCTCGCGTGGCCGCGGTCGATCCCGCTGTATTTCCAATACCAGCCGTCGAAGGTTCCCGGCGGGATCCCCTTGGACCTGGCGAACTGGGCCCTCGTCTCGCCCTGGCCGGCGGACACATACTCCCGGACCAGGGCCAGCTTCATCTCCGGGCTGTAGACGGTGGTCACCCTTTTGCCGGCGGCCGGGGCATCGCTGATGATTTCTTCCATTCGTTTCTCCTTGTCTTTCAGCGGAGAAACTATCGCCAAAAACGATCCCGAAAGGGAGTACGTCAAATCATTTCAGCATGCCTTAAAATCAGGAAATGGGTAGGTCGTGACGGCACGGAATGGCGAAAAGTCCAGCAACCATCGAGAAAAACGCCGATTGTAGACATGTCTACAGAACGGCCCTGCCGTCACGGTCCAGCTGCTTTTCTCGTTGTCTCTTAGACGAGACCATCCACTTGGTCTTCGGGAACGGACTCGAAAATCTTAGAGACCTTCCGGCTTTTGTAGACGGCGTTCCATAATGCATCTACATTCGGGACCCCTAAGGAATCGCCATCGTTTGCTTGACAAAAATAGAACAGGATTTTCCCTCCTTTGCTCTAAAAGGGCCCATTAAGTATTCTTCTCCGCCATATTGAAATTGGATTTCCGACCCCATCTTCATCCATTCTTTTACTTTCTCTTTTATCGTTTTGTTATATCCCCCATGGTAGTCTTATTAATTCCCCGTTGTCTTCGTGTATCCACTGATGCTGATGCAGAACGACAGGGTGATATTTAGGCGTGTTGTGGTTAGTGTAATCGATGAGGAGTTTTCCGGTTTTTTCGCTGAAAAATGCCAAAACCATGAAACTCAATTAGCGATTGGGGCAAAAAAACAGGTCAATAAGATTTATGATATTGAGACTACGGATTGATGCGAAAAATAGGCCAATCGTTAAAATGTGCATAGGAGGCTCGTTTTTGGCGGAAATTAGGCTCTTTTGAGCCTACCCTTGAAGGTCGGGTTAATCCCAACTATATTTGTATAAATATGCTGGAATGGATCACATATGGATAACATAGAAAGACTGGGAGCTAACATTCGGTCGTTGCGCAAAGCATATGGAGAAACGCAGGAAGAACTTGGAATCGCTCTTAATGTTGAAAAGAACACAGTTTCATATTACGAGAATGGCAAGCGCGAGCCGAATAAGGATATGCTGACTGAAATAGCAAAACATTTCATGGTATCAGTAGAGGAACTGATGTATTGCGATCTTTCAGGGATAGGAAGTATTGCTGTTGACAATAATGCGCTCTGGAAGAACGTCGATATGATTCTACCGATTGTTCTATCTGATGAGGCATTGGAGAATAATCATTTTAAAAATGCATATAAATTCCACAGGAATTTTTATAACGAACTTCACCGGATGAATATAGATGACATTAAACATATAGATATTTGCTTCGATGAGTATTTTGAAGCTTGGGAAGACGACCAAATAAAGCCGGAAGTAGCAGCAAACATTTTGGCTATATGGAATCTTATGCTCATGATAATTAAGACCACACCGTTGGTTATGAAAAACAAGTCTGCAGCGTTGATGCAGGTGGCCGCGAGAGACCCCAAAGCAAAACAGATTATCGATAATCCAAGTCCAAACTTTGAGAAAGACGCAGAAGAAGCAGTTACTGGCTTAGATGATCCTGAAACGGTAGGACTGATAAATCCGTAACTTTTCATGATATGTATGCCTATCCGAAGATTTCGGTATAGGGTCTCAT
>CAVFEQ010000078.1:0-5290 GCA_963621535.1 Paludibacteraceae bacterium | reverse complement strand
TCGCCGTTTTCGGGCGAAATTATATAGTCCTGTAATCTGGGAAAGTATTATTTAAATCGCATGGGGAGCGCATTATCTTCGAGTCTAGCCAGCAAAACCGATGATTTTCTTGCGGAGAAAGGAATTGATTTCGCCGCGGTCAGCAACAACGAAGAGAGGATCGCCTCGCTGCAAGAAGAGGTCTTCGACAAACTCGGGACTGAGCTACTAAAAACCCATTGCTCGGGGGCTTTTGCGATGTTCGAGGCCACGGTCAATGAGTCGTTAGAAGGGGCGGAGAAATCAAAGACGGGTCTTTATTTCCAAAGGGCGTCTTTGGATGAGAGCGATGAGACCCTGCTTTTATACCGCGGCATCGCTGAGCTAGGCAGAAGCAAAGGCATCATGCCTCACCGGAAATGGAGGCTGGAATTCGATACCGATGTCTTCTCTGGCTATGAGGGCTTCGCTTCTAGGGTTGAGGCATCGCCAAGCGATGCGACCCCCATGCTCTCGGAGATGGCTGAGTTATATGGGACCTCGGAAAAGACGATGAATTTCATTCTCCCCATCATCGGGAAAAGTGGCGACGTTTACGGGCTATGCGGGTTTGAGATAGCAGGGAGCTACTTCAAGCAATACTTCGCCCAGTCCTCTAAGCTTGAGCATCTTAGCTGCCTATTCCTGCCAAAGAACGGGGATAGTCTCAATACCGACAAAGGATTCTCCTGCGGCGTGTATGGGGGCTATTACCTTCCGCCTAAAGGAATCCTCAGCGTCAACGATATGGGCGGGGGTCTTTTCACTTTGGAAGGGGAATCTTCTTTCGTGGCGAAAACGATGGAAAAGGAGATCTGCGGAAGCGAATACCTGCTTGCGGTGGCTTACCCCAAGCAAGAATACGACTCTTCTTTATCTAAAAGCATCGCCTCGATTTCGCTGCTTGTTTTGATTCTCTTAAGCGCGACCATTGGCATCTGCCTCTTCTTCAGCAAGAGGTTCCTCCGCCCTCTATTAAAAAGCATCGAGCAGATCAGAAAGCAGGAATTCCAAAACGGGGGCTCCGAATTCGAGGAAATCGATGACCTCTTCGCCTTTTTGGAGACCCAAGATAAGCTTCATGAGCAGGAAAGGCAAAAGCTGGAAGAAAAATGCGAGGAGCAAGATAGCCTCATCAGCAAGAGCCAAACTGATATCCAAAGGCTCGCCTATTCGCGCAAAAACGAGATATCCCCCGATGATTATGACATGTTCAAACTGGGCCTAAAGACTTTGACGAAGACGGAGAAGCAGGTCTTCTCGCTCTACCTTGAGGGGAAATCGGCCGCGGAGATCATGGGCATCCTCAACATTCAAAAAGGCACGCTCAAATATCATAATCACAACATTTTGAACAAACTCGGTGTCCAATCGCGGAAGCAGATGCTCCGCTACGCCACCCTCTTAAAGCAAGAAGCGAAAACGTGATCGGATGGGCTTTCCCTTCCTTCCACACTTTTTTTGTGGTGTTTTCTCCCCGTTTAACACACTTTTTTGTTGTCTTCCTTTAAAAATATTCGTCTTAAAGGAGAGAATCAGCGAACCCTCCCTTTGAAAAAAGAGGGGTGGTTCCCTCTTTTTTATTCGCAGATGAGGCTTTGGAAGGAAGAGATCTCCGCCTCGCTTAGCCCTCCCTTGGCAAGATAACTCTTCGCGTCATCGACGTAACTTGCTTTCTTTAGAACGTCTACGTCGCTTTCATCATGAAGGAACTCGCAGAAGGAGTCGAAGTAGAGAGAGACGATCGCCTCGTATTTCTCTTTCTCTTTCTCCTCGTTTACCTTGTAATAGTTCTCGTAGGTCTTCATGTAATCATCCCTCATCTCCGTATAGCTTGCCCCGGCGAGGGATTCGAACAGGGTGCAGACGAAGCCGGTCCTGTCCTTGCCTTCCATGCAGTGAATGTAATAAGGGCCTTCCTTATCTAGCATATGCCTCACCCCTTTGGCGACGCTTTCCATGTAAGAAGTAGAGGAGTAGCCCGCGCCCATGCCTAGGAGAACGACGCTTCCGGAGTCATATAGAGACTCGCTATAAGGGAAAGAGTAGGTGGTATCCTCCTTATAGGCGACCATGTCCTCCTCGTCATCCGCCAGATCGACGATGGTTTTGATTCCGTTTTTCTCTAGCAAGGAGTCAGTGATTTCCGCGCGATTCCTGGAATTATCAAAGGGGCTCGCCCCGCGGTAGAGGAGGTTTTCTTTTAGCTTCCCTCCCTTTAAGGAACGGAAATTGGAGAACTCCTCGTCGCTAGAATAGGTGCTTCTATCCAAGGAGTAGCTTTGGCTTAAGGCTTCCTGGGTGGTCAGGTATTTGCCTTTCTCTTTCAAGGTGATGCTCACCGTAACAGAAGAAGATAGCCCCGCCGCCTCCCAGATGCCCACGTTGCTTAGAGTAACCAAAAGACAGCTATTCCCTGGGTAAGCCACGATCACGGGCATGCCGCTTTTCACGTAGTAGCCGTTGTAATAGGGGACATCGTCATAGACTTTCCCGTTGCTGAAGCTCACCATGCAGGAATCCCCTAAAGCAAAGCCTAGAGATTCAAAGGAAGACTGCGAGACCCCAGGGAGATTAGCGGAATGGAACTTTGCGTCTTCTTCGATCTTGGCCTGGTTCAAGACGGGGAAGACAATCTGGCTTGAACTATCTTCACCCTGGCTTGAAGAAGGGGTGGCGTTGATGCAGGAAGCAAGGCTTGCGATCGATGCCGCCCCTAAGGCTAGGCACATAATCTTTGCTTTGATGGATTTGGCTTTCATTTTGACATCCTCCAATACCTTTCAAGAGACGTTGTATCCCATTGACGACAAGATGTTACGAAATATAAGAAAATGTGTCAATAAGAAATTTACAAAAACGAGAGTTTGTTAACTAATTCCTCTTGAATGATTACTAATTGTGCCAATCTTGCTTACGCGCGTGCGCGTAGTATATAAGTAAGGATAAGGACTCTTGGTTTCGTACTTTGGGCTTCTTTTGGCTAAGGGAGACGCTTCTTCTTTGCTTCATGGGCGCGAAACAAGCGATAGTAGGGGGCTTGTTTAAGACACTCCCTTGCCTTAACTGAAGGCTATTTATAGTATTTCTGGTTTTTGTTTTTTGGCTTATCGGGAATGGTCATTTTGACGAGGCCATTTTCTAGGGCCGGATCCAAATAAGATTTCCTCAGGGTCTCCTTGGATTTGATGGCGAGCCTTTTCATGATCTCCTTCGCAGAAATAGGCAGGTCGCTATCCATGACCTTAAGCAATCTGGTGACGTTTATAGAAATGTTTTTCGCTTCTTTCGCCGTTGAAAGAAGGGCTACGGAAAGAGAGTCGTCAATCATCGTCAGCATAAATTCGATGAAGGCGTTGCAATTGCCTTCCCCATTAGAACGGTTGATGGATGAATAGTAGTCGCTTTGATGTTTTTTTATCTCGGTTTCGATGGGGAGATAGGCAAAAAGCTTGTTCCATCTCATCAGCAGGACGTTCTGCCAAAATCTGGCGGTTCTCCCGTTCCCGTCGCTGAAGGGATGAATGAAAACGAACTCATAATGGAAGACGCATGATTTGATGATGAGTGGCGTCTCCTCATCGTTTTTTAGCCAGGCGAACAGATCGCCCATCAAAGCGGGGACAAGGTTTGGCGGCGGCGCGAGGAAGATTACGTTTTCCCCATCGAAAACGCCTTCCGCATGATTGCGGTAGGAGGAGCTGTCCTCATTGAAATAGCGGGTCAATATGGCGTGGGCCTTCAGCAAATCACTTTCCTCATATCCGTCGAAGGTGGTGATGCGTTCATAGGCTTCGAAGGCGTTTTTGACTTCTTGGATTTCTTTTTGGGGGCCGATGACGGCGTGGCCATTTATGACGTCCCTTACTTGGTCTAAGGAAAGGGAATTCGCCTCGATTGAGAGGGAGGAATGAATGGAGGATATCCGATTGTTCCTTCTTAAAATGGGCATCCTCTCCAAAGAATCATAAGCGGATATCCTGCTGATTTTCTCGGCGATCGAGATGGCTTTTTGCAGCATCGAAGTCGATATGGTGAATGGTGGTTTGCTCATTTTCTCTCCGGACAAGATTATATTTCTGTGGGGGGAAATTGAAAATATCTTGCTTAAATCTTGCTTAATATCTTGCTTAATTCCTTTCTTGAAAACTCTAGGATTCTTTCGGCATTACCTTGGTTTTTTGATATTGAGCAAGAGATAAATAGTCTTAAGAGTCATGGATCCCCGTCAAGGGGTTTGCAAAAGGCTACTAGCCTTCCTAATTGAGGCAGCTTTTGTTGAGCAGGAACTCAAGGAGATTCATGACGATGTAGCCTTTTTCATTTCTGTGGTAAGTCTGGAAATCATCGAAGGTGATGAAGATTTTTTCGAAGTTGTCGTCTAAATCAAAACCGAAGCGGACGATATTCCTTGGTGCGAGGCCACTGTCTAAAAGATGCTTATAAAAGGTCTTGCTCAAAAGATGGGATTTGTCGCATCCCCTGACACCGGTGAGGATTTTGATCATGACATTCCCCAAGTGGCCAATCAGTTTGTATGGATATTCTTCTCATTTGAATTCCATGATGATTTCTCCTATTTAGTATTTTTTCGTATATACGAATTTTTACTAAATTGGATTGGCTTTGTCATGGCCGTTCTTCCATCGACTTTTGCTGTTGAGCAAGATTCTTTGATGAAATCCGAAGGGTCCAGAAAATTGATTCGAACAGGACAAAACTGCTTTATATAGAAATATTTAAGAACGTATATAACTATTCAAAAAAATTCGTAATTCCTATATTTTGAGTTTTCTTTCGCAGAAAAACTATTCTTGCCAATTGGTAAAGAACATGAAGGCGGCAGAGGCTATTTTTACGTCTTTTTTAGCTTTTGGATGTTAACCCTGAGCCCCTTTATTTCTTTTTTTGCCTGAACCTGCGCACTTAGGTTGCTTTCTAGGCAAATGGCTCCCTCTTTCTAAAGAAAGACCTCTCTTGTTTCCGCTCATTTTCCGTTCTATCATTCCCTCGGCGTTGACGAAGACGCGCCCGACCCAATGACAGAGAACCCCGCCGAAGCTGAGAAGGGGGAAGGGGAGGGACATCACTTCCGAGCCCGTTCCTCGATGCCCAAAAAAGGAGGTAGGGGAGCCTGATTAGGCAGCAATCCTAAGAAAACTAAGCGCTTAGAGGAATCTAAGAAGCAAGGTGGTACCGCGTCTATGGCGTCCTTGCAGAAAAGTAAGGACGCTTTTTATTTGTTTGGAGGAACCTAAGATGGGATTCAAAG
>CAVFEQ010000077.1:0-5345 GCA_963621535.1 Paludibacteraceae bacterium | reverse complement strand
TTTGGCTTCGGAGCGGCGCCGATGAATGAAGCACATGTGCTTCATTCATCCTTGCTTACGTTCCTCGGTCCAACAAGTGGGGTTCAGTACATTTTTGGCCGCTAGACCTGTTCTAATTCTTTGATAAGTTAATAGACGATTCAATTTGAGTAGTAGTCCACTCAAAATTAATTCTCGCACCGCTTATGTTGCATTTTATTTTTCAATTAACATTTTAAATTCTTTTTCGCCTTCTAGACCAACCTTCAAATCAAAAGTGTCCGCCATCTATCTCACCTCCTTTGCATGCAAGAAAAAAGACGACCTATTTAGATCGTCTATCATTAATAAAATATAAAATACTATAGATATTCGCCTGGTTTGTGGAATTTATCTAGTTTTGCAATCAAATCTCTAGTTTCTTGAGAAAGCATTGTTTTCATGCATACTTGAAATTCTTTTTTGAAAGTATCAAGAGTATCACTCTTGTTCAAATCCCAATAGCAATCTAACTTAAATACTAGATAAGAATGGGAATGGTCACGGCGATCATCACGAGGGTAATAACTCAACCACATCATTTTGTTTTTATAATCATCATTCCATTCTTTTGCAATCTTCATTAATTCCATCATATTGCTGATTTGACAAAACTTTGCCTCTCCGTTTTCATCCTTATCAATATAAGATTGTGTAAGAATATTACCCTCATAACCGCTAAGTTGATGGATGAAATCAATAGTATTCTTATTGCTGTCAAATCCAATGATGTATAAGCCTTTAAATTCGGAACCCCAACCAGATTTCCTTATAGGCAATAAATCTTTTCCGTTTTCTGATTCATAGAATAAGACAATCCTATTTTGATCTGCTTGTTCCTCGACGAGTTTAAAATCTAGCCCAAGGCCATTCATATAATCCTTGGTCCATTGTGCTAATTCATATGCTTCAAAAATATCCATAAATCAACCCCCTTATCTTGTGTTATCCACTTCCATCTTATATTGAGTGCCGCATTTGGAACATCTTCTGGTTCCTAATCCACCTCGGCTGCCTTTACCACACCAGTGATTTTTAGTGCCGCTTCTTTCGACGCAACCACAATGTGGACATTTGCCGTAATAATCGAAGTGGCCATCGCTTTTTTCATTCGTAATAACGATATTAATCCCAATCATTTATTAATCCCTCCTAACATAATTATACCCCCCCACAAAAGTCAAGCGCCTGACATATTTTATTTCAAAATGTGTCTTATCAACTTGTTTGTAAAAATTTCATAGCTATGACGATTAGAAAAAGAAAACCATAGTTCCTGACTGGTGAATGATGGCTTCTGATGACATGGAAAACCATCAGGAACTATGGTTTTCGGCATTTTGCGGCCTTCTCCGTATGGTATAATGTCACTAGAAAACCGTGCCACGGGACTTGCGATGGTACGCAATGAATCCCAGGGCCTGGCGATTTCTTCACTCGCCGGCAGACTGTTTTCACATCAGAACTTCGTTGCGAGATTCACGTTCCTGGGTGAAATCCCGCGAATCCCGAGCGCCTCTGCGGCCTCCTCGGAATAAGCCTCTGCGAACAGTTCGTAGGGGCTTTTCCATTCCAGTTCCTTCCTGGCATAGCCATTGATGTTTGAGAAGATTTCGTCGATGTCTTCCTGAGTCCATCCGTCAAAGGAGTAGCCTTTCGGACAGACATACCTAAAGTACTCGTGGTTGCGCTCGCAGTGCGCCTTGTCGGTCGACCTGTACGGATTCGTGAAGAACACCCGCACTCTTTCGGAAAGCCTCTCGGCAAACGGAAGGGTGGCGAATTCCGTGCCGTTGTCGCTGAGAAGTATCAGTTCGGCATCCGTGTGCTTAAGGATGCACGAGACGATTTCTTCCGTCTCCCTAAGGACCGATGCGGCAGCGTTCCTGACGTCATACAGCCTTGCTATCTGAAACCCCTGCTTCACGAACATCAGCGTGAAAAGCCTCTTCCTGCTTGTCTTGGCGCCTTCCACCGAGTCCAGTTCCAGAAGGATGAAGTCTTCCCTTCCGTCAATATGCTCAAGGTAATCGGAATACGTCCTTCCCGTCTTTAGAATGTCAGGACATCCGCCTTTCTTCCCGGTTTTTGCGTATTTCTTCGAATATCTTCTCGCCCTTCTGAGCTGGGTCCTTGTCGTCTCGAGCCATCCTCCTGAAACCCATCTCCTTATCGTGATGCAGCTTACGCAGTGGAGTTCGTCGTTGAAGTGGTATATATGCTCGAGGCTCTGCCCGTTCGCGGTTCCGCTTGCCACGATCCGGCTGACCATGTCGCGGACGGCAGTGCTTACCCTGGGTCCTGAATGGCTCTCCCTCTTCTTTCTTTGTGCGTCTTCCTCCGCTGCCTTGGAATTGTAGTATATCTTGTCAAAACGGCAGTTTTTATGCTTTGGGCATTGGTTGCAAACGTAGAATCTTCCGGGTCTGAGATCGCACTTCCCTTCGATGTTGCCTTCCTTGTGCTGCGGTTTTCTCGCTATCTCCCTGTAGATTGTCGAGGCGTCCCAAGATATCCTTTTGGCGATTTCGGGCACGGACATTCCCGCCGTAAGGTATCCAACCAAATTCGATCTATCGTCACTGTTCAGTCTTCTTCGTTTCCTGGCAGACATTTCTTTGTCCTCCTTTCGTTGTATCTGCCGGCGATTAAGAATATGATAGCAAAAATGTGGGACCGGACAAAGCCACCGATGAAGGGTGACATGTCACCCATCATCCATCCCACCTAATTGTTCATTTCCATTTGCTATCTTTGCAATCACTATGAAAATTTATAGAACGTTATTTTTATATACAAAGCATTGTAATTGTAATGCGTTGTATATATAATAGACGTAGAAAGAAGGTAATTATATGGCAACAACTAATTTCAGCATAAGATTAGATAATAATTTAAAAAAACAATCTGAAGCATTATATGGCGAACTTGGACTAAGCCTTGCTACTGCTATAAATATTTTTCTGCGTAAATCTTTATCAGTAGGTGGCTTGCCCTTCGACGTTAGAATCGAAGAACCTAATAAGGAGACTTTAATAGCTCTTCTTGAAGCAGATGAAATATCAAATGATCCAAATGCTAAAGGAATGGATGTTGAAGACGCATTGAAGGAACTTAAGAAATGAGCAAATTAGTTGTTTTATGGACTAATCAGTTCAAAAAAGACTATAAATCTGCAATTAAAAGAAATTTAGATATAGATTTACTTGATAATGTAATCGAAAGTCTTGCAAACCTTGAGCCGTTAGATACAAAATACAAAGATCATTCGTTATCCGGAAATTGGCAATCTTTTAGAGAATGCCATATAAAACCAGATTGGCTTCTTATTTATAAAATCGATAACGGTAAACTTGTATTAACATTGGCAAGAACTGGTTCTCATAATAATTTATTCAAAAAATGACGCCTCCATTGTGTACTGAACCCCTGATGTTCAGTACAGAGCCATCAAAATATACACTAATATTTATCAACTAAAAAATTATCAATACCTACACACTATAAGTTTAGGATTAAACCATATCAAGGCAATTTTGCATTTGCAACTCCGAAATTTGGGAGTTCTGTACTTGTTCAGCAATAGTACACTATTGTATACGTCAATTGTTGAATCTTTTTCTTGTGTCTTCACGATGTTGCTTCAGCTCATCTGCGGTTGCAACAAAAGGAAGAAGCATTTGATAAATAGCTTTTATTTGATATTGATTCAATTCGTCTTCGTTAAGCTCTTGATAATAATCTTTAAAAGACCAAACTGTAAAAGCATAATCGGATTCTATACCCCATCCATCTTCTAAATCAGCAAAAATAACAACATTTTCGACTTGATAATTGTTATGAAGCTTTCTCTCTAAAATTGCACAGTGGCCTTCATTTTGTTTTACAGGATTCTTGTGATCTCTATCACTCATATATGGATCATCATATTCTTGGTGCCAAAATTCATCATCGTCATTTCCGCTAATGTGGCCTACCCAATTCTTAGTCTCAATACAGAAGATTCCTTTGCGTGATATCAAAACACAATCTATTTCAGTTTTATGCCCGTTTTTAAGAGGCAAAAGAAGATTTACTAGCAAATGCTCATCTTCTCTCAAAAGAGATCTTAAATGATAGTTAACTATTGTCTCTCCCCACATTCCTGCTCTATCGTTTGCAGGAGTAAAGAAAGGAATGCTTTCTCCGCCTCCAACTTGAGTTCCACCATCTCCATAATCCCCTCTGTCATGACTAACATTGGATGCAATTACAGCGATGATGATGACGATTAGAAGTATTACACCAGCAAAAACTCCAAGAATCCACCACATAATTACGATTATTTTATAATAGAACCAATCACTTTTGCAATGATGGGCTTTAATCTTTGATTAAGCGTTAATTCGTTAATTGAAAAATGAAATGCAACATATCTGTTTGCTCCATTGCATTGTCTTTATCAGTTTGATTTGCTGCACTAATAAATACATTTTGAGATTAAAAGCGTGATTTAAAAATGAATCCCCGAAAAATATCCACGACAAGAAGATAAACAAAATAGTATGATGGTTCGATTCTAGAAGTCTTTTAAATTTAGCATCAAATAACGACTATGAGTATAAAGAAAAGAGGCATTTTATGCGTCTCTATATCTTTTTAATGGTGAACCTCGTAGCATAAATGCTGAACTGAAATCCTCGATTTTTACGGTCTTTTTAGCCGTCATATAGTTGAAAACGAGGTCGATGTCGCTATTTTTATGGACAAAGACGGAGTTTAAGAAAATATCAAAAAGTCTTTGTCTATCTTCTTCATTTTTAATATCAAGGCCAGCGAAGAAGCCAAGTGTCTCGTCTATCTGTTCTAAGGTAAAGCTAGGGCGGACAAGCCTTTCCTTATCTATCTTGATTTCAAGATCCTTAAGTTCGGTCTCAAGCTCGACGTATCTTTACCTAAAACGCATGAACTCACCACCGCCGTCTTCTAGGGCCTTCATGATGTTATCAAGCTTATTCTTGGTTTCCTTTTTTTCTCTTCGAGCATAAGGAGATAAGGACTCACTTTATTCTGAGCATCAAATAACTTTGTAGCCATCTCCCTTACTGCTTTTGGATCGTGGAGAACTTCCATGATATTTTTAAGAACAAGGTTCTCCAAGACATCCTTATTGATGCCCCTAAGCTCACAGGCTTGCTTTCTTCTATTGTTACTCGGCAAATATGGTCAAAGGAAGCGTCGATTCTAGCTTCTCATTCTTACGAGTAATCCTTTCGACAACGTCACCAAGCCTACGCTGTTCCCAAGAAAGAGGATATTCTGAGCATCTAAGATGTCCTAAATTTTAA
>CAVFEQ010000076.1:0-5677 GCA_963621535.1 Paludibacteraceae bacterium | reverse complement strand
GGTAGGTAGTGTTCACTGCTTATTCTAGGCCTTTTTTCGTTTCCTCTAATCAACAATTTAGCAAAAGCTAGGTTTTTAACAACGATTTAGCAAAAGGTCTGTTTTACACCTACAATTTAGCAAAAGCCCCTACCGTTTAGCAAAAGGTCATATCGCCAAGTAATAAGTTTAATAAGTTATAAAAAAATAAAATGACGGCCCAAAAGGAACGCTTTTTGCTTGACAATAGAATAATTTTTTAATAAACTAATTCCATATAATCGGATAATTACGGAGGTATGACGATGAATAGAAAGGCATATTCATCTGCGATAAAGAAGACTCCATTTAAGTATACAATTGCGAAAAAGATAGCTAAATTGATGTTAGATGGGTTAGATCGTGGGGAAGTTTATAAAAAATGTTTCGATGAGAACCTTGTGGAAATCGATTCCTTGCAAAGGAGACGCGAGGTCACTAATGTCGTTTATGAAAGGCTTCTTGAATTAGATCCTTTTTTGTTAAGCGAATTCTATAATGGGGATGTAGATACATCTAAGTTCATTCTTGTATATGCCATCGCGAAAAGCGATGCGCTATTCTTCGATTTTATGTTTGAAATATATAGAGATGCTCTGTTAAACGATTCTCATTACATCTCCATAGATGACTTTAATGTTTTTTTTGAGTCTAAAAAGCAGAGCAATCCAATAGTCGCTGGTTGGGGTGATTTTACTTTAACGTGTTTAACAAAAGGATATAGAAATATTTTAGTCGAATCTGGTCTAGGCCACAGGGAGAGAAGAAATATCGTGGTCGACAAGGCCATGATACATCCTGAAGTCGAAAAACACATAAAATTGATTCGCGAACAAGAATTCTTACAAGCGTTGCTGGGGGAGGATAAATAATGAAAGAGCGAAGCTTAAACGAAAGATTCATTGAGCTTGAAGATAGGATGATTTCGGTTGAAGCGTTGACCAAATACGGCACTGCCAATGATATGAAGTTCTATATCTTCGATTACAACCCTCAAGATGAATGCACAATCAGAAATGAAGTTAAAAAAATAAAGGCAAGGAATCCGGACATTGTCGAGTTTGACTTATATGAGATGATGCTTGGAATAATCAATCAGCAAGGCTACATGCGGGACGTCATTGAAGCCGAGAAGGATTATGACAAGCAGCACCTACTATCAGAAATCTTCCAACCAATATTATCTGTAGAGGAAGACGATAATGAGTTCTTGGAAAACTTCAAAGCTGTTGATGATGATGGCTCTAAGATAATTCTGGTGACCGGTGTAGGCAAATCGTATCCAGTAATAAGAAGCCATACGATTCTTAACAATCTGCAAAACATCTTCAAAAGAAACCCAGTGGTAATGATGTATCCTGGAAGATACGAGACCAAAAAAGCAATGACTCTAAGACTCTTTGATAGATTAGATGACGATAACTATTACAGAGCGTTCCCGTTAGTCGAAAGGAGATTAAGCAAATGATTATAAAGGATTTATTCAAAAAACCTATTGATAGAAGCATCCAGGGCGTTGTTACCATCGGTAATGAAAACGAAGAACAGAAGTGGATGGAGCTTGAGGAATATGTCTGCACCGACGAAATCACAAAGCAGTTCAGAATTATCTTCAGAAAATATCGCGAATCTTTGCAAACCCCAACAGAAAAGATGGCCGCTTGGATCACGGGTTTCTTCGGATCAGGTAAATCTCATTTCCTTAAGATATTAGGATATATATTAGAAAACGAGGAAGTCGCTGGAACCAGAGCCGTCGATTACTTCAAGGATAAAATCCACGACGAAATGCTTCTTGCTGATATGAAAAAGTGTGCAGAGGCTAACAACAAAGTGGTCCTTTTCAACATCGATTCTAAGGCAAAATCAGACTCGAAGAATAAGAGCCAAGCAATTATGGATATCATGCTTAGGGCTTTCAACGAAGCCGTAGGTTATTGCGGCACAAGTCCATGGGTAGCAGACCTTGAAAGAATGCTTGACGACGAAGGACTTCTGGAGGCTTTCAGCGCTAAGTTCGAGGAACTTTCTCATCGTGGATGGAAGGCAAATCGTTCCAAAGCTGCTTTAAACAGAAAAAGTATCGTCGACGCTTTAGTTGCAGTGCGCGGCGTTCCAAGAGAGGATGCTGACGCTTATGTTGCAGAACAAATTAATAACTACACGAACTCAACTGAAGAGTTCGCCAAAATCGTAAACGCATACTGCAAAAAGAATAAGACAAGAATCATATTCTTGATGGATGAAGTCGGTCAGTTCATTGGCGATAACACTCAGCTTATGCTCAATCTTCAAACATGCGTTGAAGACTTGGGGAAATTTTGCCGTGGTCAAGCGTGGGTCGTTGTTACTTCGCAGCAAGAATTAAAGGCCATGATCGATTCGACGAAGGACAAGCAGCAGGACTTCTCCAAGATTCAAGCCAGATTCGATACACGCATCCTCCTTTCTGGCGCAGAGGCCGGAGAGGTTATTAAGAAGCGTATCCTTGAAAAGAAGGATTCGGCCGTCACTCCTTTGATGTCTTTATATGACGGGAGCGCGAACAAGATCTCCAACCTTATAATGTTCGAAGGGACTCCATCCTGGAGCGGATATAAAGGTGCAGAGGAATTTAAGGACGTATACCCATTCGTTCCATATCAATTTGAATTATTGCAGAAGGTATTCACGGCCATTCGTGAGCATGGGATGTCGGAGGGCAAGCACTTAGCTCATTCAGAGCGTTCATTACTTTCTGCGTTCCAAGATTCTGCCAAGAAGTATGCTGATGAAAATGAGGGCTTGCTAGTCCCATTCGATAGTTTCTATTTGACTATCGAGCAGTTTATTGACTGGGATATCAAAACCGTGTTCACATCAGCCGAGAAGAAGGCTACTTTAAACGAATTCGATATCCGTGTTTTAAGAGTGCTTTTCATGATTCTCCATGTCAAGGAAATGCCCGCAACGTTGAATAGGCTTACGACTTTGATGGTCGAGTCTCTCGACGAAGACAAAATGGAACTCAAAAACAAGATTGCCGAAAGCTTAAATAGGCTCGAAAAAGAAACCCTCATCCAAAAGAATGGCGAAACATACGACTTCTTGACCAATGCGGAGCAGGACGTTAACAAGCAAATTAACCAAGTCGACTATAATGAAGGCGAAGTAAAACGTACTATCTTCGAGATTGTCTACGATAAGGTTTTTGAATTAACAAAATTAAGATATAAGGGGAGATATGACTTTACTTTGAATAGGTCTGTCGACGACGAGGCAAAAGGTATGTACTCAGCTGACAACATCACAGTAAAAGTCTTGACGCAATTCTCTGGGATCGACAACGACACGGATTTCGCGGCCGAATCAGTCAGAGATAACGCTTTAATCGTTGACTTAACTCAAGGCGAGTTTATCTCCGAACTTATCAGGGCCAACAGGATCGGCATTTTCAGGAGAAACAATAGTGCTTCAATGTCCGTTGCTATGACCGAGATCACGGCAAAGAAATCCGCCGAATACAGTGAGAGATTGAAGAGGGCTGAAGACATCATTCGTGATTCCATGAGAACCGCAGCAATCTACTGGAACGGAACTTCTTTAAATATAAAGGAAAAAGACGGCAAGGATAGATTGACGGAGGCTTTAAATAAGGTAGTAGAGCAAGATTACTATCAATTAGGGCTAGTCACTTATTTCTATAATGAGCAAAAGGATGTAAGCGCCGTATTCAACGATAATCAAGGATCGATCTTTGGCACCGATATTACTAAGGATTCTAACTATTCGGCTTACGTTGAAATTCTCAACAAAATCAAAAACGACAAGTCCTTATTGAAGAGAACGACCGTAAAGCAATTATTGGAACACTTCAACAAGAAGCCATATGGTTGGAGAGACCTTGATGTTTTGGGCATGGTTGCAGCCTTGTTAAAAGCAGAAGCCGTGCAGATTTCAAGACACGAAGTGCCTGTCGATATCAAAGACTACTCATTCAGAAATGATTTCGTAAAGAAGAATGGTCTCGACGTGATGGTTATCAGAACTCAGGAGAAGATTTCCGATGAAATCCTTTATAAAGTCAAGAAGATCATGAACGATGTTTATTCTTTATCTGTTCCTATGAAGGAAGTGGACATGAAGAACGACGTCCTTGCTTTCTTCAACAAGAAAAAGGAGTTCTTGTCTAACTTAAAGATCAAATACAGCGGCAAGTCTTTTGTCGGTAGCGGAAGTATTCCTGCGATCTATACAGACATCGAAGCCATCACCAGGACAAGCGATACAGCCACAATCTTCAATGAAATCATCAATAGAAAGGATAGCCTTGAAGACAATGCGGACATTTTGGAACAGTTAGAATCATTCTACAAAGAAGGATCTAGCCAAAAGAAGGTGTTTGATGAGGCTGCTGAAATCTGCAGATGGTATGACGACAACAACACGATCTTCGCTGACCTCGGTGCTATCTCAGACACGATTTCTGCTATGGACGCCATTCTTCAGATGCCAGTTCCTTTTGGCAAGATGGCTGAGCTTGGCAATTTGGTATTCCAGGCCAATGGAATCAAAGACCAAATATTGCAAGAAAAATACGATAACTCAATACGCTCTATCAATGGGGATAAGGCTGAAATCAAAAAGGAATTAGACGCTGCGTTAACTGCAGGTATTTCAGATAACCAAAAGACCAAAATCCAAGATAAATACGATGAAATTGAAAGAACGTATAATTCATGGAATAACTCGATTTCCAAGAAGACGAACAACCTTGATTCCTATGTGCTTTCTAGCCAAAACACAGTGAAGAGCTTCAAGAAGTTTGTTTCTGGTGTACTTGCTGAAAAGCCAGTAGATCCAGTCAACCCTGTGAATCCAGTCGATCCTCCAAAGCCAGTTAGAAGAAAAACTGTAAGGGTTATAGATTGCGTTCCAGTTGCCAAGAAGAAAATCAAATCCAAAGACGATATTCCTGCGGTTTTGGAATACATCAAAGCAGAGCTTGAAAAGGCTTTAAATAGCAATGATGAAATCGATCTAGACTAAGGGGTGAAACATGGATAAAAAAGCATTGCAAAGTTATGCCGTATGGGCCAAAACGAACCTTGAGAACCAAATCGAAGTTCAGTTGAAGACATTGGGCATTAACTCAGAGAAAGATATAAAGACAGCAAGGAAGGTTGGAGACCATACCATCATTGATGGCGACTCCAATTCCTATCCTGGCGATTTAAAAGAAAAAAGAGACCAAATCATAAGGCTCATCCAAGAAGATGGTTATAAGCAAGTCATCGAGGAATTCGCTTATACTTGGTTCAACAGAATCGTTGCACTCCGTTTCATGGAAGTTCACGATTTTTTACCACATGGCTTCAGGATTTTGTCATCCAGAACTGGTGGCTTTGAACCTGAAATCATGAAGAACCTTAACTTTGTTAAGGACGATTTGAAATTGGATTTATTGGTCATATCTCCTTTATTGGAACATGGAAAGATCGATGAAGCATATAGATATGTATTATTCCGCCAATGCAATGCGTTGGGTGGTATTTTACCTATGCTATTTTCAAAAGATCAATCTTACCTTGAATTATTGAGTTTCACGGTTTTTTGCAAAGGGCACCGATCTGAGTAGAGAAAAAAGGCTTCCCATCGGATAATTTGATGGAATCGCCCA
>CAVFEQ010000075.1:0-5885 GCA_963621535.1 Paludibacteraceae bacterium | reverse complement strand
TGGGCGATTCCATCAAATTATCCGATGGGAAGCCTTTTTTCTCTACTCAGATCGGTGCCCTTTGCAAAAAACCGTGAAACTCAATCGAAATTTGCCTCTTGCAAGAGAAAAATAGCCTCTTTATAATAGCGAAGCCCAAAGGGCAATGCAGGTGTAGTTCAATGGTAGAACACGACCTTGCCAAGGTCGATACGCGGGTCCGATTCCCGTCACTTGCTCCAGCAGCAAGTCACCCCAGCTTCGGCTGGGTTTTTTCTTTCTTTGGCCTCATCCTAGGAGGATAATTGACCCATGATTGAGCTTCATTGCCACTTAGACGGTTCTTTAAGCAGAGAGGACATTGGCTATCTTTGCCGCTTGAATCATAAAGAAGATGTCGATTTGGACAGCATTAAACTGACCGCGGATAAAAGCATCAAAAGTTTAACTGACTACCTCGTTTGCTTTGATTTTCCTATTTCGGTGCTGCAGACGGCTGAAAGCATCACCTATGCGACCTATTCCTTATTTAGAAGGCTCTCATCCCAGGGGATTTTATACGCCGAGGTCCGCTTCGCGCCGCAGCAGCACACAAAAAACGGCCTAACCCAAGAGCAGGTCATCCTTGCGGCCATCTCAGGGCTAGAGATGGCCAAAAGAGAAACGCGGATAGCGGGGCAACTGATTCTTTGTGCGATGCGTGGAGAAAACACCAAACCTTCAAACAAAGAAACCATTGATTTAGCCGCGTCTTTTTTAGGAAAAGGGGTGTGCGGCGTTGATTTAGCAGGCGCCGAAGGCCTTTTCCCCAACGAAAACTATTTTGAGGAATTCAAGATGGCAAGAGACTTGAATTTGCCCATCACGATCCATTCCGGGGAAGCATCCGGGGCAAAATCCGTTTGGAGCGCCATAAAAATGGGGGCAAGCCGCATCGGCCATGGCATCCACGCCATCGAAGACCCGCAGCTCATCGAATTCCTTGCCGCTACGCGCATCGGTCTAGAGGTGTGCCCGACCTCAGAAGTCGATACCTGCGCCATCGCTTCTTATTCCGATTGTCCCATTCCCCAATTTCTAAAAAAGAACCTTCTCTTCACTTTGGGAACAGACGACATGACGGTCTCTAACATCACCTTATCTGAAGAGTACCATAAAGCGAGCAACACCTTCTCCTTAGGTGAAGATCAACGTAAAAAACTGTATTTGAACGCGGTGGAAATGGCCTTTTTAGAAACAGAAAAGAAGGCGTTTTTGCGGGATTTAGTTTTAAAAAGGCTGCAAAACCCCGCTGATGAGTTCTAGTCTTTTTTCGCAGCGTCGTCCCCGTCCTCGGAACTATTTTCCTTCTCTTGATCCTGACGCTCTTTCTCTTCGATTTTCTTCTTCAAATCATCGATGTACTTTTGGATGTTTTCTCTATTCTCACGCTGGGTGGGATCTTCAACCGGCGTTTGTTCTAAAGCTTTCTCGGCTTCGCGAAGAGAATAGGAGACAAGGGATTTTTCTCTGCGTTTAGCGATTTCATCCATCGCATAAAAGAAATAAGGGAGGAAGGGAGAAAGCAAAAGGCAAGAGCCGATGAAGCCAAAGCCAAGAGCGTAGGAAGCAGAGCCAAAGCAAAGCATTCCAAGCGAAGCGCCGGCAGCGTAGCCGAAAACGTAAAGGAGAATGGCTGGCCAGTTGGCGGAATAATATTCCTTGAAGAACCCTTTTCTTTCCTCGCGGAAGAAATCCGAGAAAATCGCGTTGGCGGCGCGCGATGGGACAGCCCCTAAGAAGGATCTGACATAGGTGTTCAACGTGTTTTTCCCGATCTCATGGAAGAAGCAGTAACCCGCGAAGAAAAACGCGATCACGACTACCCACGAGCAATAATTCAAAAGGGGCTCGGAAGCAGAAAGGGCCTCATAAAGCTTTTGCATCGTCGTCTCAGGTTGCTGAGCAAGAAGGGTAAAAGAAGAAACGGCTTCTTGGAAAGGAGAGGAAACACCAAGCAAAATATAGAACAGAGCAAAGCTGCTGATTAAGGCAGCCAAAATAAGGATCAGCAATGCTTTAGCAAGAGACAGCCAAAAACGATAAACCCCAAAATAAAATGTGTAATAAAGGCGGAAACCAAGAAAGCTTTCTCTGCTCGAAGGCCCCTCTTCCTTCTTCGGACGCAGGACCATGAGCTGCATGGAGAGCAAAGAAGGCAGCCCAATCAAAAGAATCGCGATCAAGGAGAAATCCACCCCAAGGATAGCCAAGGCGAAGCAAGAGCCGAACATCAAGAAAAAGGTCAATGAAAGAAGCAGGGAATCCCCTACGCTCTTTTTATACCGCCCAAAGGCGATGGAAGAAATTGATTCAGTCTTCTTTTCCATGAAGATTCAGCTGGGCAATATCCTTTGCCGCAACCCCTAACGCCCTAGGATCCATCGGTTCGATGGGCAGAGATTCTTTCTGTTTGATAAAGGAAGAAAAATTCTTGAGGGAGACAACGTAATTGTCCGTTGAGGTGACCTCGTAGTTAGAGATAAGACAGTCGTTGTTGACGAGCACGACGGAGATGAACAGCTTCTTGTCTAGCCCCGTCATCAAGGACATTCTATCCACCCTGGCCGCATTGACCTTAAGAGGATTAGGGATAATCGCGCCTTTCTTGTTCTTCTTCGAATAGAACACCCAGCTTTGGTCATCTTCCTTCGCGCGGAGCGCACCATCGTAATAGCGGTCGCGGATGCAATAAATGAATTTGTCGCCGATCAGAATGTGGTCGATATGGAATTCCTCTTCGTCGGCGGTCTTGTTCTTGAACGCGTTGATGAGATAAAAATCCTCGTCAAGCGCGACATGGTAAATCCGCTTGTAATACATGTAGATCGTGTTTCTCTTAAAAAGAGAACGCTGAATCGCAGGATATAAAAGCAGCGTGAGGAAAAGAATGACCACCAGCGACAAGGAGACGATGAAGATACAAAGCTCAACGGCGTAAGGCATCTCAGTAAGCGGAAGCGACCTCCACCGCCATTTCGATCATATCGAGAAGGTTCTTTTGCCTCTCTTCAGAAGACATCGGGGGCTCGCCGAGGAAAGAATCGGAAACAGTCAATACCGACAAGGCTTTCTTGCCTTGCTTGGCCGCGATGCAATAAAGGGCATAAGATTCCATTTCCACGCCAAGAACACCCATATCCGCCCACTTTCGCCAAAGATCGGGGCTGAAGCTGTAGAAATGATCGGCGGCCAAAATATTGCCGACATGCATTTTCTTGCCTAGCTTCGCTCCTTTCTCATAAGCGCTATAAAGCAAAGAGAAATCCGCGATTGCGCTATAGGTTCCGCCCTTCAAATCATATTCGTCCATCCAGTTGGAGTCGGTGCAAGCGCCTTCGGCGAGAATGATGTCGCCAACGTGCACATCCTTTTGGTAAGAGCCGCAAGTGCCGATGCGGATGATGGCCTCGACCCCGTATTCAGTGAAAAGCTCAGTCGAATAGATGCCAATGCTTGGCTGCCCCATTCCGGAAGCCATAACAGAAACCTCTTTGCCGGTTTTGGTCTTTCCGGTGTAGCCATAAACATTGCGGACGCTTGTCACAAGGCGAGGCTCGATCAGGAAATTATCGGCGATCAGTTTTGCGCGCAGCGGGTCACCGGGCATCAAAACGATTTTCGCGAAATCGCCTTTTTTAGCGGAATTGTGTGGGGTTGGCATGTTTCTTTCCTCCGTTTCAGTTAACTTGCTCCTCGTTCTTTTTAGGAGCTTCAACCAAGTTCATGTAGTCCTCAAAAACATCGAGGAATTCATCGGGGCTAACGGCCCTAAGCTCTCCTTCGTATGCGATGGAGATGCGCCCCGTCTCTTCTGAGACGACGACGGTCACGGCGTCGGCGGCTTCGCTGATGCCGATCGCCGCGCGATGGCGGGATCCGAATTTGCCGGTAAGAGGACGAGTGGTCGGAGTGTAATAAACGCTCGCGGCCACGATCATGTCGTTGCGGATGATGACCGCCCCGTCATGAAGCCTGGTGCCTGGATAGAAAATCGTTTGGAGAAGCTCAGAAGAGACCGGGGCGTCGATGCGGGTCCCGGATTTCATCACCTCATCAAGGGAATCGCGTTTCTCAAACGTGATGATTGCGCCAACTTTCTGCTTGCTCATCCTCGTTACGGCGTCAAGTACTTTGCGATAAACGGCATCGCGGTCAAACAAGGCCTCGGGATGGTTTTTCTTGCGGTTAAAAAGAGTCAGGCGATTTGCTTTCCCGACCATGTTGTTCGCGATCAACTCGCGGTTTTCGTTGGGATTTGCGATATAAAAGATGATCATTTCCCCAAGCAAAGCCGCCAAGGCGAGATATAGCGCAATATCTAAACTAAATCCCCAAAAGAGCAGAACGGCCAGTTCGGTGGCATAGAAAACGACTCTGCAAAAAGTGCGACGGAAGAAAAACCAAACGGCGAGTCCGACGCCTGCAAGCATCAAAAAGAGAAAAATAAAACTAATGTAATTGATCGGTTGGGTAAACTCTGCAAATCTGTATCCGCTCATAAAAAGCTCCTGCGCAAAAATAGCGCCTTGGGAAGTATAGCAAGCGAAAAGAGAAGAAAAAACCTTTTGCGCGCGTGCATAAGGCATTTTTCCAAGAAAATCTACCGAATTAGAGAATCAGTCCTGCTTAAATAGCCCTGTTTGCCCCTTCGTAGAAGACGGCTAGGGTCCCGGGGCCAACATGGGCGCCGGTGATGAGGTCATAGAAATATACTTCGATGTCCTTAAAGCCTTTGGCCAGCAGAGAAGCTTTCATTTCGGTTGCCTCTTCCAAAGCATCGCAATGGGTGATGAAAATCTTTTTCGCCTTGTCTACTGCATGTTCTTCGACTTGGGCCACCAACTTTTTTATGGCGTTTTTGCGGCCAATTGCTTTTTGGGTTACGGTGATTTTTCCTTCTTCGGAGCCATAAAGCAAAGGCTTAATCATCAGCACATTGCCCAAAGCGGCGTTTAGCTTTGAGATTCTTCCGGTGGCGGCAAGATATTTGAGGCTATCGACAGTGAATTCGCTGCGAACTTTCATCACGTATTCTTCCGTGCTTTTCATCAAATCTGCGAGAGAATAGTTGAGTTTTGCAAGGTTTTCGGCATAAAGAGCGATCATCCCTTCGCCGAAGCCAGCGGTCTTGCTATCGATGACTCCCACAAGGAAATCCTTCTTCTCTTCATTGATCGTATCGGCGATCAACTTGGTGCTTTGATAGGTGCCAGAAATGCCGGCGGATAAGGTGATGAAGACCACTTGATTGCCTTTGTCGATCTCCTTCCGCACCACTTCTTCAACTAACCCCGGGCTAGGCAAAGAGGTTTTCACTGTGGCGCCATCGCGCATCTTCGAATAGAACTCATGGGAGAAGGTTTCGGCGTCCAAAGAGGAGTCGTAGCAAAGATATTCCTCGCCTCCGATTCGTAGCGGCATGGGGACGACGTGAATCGAAGATCCTTTCTGGCTTAGAAACGAGGAGAACAGATTGCTGCCAGCGTCGGTGAAGATGGAAATCGCCATAGTTGATACCTCCAAAAGCAAGTTCTCGATTTGCTTTACAACGTATTCTAGTTTTGTTTACTAGGTCCTTCAATATATAAATGCACAATCGAAGGTTTTTCAATGCTATAAAAGAAAAAGCCCGACATTTTCTGCCGAGCTAAGCTTCAATGGAGCACCCCGCGGGAATCGAACCCGTATATCCAGCTTGGGAAGCTAGTGTTCTACCACTAAACTAGGGATGCATTTCGCCTTTCGGCGAGGTTTATTATACGAAGCGGGACGGTCTTGTCTACCCCTTCTTTTGGCCTTGCGCTTTTAACGTTATTTGACAAAGTAATCGCAAAGCGCTCACTGAACGGGGCCGAGGTCCAGGA
>CAVFEQ010000074.1:0-6144 GCA_963621535.1 Paludibacteraceae bacterium | reverse complement strand
GCCATCAATCCATGAACAGACAGGAGAAAGAAAAGTGCTGATTTCATCTCGTTAATTAATAAATACAAAGGGAAAATAACCGATTTAATAATTAATGTCGAAACACCCTACAGACCTGAGAATAACGTGACTCGAACCACATTATTTTTGCCCTTAACATGTAGCTCATCGCCACCGCATCATTCATCTCAGCAGCAATTTCGGCATCATCAACGAACACCGGCTCATCAATATCCTCAAACACAAAACCTCAATAAAATCAGCACAAATGTGATTAACGTGCAATAGACACCCCATTAAAGTGCAATAGACCTCTGGTGAAAATGCCATTTTATCCTATTATCAGCGTATTTTGCCGATTTTCCACTGGTTTGAGCTTTTAACCGCAAATCAAAAAGTGTCGATAAAATCTAACAAAAAAGGACTGGAACATAACGCATCAATCCAATTGTTCAACTACGCTGCCCTGGGTGGGGCTTGAACCCATAAACTATCACTAGCATCAGATTTTAAGACGTCACCATATATACCATATTAACCAATAAGCTCAGCCTGAAAGAATATCCCTCCACAAACTAGACGATCATCATGGGCGCATAAAACCCTCGCTGAGACTTTATTCCGTCATCACTTGAAACAAGTGGCTACTGGATTTACCTCTCTTGTAACGTCGTTTCTTGAGGTTTTTCGTTACTGCTAAAAACCGGCTTTCGCCTGCTTTCCTAAACGGAGAACAGGCGAAAGAAAGGAATGCGCGCGACGTGAGCGCGCAAGCCCTTGCTCTTCTCCCTCGCGTTCCTTGCCTCTTCCCCCAAGCCCCCGCCTGAGGGCGGGAAAGGCCCGACGCCATCGGGCCGAAAGCCATCGGAGCGCCTCATTGCGCACCCCGCAGACAAAAGGATCGGGGGCGCGGAAGGGAACCTTTATTTATGAAAAAGACAAAGAGACTAATGATAATCGGGCTGAGCGCCGCGACCGCCGCGGTGGCCGCCACGGGGGCCGTCAGCTCCTTCGCCTGGTTCGCGACCAACAACACGGTCACGGCCACCGGGATGAAAGTCAAAATCCAATCGGCCACCACATTGTTGATCGACACGAGCAATACCACGAACTCCACTAATGGAAGATTAGCGGGAGGCGCCAGCACCAAATCTCTTGCTTCGGACACCGATACGATCGTTAGCCCCGTCTCGACTGTTGATGGGACCAAATGGTTCAGCGCGAAGGCAAAAGAGGCCGATGATGGCAGTGCGATTGACAATTCTTATGAGGATGTTACCAATTCCAAAAACAACTATTGCTTGGCCAATACAGTTTATCTCCAAGCCTTCGACGCCGCTAAGACTGCGGGAGATAATGTCATCCCAGTTTCCAACATCGTCATCGATTCGATCACGGTCAGCTATGTAACCGGCGATGCTTTAAATGCCTCTTTCAGGGTTTTGACTGTCATCGGAGAAAATAAGGTTTTCTGCGGCCCGACCTCAGCTTTAGAGCCGACTAATAAAGGGGTTGCCTCGGTTACCGACGGCGCAGCCACTAAGAACGAAATTATATACGCAGACGTCACTGCTGTTGGCTCCGATGGAAAAGCAACGATCGAATCTAACAACGTCCTTGTGAAAGGCGTCACTTACAACACCGTCTACACCGCCAACATCTACCTCTACTTCGACGGCGAAGATGAGGCTTGCAAAACGGATAACATCCCTGATGTCGATAATCTTAAGAATTACACAGTCACCGTTTCCTTCAGCCTCGTCAACGCAGCTTGATTCGGTTTATTCGAAAACATTCTTAAAATAGAGAACGTCCCCATTCGCATTGGCTCAGGCTTCATGCCCAAAGCCAAGCCGGGGACGTTCTTTTCATTCATAGGTGTCTGAAGATACTTTCTTTTGTGGGTCGCCATTTTTACTTGACCCACACAAAAGCAATGAACTTGGCGAAAACGGATTTTCGCCTCCCTTTTTTGGTTGACGTTTCAGGCGCCGGCGATGGCTGGCCGCCCGCGAAGCAAAAAAAGTCTCCTAAACTTTGCGCGCTGGTAAAACAAAGAAAGGAGACAACATGAATCATAGCGCTTTGAAACACATTAGATCCTTTGAAACCAAAAGAACTGAAAAGCCCCGGGAAATCCGGGGCTTAAGCGCGTGAGAATCGACGGTAATCAGTTTTTGGAAACGCTGAAGTGGACGTTAACTGAATAACTTTGGTCTACTATGATGTTATTCGATTTGCAGTTCGCGTCTTCGCCATCGAAGTAAACATAGACGCTGATGAGCCTGGCGTTATAGGGGTTATCCTTTGAGCCTTCCATTGTTTTATCGGTACCGAGGAGATTGGCGGAATTGACCGTCCAAGTTTCGGTAAAGCTGGTCGTTGTGCCATCGACACTAGTGGCAGGAGTGTAGATCGCTCCAACTTCATCCGTTGAATTCCAAAGCAAGACTCTCACGGAAGCGGCGATTGCATCGCTAGAATAAGTCGGGGTCGTCGCCCATTTGACGGAAGCGGTCAAGTTATCGACAGAGGGCTGAGTGCCCGATTCAGCTGGACGCAAACGGAGATAGAATTTGTTAAGCAAAGTGTAACCATTATTGGAGTCGGTGACTTCTTTACTTTCCTTGTTGGCTTCCGTGGTCTTATCGGTATAGGGATTAGTATCCTTATCCGCAGAATCCGCGCTAGCAGAGGTGGCCGAAACCCAAGCCGGAAATTTGGTTTCAGTGCCGTCCCCTTTGTAAGAGGTCATTCCGCCGTCCGTATCAACCTTTACGGATTTTTTGGCATCATCCCAGCCTTCGACTGGATGAACAGCAGTTAAAGTGGCATTGGCAACGGTCGCTCCCACAGTTCTATATGCGCCAGTACCGGTCCATGAGTTATCGGTATTAATTTGAAGATAAACTTCATTTGCGGAAGCTTTGATCGTCATCCCCGTCGCGCTGACCGTGTTGTTGGTCGCGAACCAGGCGAAGGAGCTGACGGCCCCCGTGGCGGCCACCGCGGCGGTCGCGGCGCTCAGCCCGATTATCATTAGTCTTTTTGTCTTTTTCATGGATAAAAATTCCCTTCCGCGCCCCCATTCCCTTTCGCGGCGGGGTGCGCAATGAGGCGCTCCGATGGCTTTTTGCCCGATGGTCTCGGGCCTTTCCCGCCCTCAGGCGGGGGCTTGGGGGTGCTGGCGAAGCACCTCAAAGTCGGCCAAATTATATGGGCTTGGAGCACAATTGCAAGGGTTTTGTTGAATTTCCCTCTCCGGGCAATTGACAATTTGTTGTAGAAAAAGGAGCAATAGGTGATAAACTAGGCGAAGCAAATCGCGTCTTTCCTTATTATTTAATAGGCGCGCATGCTTCTAAATTCTTATGGATAAAAAACAGAAATTAACCTTGATCGTCGCCGGCGTAGTTGAGCTTGCGGTGATCGTCTTCTGCATGGTCGTGGCCATTTTGGTCCTCACCAGCGGATTTAGCTCCGCTAGCGATGCCGAGAAGATCGTCTGGTACGACAACCATCCGGGCATGATCGGGTGGATGTGCACCCATAGGACCGGGTTCTTCCTAATCTGCGTCCTTCCTCCGATCGCCCTCTTCATCGTCGATGGCATCTACCTTATCCTCTATGCGACCAAGAAAGAGTCACTGCTATCGAAGGAAGAGAAGGACGCGATCACTGAAGAAGCCAAGCGCCAGGCCAAAGAAGAGATCCTCAAGGAGCTCCGTTCCGAGAGCTCTGACGACTCGGATAAGACTGAATAAGCGGTTTCATCAAAAAATGCGGAGGGGTTATGCCCCTCCTTTCTTTTTTGCTAGGAAATTGTATTTGATGGCCTCCTCGTCAAAAAAAGGGCGGTCCGAGCAGGCTCGGCCCTCATTTCCCGACTTTGTAGACGAAATTGCCTTTTGTGGTTTGATCCATTGCCTTTAAAATATTCAAACTGTCGGATGAAAAGTATTCAAACTGTCGGATTGGAAATATTCAAAACGTCGGATGGAAAGTATTCAAAACGTCGGTTTTCCTTTTTTTGCTGCAACGAATTTGCTTTAATTTAAGCATGTGGTGGAGGTGATATATGAATTCTGGATACATCAGTCGTTTGGCGGAAAAGACATTGAGCGATAAGCTTAATTCCTGTGGCTGCGTTTTGGTCAAGGGCCCTAAATCATGTGGCAAAACCACATTGTGCAAACGCTTTGCCAAATCTTCTGTTTCGCTCAGAAAGAGAAACGAGATTGCTCTCGCCAATTCCGACCCCAAAGCCATGCTTAAGGGCGAAAGCCCGCATTTGATCGATGAATGGCAGAAGGCTCCGGAGATTTGGAACGAAATAAAAGCCGATCTCGATGACGATTACCGCTTTGGTAAATATCTAATCACGGGAAGCACAACTCCTATCGATCCATCCTTGATTCAGCATTCTGGCGCTGGAAGAATCGCCGTGATGCCTTTAAGAACCTTCTCCCTATTCGAATCCGGCGAGTCATCCGGGGATATTTCCTTATCCGCCTTGTTTCAATGTGAAGCGCCTTTGGGGGATAAAGTATTTTCTTTGCCTTCAGGGATCGGCTTATCCGAAATCGCCTTCTATATCTGTAGAGGGGGATGGCCTGTTTCCTTGTTGGCTGAAGAGAAATACGCTCTTTTGGCGACCCAGAATTATTACGATGGTCTTTTCGCAAACGAAAACGTGAACGATGATTTCCTCGCCTTTTTGAAAAACAAGGACATCGAACTACTTAAGCTCATTCTTCGCTGCTTCGCCAGAAACATTTCAAGCCAAACCAAAAGAACATCGATGATCAATGATATTTTATCCTCAGGGGAAAGAGGCTCGCTTGATGATGAGACTTTCTCTTCCTATGAGAAGGTCCTCAAGGATTTGTTCATTATCTACGATATGCCCGCGTGGAATCTTAATTTGAGGTCTACGGTCAGCGTTAGGAATTCGCCAACGCGCCATTTCATGGATACTTCCATTGCGACGTCTTGCTTAGGCATCAAACCTGCGGATTTGCTCAACGATTTGCATTCGCTTGGGCTGTTTTTCGAGGATTTAGCCGTCAGGGATCTTGCCATATATTTGGAATCATCGGGCGGCAGTCTTAAGCATTACCGAGACTCTAATGGCCAAGAGGTTGATGCAATCGCCGCACTCCCAAATGGGGAATATGGCGCCATAGAAATCAAAATCGCAAGCGAGGCCAATGTCGCATCCGCCATCGCCTCCCTTAATCGATTCGAAGGCAAAATGAGGGCTAATGAGCTAAAAACCCCTAAATTCAAAATGGTTCTGACTAGCCATGGCGGTTGTTACTACAAAGATGGCGTCTATGTCGTTCCGATAACCTCGCTGAGAAATTGAGGTTGCCTAGGCAATTTTCATAGAGTGAGCCTGATGGAGAGCCTTGTCTGTTTTTCCGTGGTTGTTTTCCTCCCTTTTTAGCGTGAGGCCCCCGAAGGATCTGGCGAAGACAGTTATCGAATTTTTGGAGATGGGTTTTGGGGGTCGCGGATTTTGGAGATGAGTTTTTTGCTCAATATCATAAAAAAATGCGGAGGGGTTTGAGATGTACCCCTAATCCTGGACAAAAACAGGAAAGGGGTATTTTTCATGAAATACGATTGGAAATTCAAACTTGATTGCGTCCTCAAGTATAAAAAAGGAAGGCGAGATTTCGTTCCTCTAGGCATAGATAGATCATCGTTCCTCAGCCACGTCAGATCCTGGGCGAAATCCTTTGACGATCTTGGGGTCGACGGATTGAAGCACAGTTCGAAAAACCGTGATTGGACCGCCGGGCAAAGATTCGAATTGGTCGCGAAGGTCCTGGCGGGGAATTCGCTGACCGGCGTCGCCAAGGACGCCCACATAAGCGACGGCCAGCTCCGCCAATGGGTGAAGAGATATCGAGAAAAGGGCGTGGATGGTTTAGAATGCCTGAGAAAGGGCAGGCCCCCAAAAGGAGGATTCTCAGTCGACATTATGCCTAAGAAGAAAGCCAAATTACCCCAGACGGAGCAAGAGGAGCTTAAGCTGCTCAGGGAAAGAAACGAATACTTTGAAGTGGAGAACCTGTACCTAAAAAAATTGAGAGCCTTGGAATTAGAGAAGACGGCCAAGCTAGCCAAGGCGAAAAG
>CAVFEQ010000073.1:0-6532 GCA_963621535.1 Paludibacteraceae bacterium | reverse complement strand
AGCCGGAAGGGGCCAAAATAACGTCATTTTATGTACATTACTTTGTCATCTAACCAAGAAAAGCGCTTTCGAGCGTTCAATCCGTTCAAAAGGCGCGATCTATAGATAAGGATATAGGCAAATTGGTGCCGCCTGCCGGGATCGAACCAGCAACCTACTGATTACAAATCAGTTGCTCTACCATTGAGCCAAGGCGGCAACGGGGTGATTTTACTACGTTCAACGAAGAAGAGAAAGTTTGAAAAAGCGCCCCGCGGGGGGCGCCAATAAGCCGATTGGTGGGTGTTACTGGGATCGAACCAGTGACCTCTTCCGTGTGAAGGAAGCGCTCTCCCGCTGAGCCAAACACCCGCTTGCCTTGAAGGCTTTGCTATTATCGACGTTTCTCCGCCTTTCTTCAAGAAGAGACAACCTCTATTTCGCGTTTTCTTCCTCCATAGACGCTTTCTTCGCCTTCTTCTTTCTAACGAGCAAGACGATGCCAAGAATCAAAGCGGCAAAAACAATCGAAGTCATATAGCCGGCCGTATCGATGCCGACGTCGCTCCAAGCCCCATATCTTCCCGCGGTGAAAAGCTGGATGAATTCGCTAACAGCAGCCATTAAGAAGCCAAGCACGGAACTGATCCCAAGAGCGATATATTGCTGAGCTGGTTTATCGAAAGTCAGGAAAATAAAGCCGAGGCTAAGCGCGGCGGTAAAAGCGAATAAAGAGAAATGCCCAACTCCTTTCCTGACCAAAAGAGCGAGCTGCTCAAGCGTGAAGCCGAGGTTCCTTCTCACCTCAAAAGTAACTTTGACCGAATAAGAAGCGAGTTCGTTCTTGTATCCGATTTCAAGCGTTTCCTCCCCTACGCCCAAAGAAGAGATCAGCCCACTACTATCAACCCGCACGATATGGGTTCTAGATGATTCTGCATAAGAGGAAACAAATCTGGTCGTCGAGCAAGAGGCTTTTGCTTTCGCATAAAGGCGGTAGGAATCCCCATAATCTAAACAAACACGATAGGACCCATCCCCGTTGATGGAAGAGGAAGGCAAAGACATCTTATCCAAATCAAGTTCAAAAGGGCTAACGCTATCAACGACCCGGATGTTCAAAGTCGAAACCTGAGTCATATCATCCTGACTGACGGCTTTAATTTGTGCGACGCCCACGCCTATGGCTTCAATAAGCCCGGAAGAAGGATCGACCTTAAGCACATTCTCATGGCTCGAAGAATAGACGGCGCGCTTATTCGTCGCATCCTCGTTCGTGGTTACTTGTCCTTTGATGACCGCCCCCAAAGGAACGATTGAGCAATCCTCGTTAGGAGAGTTGTATTCGTCAGTGGCCTTCACAAGTGTGACTTCCATCTTAAGCGAGGTAACCGGAACATAGTTAACGGAAAGGTTCTTAGTCAAGGTCTTTGAGAAAGACTTGCCGTCGGATATCTCGATTGTCAAAGGAATGGAATCTTCGCTTTTTTGCACGCCTCTTAGAGCAAAATAAGCGCCTTTTGCGTCGTTTTTGATCGATACGTAATCAGAGTATTCAGCAGGCAGGTCCCCTTTGATCGTGCAATCTAAGGAACGGTATATTTTGCCCTCCTTCAAGTTTGTAACGACTAGCCCTTCCGCGAATAAAGTTTTCGTATCCCCCCTGCCGAGGACCAAATTTTCATCTTCAAAGCTTTCTCCATCCACTTTCAAAAGGCATTCATTAGGAGAATCCACACCCCTTAGGGAATATTCTTTCTTGTTTGTAAAAAAGTTAACGGTCAGCTTCGCTTCCTCCGCCTTCAAAAAATGAAAGGAGGAAAGCTCAGAAGAACTTCCGATATCTAAAATCGTTGAATCGGAAGAAACAAAGGACAAAGGGGCTGACTTTAAAGCCTCGACTACATCTGGATTTTTAGAATCGGAAGAAACATAAGTTTCAAAAAGTCCATCGAAATCGGATTCATCATAAAATTCATCTATCAAAAATTCTGTCGTCTCCGTTTCCGAAAATTGGCTAAGCCCGACATCCAAAGAGGTGCAAGAGTCATCTTCAATCTTCGAATAGGAATAATGGAAGGTTAAAAGCTCAACGCCCCCAACAACATAAGCCACATCGCCAGCAAGCCCCTCGATTTCCTCTTCTGGAGCGGCTTTGAAAGTAGAATAAGAATTTGATGAAACCACTAAGTGGGAATCGGAGATCACGAAACGCCCATCTTGTTTGTAGTCGCTAGGTCGAAAACCATTTTTAAAAGGGATGACGATGCTAACTGGCTCAATGTAACGAACCCCAAGGTTATCCAAATGAATATAATGGCCAGTGATATCTTTCTGAATTTTCGCCTCGTCAATTGCATCTTTTGTGATGGTTTTTAGACGCTTTATGGATAAGGCAAGCGACGTTTCGCGCATGGGAAAATCCTGATAAATAACCTCTATATTTCCCAATAAGTCCGCAAAACCCTCTTTTTCTCCTAAGGAAGGGTCATTTAGTCCAAGTCGAAAAGAGAAACGTCCAGGCGAGGTAAGCTTTTTGTCTGACACGGTTACCAAATTCGAGAACTCGCCTAGATACACATTGATTTTGTCAGGATCGAAAGCAGCCCCCGCATCGTCATAAGTCCCTTCGACAAGAGCATTTGGCAGGTTTTCATTTAAAACAATTTCCTGAGTATTTAAAGCGATGTTTCGTAGCTCTAACTCTATCGTATCAGGAGCAAAGGAAGTCACGTGAACAGAAGCACAGACGGAAGGGTTATCAAGGCTCGCAATCGAAATCGTAGCTTCTCCCGGCGCACGGGCTTTTAGGCTTCCTTCGCTTTCATCAACTTGGATAATATCCGGATTGTTAGAGACGAACTTAAGCCCTTTTTCGTCCGCGTTTTTCGGAAAAACCGCTGTCTGAATGGTATAAAGCTTCGCGTCCCCCGCAATTAGGCTTATTTCACTTTCAACTTCAATGCGCTCAACCGGAATTTTCTCGGAAACAAAAGTAAAGGTTTTCGATAGTTCCGGTTTTTTAATGCTGGAAACATTAACGCTCGCCTCGCCGTAGCTTAAAACCGAGATCTGATGATTTGCCTCATCCAGCGAAATTACGTTCTCCCCCTTATTGATTGTCCATTTGAGGGTTTGATCACTCGCATCAGAGGGGAAGAAGGACAGGGAATAGTTAACCACATCCCCTGTGTGAAAGACATTTTTTGCAGGGGCTTTGTCAAAGGTAACCGTGAAATCCTCGAGCTCTTTCACCTCCCGGCGATCGTAGTTTCTATTGAAGAGAGCCTCCACTTGGGCGGTAATCACGTCCGACTGCTTGCTCGATCCACTTCCATCAATGGCGCTCTCTACAAGAATCAAAGCGCAGGCGCCAACATAAGCGGCGAGGAATGCCCATCGAAACGTTGCCTTTACCCAGTGATGCTTCATTCCCCTGCAAATCCCCGCAAAAACAGTCCCTCAGCGCTTGAAGAGAATATCAGATCCTTTCACAACGAAGTCAGAAGAGAAATACTCCCTGCAAAAGATGCCCATGTCTTCAACGTCCAACGCGCCCATGAGTTCATTAGATGAGTGCATAGCCAATTGGGGCAAGCCGATATCCGCAGACAAGAAGGAGATCTCGCCATTGGAAAGATTGCCCAACGTGCTACCGCCCCTTAAGTCGGAGCGATTCGTGAATTCCTGTATTTTCAATTTCGCTCCGGCGGCAATGGCTTTGACTAACGAAGAAGAAAGTCCGTCAGTCGTATAAGATTGATTCGCGTTGTATTTCAAAACAATGCCATCGTTCAAATTCACTTTCACCCCCTCACCCATTTTGCTTTTGTAATTAGGGTGGATAGCGTGGCCATTATCGATTGAAAGCATAAACGAACGGGAGGCGATATCCTCTTTGCTATCTCCCCAGGAAATAGCAATTCTCGCCATCACGTCTTTCAAGAACGTGGATTGGGCTCCCTGCCTAGTGAGCGAGCCAACTTCCTCATTATCAAAACAGCAAAACATGGGGGAGGTGGATGCTTTTTTGGCATTCAAGAAACCATAGAAAGAGGCATAGACGCTAGAGAGGTCATCTTCCCTAGGAGACAAAAGGAATTCATGATGGCAACCAACGAACTTCGGTTCTTCGCGGAGATAAAGATACAGATCAAAGGAGACAAGTGTTTCTTCCTTACCCAAGCCAGCCTTCTCTGAGATGAAGGAATCAAAATCAAAGCCTTCTTCGGCCGTCCCGAAAATAGGAATCAAATCAGTGGCGGGGTTCAGCGCCCCCTCGCTATTCACGGAACGATCGAAATGAATGCAAAGCGAAGGAATATCCAAAAGGTTTTCGTCAATATCAAGGAGCTTTGTATGAATGCCGGTGGCGTCGGCGTACAAGACCCTTCCCGCGATCGAAAGGGGCCTATCCATCCAAGAACGGTAGATACCCCCGCCATAGGGTTCTGTTTGAAGCATCATCAAATCGCCCGAAACGGTAATTGGGTTCGGTTTCACTTTGAACGTCGGCGAATCGCTGTGGCTAGCGCTGATATGGAAGGTCAGCGTTTCCCCTTTCTCAGGCAGACAAAAAGCAATGATAGAGGAATCATTACGCTTCACGTAATACGAGGAAGAAGGGCTCAAATTCCAGGCCTCGCCTTCCTTTAACTCCGCAAAACCCTTCTCTTTTAAGTCACGTTCAAGATTTGTGACAACATGAAACTGAGAATGGGAACTCGCCAATGAGGCAATCACTTTCGGTAAATATTCCATACTTTTCAATCGGCTTGGCCGATGCTCCTTAAATAACGGTTCAAGATCACGACCGCGGCAGTAGAGTCGATATGATGTTTCTGCTTTTTGGTCTTCTCG
This sequence comes from Paludibacteraceae bacterium, assembly GCA_963621535.1. Taxonomy (GTDB): domain Bacteria; phylum Bacillota_I; class Bacilli_A; order RFN20; family CAG-826; genus Alloenteromonas. The sequence continues at coordinate 1,693 of CAVFEQ010000073.1, read as the reverse complement.
CCATTCTGATGGAGAATGGCTGCGGCTTCCACCGTGGAATTCCGCTCATCCACCTTGACAATAGGCACCCCTGGAAAGATGGGTTCAATCATATGGATGAAATCCTCGACAATCGGCGTCATCTCGCAAGGATCGCCCGAAGGGAAAGTAGGCCAGCCGATTGCAATATGTTGGACGGTCTCCCCTTGGAGTTCTTCGCACATCATTTTGATCGCGTCTTGGTATTCTCCCATCTTGAAGCGAAGGTTCTTAAGAGGAGTGATGAACATGCCGCTATGGGAAATCGCCATCCCAAGGGATCCTTTGCCTAAATCTAATGCGAGAATATCTTTTTCCATCACGGGTAATTATGAAATTGAACAGACATTAAAGAAAGAAAAAACCTCCCTTCCAGGGAGGCGAATTTCTATTGGTGGGCCTTAATGGGTTTGAACCATCGACCTTGCGCTTATCAAGCGCACGCTCTAACCAGCTGAGCTAAAGGCCCAATCACGCTTTCGCGCTTGAATAATATAGACCTATTCAAAGGGCTAAGCAAGCAGATTTTCAAAAAGGAAAATATATCGAAATCACGGGAATTTTTGGTTCTTATGCTTTTGGTTGTTCAGCTATTTTTGCTTAACCCACACAAAAGCAATGAACTGGACAAGAAACCCCTCATCTCTTTTGCGCTTGACGGAAAACCCGCCTAAGTCCAACAGAATCAGGAGAGCTCAAAAGAGTAACCCGTGCGATTTTTTTCTTTCTGTTTATATCCGATTTCAATGATCCGGTTTGACTTTCTTCCAGAAGTATCGCGTCTTAACCCAAACAACAATTGCTTAGTTTTACGTCCACAACAGGGCAAAACTTATTGTTTTTTCCGTGGCTTACAGATCAAGGCTACCTGGATTCAATAGAAAATCCATGATACCCATGACAACAATGCCTTTTTCGTTACGTCGCAGCTTAATTCTATCTTTCACAACAATGATCTTTTTAAATGAATCATCAATGTGAACCAGCGAATTTTGCTCCTGCTCCATTTTTTCTTGATCGGGAATCGAAAAAGCAGATTGAATATAGTATCTCCGACTACCGAGATTGCAGACGAAATCAACCTCCAATCTCTTGCGGGCAACTTTCCCTTCTTCGTTTTTTTCTACGTGCTCCACCACGCCTACATCTACATTGAATCCTCTAATAAGAAGCTCGTTGTAGATGATGTTTTCCATGATGTGGTTTTCTTCCTGCTGACGGAAATTAAGCTGTGCATTGCGAAGCCCCACATCCGCAAAATAGTATTTATACGGTGAAGCAATGTATCGCTTGCCCTTAATATCGTAACGCTCAGCCTTACTGATGAAAAAAGCATCCAATAGGTAGTCGATATAACTTCCAATCGTTTTATCACTGACAGGCATACCATTGCTGCTGAAGGTATTTGCAAGTTTCGTTGGATTTGTCAGCGAGCCTACCGAAGACGCCAGAACATTGAGCAGCGCAGGCATAACGTTATCGCCTCGCAAATTGTACCGATTTTCAATATCCTTCAGGTACAACTCCCGGCAAAGGGTAGTCAAATATCCGGATTTCAATTCATCCGTTTTCCGACTGAGAATCTGGGGCAGACCTCCATAGGTGTAATAATCAATCCACGCGTCATACTTATCGCCTGAATATGCAGAAACATACTCAGAAAAGGAAAGCGGAT
>CAVFEQ010000072.1:0-6843 GCA_963621535.1 Paludibacteraceae bacterium | reverse complement strand
GCTATGATATCCGCGACTCAATTGTGGGGCTTACCTACAAAAACGGAACGCTACCTTTTCCGCTTGGCGTAGCAAAGTTAAGAAAACTCCGCAAAAGTGGCTTATCCTTGCCTTTGCTTAAAGAATTTTCTTCCTTTTCATCAGATCCACGACGAACCCGTAGACGTAGGCTATCTGCAGGATGAAAGTCGCGACCGCTGAGAAAGTGAAATGCCAGGTCTGATACCATATGGATCCGACGATCGTGACGGTCAGCTGAATCACGTTGAACACAGCAAAAGCGAAGACGAACTTCTGCAGCGGGCCTCTTCCTAGGTAGCGCGAAAGCCCGGCGATGCCTCCAAGGATATCTAAGGTCAAGACGATGAACGCGCTGATCAGCATCGCCCAATATTCCCAGTCGGTGGGGTTGAATTTCGCCAAGGAGAGAATCGTCGTGAACAAAGAAGCAAAACCCATGCCAAGGAAAGCCGAAGAAGAAAGGAGTAAAGAGAGCTTGCCACTTTTCTCAAGCCTCCCCTCCTCTTCCCATTTGGCGATGATCGCGGGGCCATTCTCCTCCGCTAAAACATCCGCTTCGCCTTTTTTGTAGAGCCGAATGCCATTCGTGCGCGAAAGAATCTTCACGCCCAGCAAAGCATAGGGGCTAGGCTGCAGGAAGCAGACGGTGACGGCCTCCCAAATGAAGACCCAGCCAGCGATATCCAATACCTCAGGCCACAAGGAAGAAGATGCGCTGCCTTCTGCTCCAAACCACTGCTGGGTGACCCCAATTCCCATAAGCGCCAAGATGGCAAGGCCGGCCAATACCAGCAAAGACGCGCGGAGCCACCTTCTCCTCTTATCCCTTTGGGTCTGGTAGTTGTTTAGTTCCAGTGCCTCATTGAACCTAGTGAGGATCTCCTTTGGCTCATAACCCTCATAATCGCCGATATATAGTTCTATTTCCGCGCGATATTCCATCGGGATGTGCCCATAGATCTGGCCGATGGTTTCTAGAACCGAGTTCTTGAACATCCCCGATCCCTCTTCGCCAAAGTCCTCTTCAAGAACATCGGAGGCCTTCTCGTAACGAAGTTTCACATATACAAGGCGATTCTCTTGATCGATTTGGAAATAATGGCCCAGCAATTCGATCCTGCGTTCCGAGGAAAGATTCAAAGTTTTGCTTTTTTTCATGACAAGCGGAATTCTAGTCCCGCATGTTTGCCAAAGAAACACGGAATATGCGATTTACATGTGTTTCTGGACCAGCTTGTTTGCTTAGACGTGCGCGAAAATAAAGATATGTACAAGAACGATTAAAGAAAGCGAGAACGAAGAGCCCTCTTGTAGGATGCCCAGCGGACGGTGTTTTGAAGAAAACGATAGGCGTTTCTCTTCGCAAAGAAGTTTTTATGGATCGAAAAACGCGCAAAAGCACACTATTTTAGAAAGATAGCCTATTTTTGCGGTCTTTTTTTGCGTTTTGTTACTCGCCTTTTTCCAGGTCGTTGATCATCAAAAGCACCAAGAAGTTCCAGCTTTGGAATCCCTGATTGTTGAGACCTTCGCCACTCTCTGGATCGTAGTATTCGCAGAATTCGCCACGCAGTTCAAGATCTTTGCCCAAGAGGCGAATCGTCTTCAAGGCCAGCTCTTCCGCCAAATCTTCGTAGCCATAGTTTTTAAGCCCGACATAAGTGAAATAATTCGCGTTGATCCAAATGGGGCCAGTCCAGCAAGAGGGATTGCCCGACTTGATGCAACGGTACATCTTTTCCTCCTTGCTGACGGTGCGGATGCCATAAGGGCTATAAAGGGTTTTGGGGTTAAGATAATGCTCTTCGACGACTCGTTTTGCCTCTTCTTGCGTGGCGATGCCGCACCAAAGGGGAAGAAGGCCAGCCCAGGTCTCGATGCGCATGGGCAAGGAATGGTAGTTCCGTGGAGCCCCGCTTTGGAGCCATTCATTGGGATCGACCTTTCTTAAGGAGATGTCCGCGCTATAGAAGAAGCCATCCCTTGGATCGAAAAGCTCCTCGTGGATGGCTAGAGCCAATTTATCCGCCTTCTTTTGATAATCTGCTTGTTCCCGAGCAAAACCAAGCCACCCCGCTAGGCCAGACATCGCTTGGTATTCCGCCTGCATCAAGGAATTCAAATAGATTGTCGCCGTGCTGCATTTTGGACGGTAAAAAGCGGTTGGGTCATTGTCAAAGCCTAACCCCAAATCATCGATGGGGAAGAACAGCCCCGTCTCATCATTCCTTTGCTTTTTCTCGTAGTAGGCGATGTATCTTTCCATTTTGGGGAAACCTTCTTTGATCCAAGAAGCATCCCCATAATGCTTTGAAATCTCTAAGGCGTGCTGAGCAAGGCAAGGCTTATGGGTGTTCGTGAAAACCCTCGGATCCAAAGCGAAGAGCCACCAATGGGTGTCCTGCACAAGGATGGGGAGCCTCCCCTGCTCATCCTGGGCATCGAGGAAATTGAGGACGCAGCCTTTTTCGTAACGCTCGATGGAAGGATCGTCTATGCCGAGCAAAGCGTAGCCCGTAAGCCAGGAGTCCCAATCCCAAAGCTGGTGGCGGTAAGATGCGCCAGGAACAAGATAGGGATGCTTCAAATTCGCGACGGGCTCGCGGAAATTCTTCTTATAGTTCCCTAAAATATAGTTTTTGATCTCTTTCGCATACCGTTTTTCTTCTTGGGTCATGTCGATTCGCCCTCCGCTGTTACCTTCATTCTAAAAGAACCATTCCAAAGGACAAGGAATTAACGATTTTTAGAGGGAAAATGAACAAATATAAGATGGGTTGGCCATTGGAGACTACAAAACGCGAGCAAACTCAGTCGGAGGAAGAGAAACCTGCAAGCCTAGCGAAGTCAAAGAAGCCATGAGCAAGCTGGTCAACAACTTCAACTTCAAAAGCGACATAACCCTAGATGATGTCATTGAATTTCATGCCGAATTCGAATGCATCCATCCTTTTCAAGACGGAAACGGCAGAGTAGGAAGGTTGATTGCTTTAAAAGAATGCCTCCGGTTTAACATCGTCCCTTTTCTCATAGAAGATGCGAAAAAGTCTTCCTATTATCGCGGGCTCGCAAACTGGAAATACGAAAAAGGGTGGCTTAGAGATATTTGTCTCGCCAGGCAAGACGCATTCAAAAGAATCCTGACTCTGCTTGATATTCAGGAATAGAACACCCTAAGCAAAAACAGGCGGTTCATCTTATCAATCGAATGAAGTCATAGATTTTCTTTTTGCCGTCTCGATAAAGAACATAGAAGGGCAGCATCGTTTCCTCCCCTTCGATGGGGATGATCGTTTTTCCTTCGCGGTTATCCAATTTCATGCTGATGTCGGTGACAAAACTAGGAATGGATGAGTACTTGGCGACCTCATGAAGACTATCCTGCTCAAGTTTGAAGAACTTCGATTTGGAAAGCCTTCTTTTCACGATGTCATCCCATACCCCCAATTCATTCCCCAAAAGAAAAGACTGGCCGTCGAGCTCTTTGTATGTGACGGATGCCTTCTTGGCCAAAAAATGTTCCTTGGGCAAGCATACGTATAGTTTCTCATCCATTATCTTTTCGCAAATTAGGCCATCCTCGTTTATTTCTTCGTTAATGAACGATATGTCGACCAAGCCTTCCTTCACTTCTTTTATGCAGGTTGACGCATCCACAATCTTGCTCGCGCATCTCTCATGGTTATCGAAAAAGAAATGAGGATAGTAATACATGATTCCCGGGGCGGTCATCGACACATGGATCAGGAGTTCTTTTTGCTTCAACTCTTTTGCTTTTTGCTCGAGAAGGTTATTCAAGGCGAGGATGTCCCTAACGTAATCAACGAGGATCTTCCCGTTTTCGTTCAACGCGATCTTGTTGACGCTTCTTTCGAAAATTTTAATTCCTAGCTCTGACTCCAATTTCTGCATAGCCCTCGTCAAAGAAGGCTGGGAAAGATGGAGCTTCTCGCTGGCCCTCAGCAAAGATCCCTCTTCGTAGAAGGTAAGGAAATACTTGAGCAAATAACTGTCGATCATGATCGTTCCTTCTATACGTTTTAAGTATAGCAAATTAGGCAATCAATATAAACGATGCTGTTTCTTCTAGACCTAGAATGTGTTTGGAGGTTAAAAAAATGAAACCATTAATCGTTTACTTTAGTTGGTCGAACAACACGAAAAAACTTGTCGAGGAGGTCAATGCATCGCTTGGCTATGAGGCGTTGCGAATCGAAAGGAAGATCCCCTACTCCAACGACTATGCCCAATGCGCATATGTAGAGGCAAAGGAAGAATGGGAGAAGAGAACGCTTCCCGAGATTAAGGATATCGCTTTGGATCTTCACTCTTATAACTCCATCCTTCTCTTCTTCCCCATCTGGTGGTACACGATTCCGATGGGTGTTGGGACGTTCGTGAAGAACAACCTAAATGGGTATAAGGGCAAGGTGATTCTGTTTGCTAATAGCTACACCGACGATCCTCAATACATCGATAACAGCTACGCGGATCTGAAAAAACTTAATCCCGATTTGAACCTCGTGAAGGGCTTGCAAAACAAATCCGTGGCCGAACACGTTTCATTCATCGGCAAGGAGTTGGAAAAATGAAGGCATTCGAATTGAGCAATGGCGTCAAGATCCCCGCGAACGGCTTCGGCGTTTATCTGATTAAAAAAGAGGATTGCGTGGGCAGCGTCCTCGCCGCTTTGAAGGCAGGCTATCGCCATATCGACACCGCCCAATCCTATTTCAACGAGGAGCAAGTCGGAGAGGCCATAAAGGCATCGGGGATCCATCGAAAAGACATTTTCGTCACGACCAAGGTATGGATCGACAATTACGGGGAAGGGAAGACATATGACTCCGTGATCAAGTCCTTAGGCAAGCTGAAAACAGAATACGTCGATCTTCTTCTCCTTCATCAGCCAATCGCGGATTACTACGGAGCCTACAGGGATCTAGAAAAGCTATATAAGGAAGGGAAGGCCAGAGCCATCGGCGTGTCGAATTTCTATGCGGATAGATTGGTGGACCTCTGCCTCTTCAGCAGCATCAAGCCAATGGTCGACCAAATTGAGGTCAACGTCTTCCATCAAAGGAGTGACATCAAGGAATGGGCGGATAAATACGGCGTGATTCTAGAAGCCTGGGCACCCTTCGCAGAAGGCAGAAACAACATGTTCCAAAATGAGACGCTTCTTTCTATCGCCCAAAAGCACGGCAAAAGCGTTGCCCAGGTCATCCTGCGCTGGCTTTACCAAAGAGGAATCGTCTCCTTGGCCAAGTCCGTCCACGAGAACAGGATCAAAGAGAATTTCGACATCTATTCGTTCTCTCTGGATAAGGAAGACATGAAGCTCATCGCAAGCCTCGACAAGAAGGAATCCTCCTTCTTCTCTCACCAGGACCCGCGCAGCGTGGAGATGCTAGAAAGCCTCATCATGGAAAGACGAAACAAAATTTGATCGATACATAAAGCCAAACAAAATCCCAGATTCAGAAACGGGCAATCAGCCAAGTTCTTAATAAGAAGTAAACGAAAATGAAAAACACACCGCTATCTATTTGCTTATTCGTCGCTATGCTCTCCTTCGCTGGATGTTCGGCTAATCAAGAGAGCAGTTCAAGCGCAAACAATGCTTCGAACAATGACGGGGACGCCTCTTCATCAACAAGCAAGCATACAGAAGTTTCAAATGCTCTAGTCATTTATTTTTCCGCCACAAACCACACCAAAAGCGTGGCGGAGACGATATCCTCGCATATTGCCTCTCCTATCTACGAGCTGGTGCCCGCAAACCCCTACACCAGCGCCGATCTCAATTATTCCAACCCCGACAGCAGGGTCGTCAAAGAACACGAGATGATTCAAAGCGGGGATAGAGTCAACGTGGAACTGGAAGCCACCCATTTCGAGGAATTCGACGAGGCGGATTATATTTTCTTAGGCGCCCCAGTTTGGTGGCAGCAATTAAGCTGGGTGATTGAAAATTTCCTTGTGGACAACGATTTTTCCAACAAGACCATCATCCCTTTCGGCACATCGGCAAGCTCTGGTTTCAACTTAGACAATCTCACTTCCCTGACTGAAGGCGATAGCGACGTAACTTGGCTCAGCCCTCAAAGGTTCAGCTCCAGCGTCAATAGCAACACGGTAATCGATTGGCTGGACTCATTGGACTTTGATTTTAGGTAAAAGAGATAAAAAGGCTTTTTGTGGCGTTGCCTCTTTTCCTTCTTTTCTACTGCTTACCAAACGCCAGCCTTGATCATAACGAAGCCGCCAAAGCCCAACCTTTCTAGCCCAAGAGCCCATATCCCCATTTGTCAAACGCGGTTTGACCTATCCCGTCCGGGCTTCGCCTATATTTCCTCACGTAAGGAAAGGGGAAAAGCCATGAAGAAGAAAAGGAAAAGCTACGCGGACCTCTACATCGAGGACTTCGCAGACGCGGAGGAGTTCATCACGACTCTGGAGGAAAGAAAAGAGGAGGTAAAGAAAAACTATGTGAGCTTCCAGCACTACGGAGTGTCCTCCTGGGAGGAGGCATACAAAGACCTCCGGGGCGAAGGCAAGGGCTTCGAGGAGCTGGAGGAGAGGTTCGCGCTTTACCTCGCGGGCCTGGAGGCGATGATTGAGAAGCGGCAAAAGGAAGCGGAGAAAGGGCAGAAAGAAGGCGGGGAAACCGCGAAAAGGCGCCCGAAGGGCAGGGACATAGAATTCCTCTTCATCGCGGACGAGGCGGACGAATGCGACGGCGAGGCAACCTACATGGGGATAAGGGAGCGGAGGCTCAGCCAGCTCGCCGGGATCGCGCTCCTTGAAAAGAATTACGGC
>CAVFEQ010000071.1:0-6950 GCA_963621535.1 Paludibacteraceae bacterium | reverse complement strand
GACTAAAACAACGAGATCAGTCACCGAGGCTCCGCGGGCTCTCATCGCGGTGAAGGCCGCATGCCCTGGGGTATCGATGAAGGTGATTTTCTGTCCGTGGACTTCTTTTTGGTAGGCGCCGATCTCCTGCGAGATGCCGCCTGCTTCGGTGTCGACGATATGCGAGGAGCGGATGGCGTCGATTAAGGTAGTCTTGCCATGGTCGACGTGGCCCATGATGGTCACCACCGCAGGGCGAGGCTCAAGATCGGCGGGATCGTCTTTCATCTCGATGTCCTCGAAATGGGAGGCATCCACCACTTCTTCTTTCTTGAAGTCGTAGTTGAACTCAAGGCAGATAACGCCGATTGTCTCATCGTCTAGGATCTGGTTGATGGTGACGGCTTTGCCTTGCAAGAAAAGGAATTTGATGATGCTAGGAACGGGGATGTTGATGGCTTTTGAAAGCTCGGCGACGCTGAGGGGCTTGGAATAGACGAATACCCCTCCGTTGACCTTCGCTTGCTCGCCTCGCTTGTTGTTAGGGCGATCCTGAAAGTTGCTGACGCGCTTTGGATGGTTGTCGTTCTTCTTCTGGAAATTTTGTTTCTTCATAGTCTTCACTCCTTTTCGTTCCATTTGTCCTCGAGGGCCTTCGCGGCTTTGGGGAGAGTCACCCCCACGCCGGATAAATCCTCATATCCTAGGGCTTTGCCTAGTTCCGCTTTGCTTGCCCCTTCTAGGATCGGGCAAGAGAAGCGACTGGCGACCGCGCGGATTTCCTTCGCGGTGTTTTCTGAGCAGTCGGAGGCTAGAAGCACCAGGGAGAGCTTTTTTGCATGCAGCAAGCTCGCCCCGATGAGGGTCGCCTTGCCCCGGTTAAGGATACCAAGGAAACTTAGCGCTTTCTCTTTCATAGCCTCTCCTCCAACTTTAAATAGACATCTTCGCAGGAAGCGAGGCGAAACCTTTTCTCCAAAAGCTTCTTTTTCCTCGCCATAGCGATGCTTTCTTTGTCTTTTTTGAGGTAGACGCCCCTGCCTTTGAGTGGGCTATTCTCCTCAAGAAGCAACGCTCCTTTAATGAAAACGAGCCGGAAGAGCTCCTTTTTGGGGTAGCTCTTCCGCGAAAGGATGTCCATGCGCTCGTTTTCGATTTTCATAGATTACTTCTCGTCGTCGTAATATTGGTCGTAGTCGGCGTAGTCCTGATCGATGTCTTCATCGCTTTCGATGTCGCCATCGTAGACGTCAGCCTCCTCTTCCTCGATGCGGGCAAGCTCCTCTTCGGTGTAGACGGGCATCGCATTCTCATTGGTCGTGGGTTTGACCGTGGTCTCCCTCTTGACTTCCTCTTCGGTGATTTTGCGGGGACGGCCTTTTTTCGCCGGGCGCGTCTTCTTCTCCTTGGAGGCTTCAAGCTGAGCTTCTAGATCAGACAAGGTGGTCGTGGTCGTGACCTCTTTCTTCTCTTCGACAATAGAAACACTGGGGACGTCTTTAACCGGGGTTTCCTCATAAGAGGGGGAAGATTCGCTAGAGGCAGAGGCTTGCGCTTCGCTATTTTTAAGCGCGGCCAGGGCAGCGGCAGCCGGATTGACGGCTTCGGCGGGGAATTCCTCCGGGCGGGCGCCGGTTTTGGGCGCCTCCATCGGGGTGATGGGCTCGATTGAAGCCTTTCTTGACGCCTCTTCCGCGGCGGCTCTTTTTGCTTCCTCTTCCCGGATGCGGGCGAGGGCTTCTTCTTCCATGCGCTTTCTGGCGGCCTCTTCTTCGGCGGCTCTGCGGGCGGCTTCTTCCTGGGTCTTCTTGAGGTATTCCTCTTTGGCTTTGGCCTTCCTTAGCTCCTCGGCGCGGATGCGGAGATCGTCGATCGCCACATAGTCGATGCCTTTCTCCGCGGCTTTGCTCACTTCAAGGAATTCGATGGAGACGCCGGTGAGTTTTCTGGCAAGCTCGATGTTGGAGCGGAATTTGCCCATGGCGAGGGCGGTGTCGTCATCGTGGATGATGGCGTAGGCGTGGCATTTGCCATATTCGTCTGGCTCGCTCAGGTTGACGCCAAGAACCTGCGCGGGGCGGCAGGCTTCGGCGACGAAGAGGGCGAGGTCATCGCTATAGGGGATGACGTCGATCTTCTCTTTGTTCTTGCTGTTGCCAAGTTGGGAGACGATCTTCTGGATTCTCGCGCCGCCCTGCCCAATGCAGGCGCCTGTCGGATCGACGTCGTCATTCAACGTGGCGACGGCGACTTTGCTGCGGATGCCGGCTTTGCGGGCGATGGCTTTGATGATGACGGTGCCGTCATAGATTTCGTGGATCTCCTCTTCGAAGAGCCTTTTGAGGAAGCCTTCGCTAGAGCGCGTGGCCTCGATCTGCGGGCCGCGGGGCTTTTTGCCGGGCTCGACGGGGACGGCGGTTTCGACTTTCTGGATGTAGACCTTGATGGGGTCGCCGGTGCGGAAATACTCATCGCCGATGAGCTCGCGCCGGGTGAGCTCGATGGTGGTGCGTCCGATGTTGACGGAGACTCCCCTATCGTCTGCTCTTTCGACGGTCCCATTGATCATCTCGCCGATGCGGTCTTTGTAGACCTCATAAAGGGCGCTTCTTTCGGCTTCGGCTAGCTTCTGGCGAAGGGAGCTCTTGACGCCATTGGTGAAGGCTTTGGAGAGCTCATCGAAGGTGGCGGGGATGATGTAGCTGTCCCCGTCTTTGTATTGGGGCTCAGCAAGCCCTTCGTTGGCCTCATCGGTCTCGATTTCCAGCATGTCGTCCTCGACTTCGTCTTTGACGGTTTTGACTTGGGCGAGCTTGATGGGGTTTTTCTTGTCGTCGAGGTCGATCTGACAGGTGACGACGGGGTCAGGCATGTCTTTGGTGCCTCCGCCCAGATTGCGGATGTAGGCGGCTTTGACGGCTTCGGCGAGGGCGTTGATGACGTCTTCTTCGGTGATGCCTTTGTTGGCGGAGATGGCTTTGGCGGCCTCTACGACGCCTTTCACATTGATGTCCATGGTTTTGTTTTCCTTTTCCTTAAAATTTGATGGCTAAGCGGGCTTGGTCGATGTCTTTGCTTGGGAAGAGGGCTTTTTTCTTCCTGCCCTTGACGAAATAGGTTAGAAGGGCGTTTTCCCCGTATTCCTCTAGCGTCCCTTCCAAGGTGTTCTCCCCCTCGAATGGGTGGGAGAGATGAAGGTGGACGTATTTCCCGACGTATTTCCCAAGGTTCTCTAATTTGATGGGCTTTTCCGCCCCGGCTGAGCTTACATCGAGGGTGTAGGCTCCTTGGATGGGGTCGTTTTCGTCGAGGAGAGAGGAGATGAGCTCGGAAAGAGAGATGATCTCATCAAGTCCGATCGGCTCGAGGCGGTCGACGACCACTTCAAGCCTCATCCCATCCTTCCCGGGATGAAAAGCGACGCTGGTGAGGTCGTAGCCCTTTTCCTTCAAGGGCCCTTCTAAGAGCAATGAGGTTTTCTTTTCTTCTTCCATTTTGCCTCCTAAAACAAGAAAGAGTGGTCCCAGGGCCACTCTGTTCAGTGTTTTTCGACGGAACCAAGTCCTGGATTTCCGCCCCGCTATTATAAGGAATGGGAAAAAGGGTTGCAACAAGGACAAACGCGAAAATCCGCCTCCCAAGAGGCCCCTGCTTTCCTATCGTTTACCTAAGGAAAAGGGGTTCAGTCGATGGGCCTTTTCAGATAAAAGAGCAGGGCAGCAATCGGATAAATTAGATTCAAGAAGAAAAGGGCATAAGGCCCGATTGCCATCGAGCCCATGAAGTCGATGGGGAAGAAGCCAGTCATCGATTCGACGATGAACATGGGCTTGCAGGCTAACCCAATGGCCATCCAAAAGGCAAGAATGACCCCTGCTGTCCCTTCGATGAAAATGAATTTGAGTTCCAGGGCTCTCTTCTTTTCCTTGCTAAGGAAGGTGGAAAAGATTTCTCTTCTTAGCAAAAACAAGGCCGGCAAGACCATCAGAAGGATGGTCGGCAGGCAGAGGAAGAAATTGTCTCCCGAATAATCCATAAGGATAGGGAAAAGGAGGAAATCGCCAAGGAAGCCGCTAGCGAAGACGCTAAAAAGGAAAAGAAGGCAGGTCGAGGCGAGCTGGTATTTCTTCTTTGGGCAGGCCTCAAGCTCATCGAAAGAGAAGAACTTCGTCCCGAAAAGGATTAAAGCAACTCCCAAAAGAAGAGTGAGGGTATTGAAAATAAGGCCGGAGAGAGGGAAAAGCGGCCCGCCGCGATGGATGATCAAAGAGGGGTAGATGCCGCTAGAAAGATAGATGATGTAGAGCAAAAGGCAAAGAAAGGAAAGCGAGGCGATGGCGATGCCATGGCCTAGCAAGGCTTTCTTCTTTCCTTTCTCATCGCGCGGGTGGCGGATCACCTGCAAAGCAAGAGCGATGTAAAACGGGATAAAAGAGGCTAGGTAATAAGGGATGAAGGTGATGCCGCTAAGATCGGTGGAGTTCACGTCTTGGACAAAGAACCAGAGGATGTTGAAGAGGGCAACTCCGCCCAGAGCGAAGAAAAATGCCTCAAGGATGAGCAAGAGGATTCGTTTTGTTTTTAGGCTCATTGGTACATCGCCTCCTCATGATATCCGGCCTGTCCTTCATAGCTATCCTGATAGCTTTGGAAGCAGCGGCTCAAAGAATAAGACATGTCGTCGTTGATCTCGATCATCGTCCCGCCGAGGAGATCCTTATCGTAATAAAGTCCGTCGCCGGTTTTCAGACCGTAGATCAAAGAAATGTAATCACTGGTGTCGCGAAGGCGATATTCGGCGGCGAAATCGTTGATGTGGTCATGCCCGTAGAACATCGCGACCGTGGTGCCGGTGGTTTCGGCGGCCTCGAAGAAATCGCTGCGGGTGTTGCTCGTGCCCATGTTGGTCATGCCTAGCTCTCCCCTGCTTTTCCTCTTTTCTCTGATCTCCCCCGAGTAACGGCCAAGCGAGCCTTCGACGTGGTCATAATCGTTCAGCCCATCTCCCATCGCGAGGCGATAGGCGTATTCGCTCTCCCAAAGAGGGATATGGAAATAGACCACGCTTTTGACGTCCGGGTTGCTTTCTTTGGCAAGATTGACTTCCTGAGCGAACCAAGCGGTTTGCTCGGAATGGATCGTGTCGTAAGAGTATTTGAAATCGGGGAAAGAATAAGCGAGGGAGTTGGTGTCTAAGGCGTAAAGCTGCCAAAGGGTCTTCCCGTCTTTGGTGAGATTGATCACGTAGTTGCTTTCTCCGGTCAAATCATCGTCGAGTTCCAGATAAAGGGAATGCGCGTACTTGCCAGCGAGCGCGCCGGAATAATAGGCATCCCAATATCCTTGCTGATCGTGGTTTCCCCAGGTGACTCCGTAATAGATGTCTTTTCCAAGCAAGGAGGAAAAGCCCTCGAAGACCTCGAAAAGGGTCTCGTAATTCTCTTTGGTCGCGGTAAGGACCTGATCGCCGGTAATCATCACGAGATCAGGGTTCGCGTTTTTCACCAAAGCGTTGATGTAGGCGCTTTGCTTGTCCATGTCCGTGGTGAAGTTCCAATGGATGTCGGTGAGCTGCAAAACGCGGAGGGAGCTTTTGTCGTCAAAAAGATTAAGGGTGCGGATGTATTCGCTCAGTTCGTGCTTGCTGTGGCTAGAGCAAGATAAAAGAAGAGGAAACAGAGCGAAAAGAGCTACTTGCTTCTTCATTTCTCTCCCCCGTCGTTGACGTAGAGGATGCCAAGGCAATGGGGCCCGCAATAGCAGGCGATGGTGGCCCCGGCGGTCGTGCATTCGATGCGCTTGAACCCGGCGGCGGTCAGTTTGTCTTTGGCCACTTTGACCGCTTCCTCTGTGGCGGTGCTATAGGTGATGAAGACAAGGGATTTGTCCGGATTGTTGAAGGTTTCGAGGGTATCGTCCACATAATGGCCCACCACCACGTCCATCGATCCGCGATACTTCTTCCCGGCGATCATCTTGCCGTTTTGGACGTAGATCTCCGGCTTGATGCGGAGGAGGTTCGCGCCGATTTTAGAAAGGGCGGAGCATCTTCCTCCCTTATAGAGGTTATCAACGCTTTCTAAAGAGAAGGAGGCCTGGCAATAAGGGACCCTCGCCTTGCATTTTTCGATGATTTCAGCGGGTTCTTTGCCTTCTTTGACTAGCTTCGCGCCGTAAATCGCTTGCAAGGCGATGCCGGTAGAAAGAGAAAGGGTGTCGATGACGCTGACTTTCCCCGCGAACTCTTCTTCATTCGATACGAGAGAGGCGTTCTCGCAGGCTTTCGAAATGCCTGAGGATAGAGAGAAATGGATGATGTAATCATATTCTTTGAGGATATCGCGGAAGAATTCCTCATATTGGAAAGGATTGACCGCGGAGGTATGAGGGAGCTTGCCGGTCTTTTCGGTGTAGGCGAATTCCTCTTCGGGGGTCACCTCCCCATCAAGCCCGCTGATATCCCCCATCGTGACCATGAAGGGGACGGTATGGATGTCGAACTCCTCCAAAAGTTTTTTGGGCAAATCAATGGTGCTTTCAGCCGTGATGGCAATTTTCATAAACGATATCTCCTTGTTTTTTCTGCTATGGATTATAGAAGAAACCCACATTTGGGACAAGAAAACCCCGGTCAGCGCCGGGGTAGTTTCCTTTTTGGTGCCCTCACCCTTAGTCGAAAAGAGGTCTGATCCTTACCATGGATCCGTTCTACCGCTGAACTATGAGGGCGGTATGCCGATTCGGGCTCGCTACAAACTCGTTCGGCGAGAAAGATTATAGCCACCGCCCATAACGGGGGCAACAACTTTTTTGAGGGACGTTAGTTCTAATAGTTAATGCAGTTTAGAAAAGGGGAAACTGCATTTAGTCTGATAAACCTCAGGAATTAAAATGTCCTTGCTTCCACGTGGATATAGGGAGAAGAAAGGACACACACATTATGCCACAAAAAAAGTGGGCGCACCTCACGT
>CAVFEQ010000070.1:0-7738 GCA_963621535.1 Paludibacteraceae bacterium | reverse complement strand
TGGGCGATTCCATCAAATTATCCGATGGGAAGCCTTTTTTCTCTACTCAGATCGGCGCCCTTTGCAAAAAACCGTGAAACTCAATAAACGATTTTAATTCTTGCCCCGGATGGCAAAGGTGTGTATCCTTTCTTTTGCGCACTGCGCTAGCTCTCTGTGCACCAGTATGGTGTACGGCGAAAGGAGTAAGGGATATGAAGAAAGACATCCATCCGGAGTACCATCACTGCAAAGTCACTTGCACGACTTGCGGCGCGACCTTCGAAACCGGCTCGACCCTTGATGAAATCAAAGTCGATACCTGCTCGAATTGCCATCCGTTCTACACCGGTAAGCAGCGTTTCGTCCAAGCCGACGGACGTATCGATCGCTTCAACAAGAAGCTCGCCAAAGCCCAGAACAACGGCAAATAAGAATCGTCAAAGCAACGATGCCGCCCTTAAAAATGTCGAAGATTAGGGATTTAACCTATCTTGGCTAATTCAGGGTGAAAAGAAAACCATACTCAATGAGTTCGATAGCTCAAAGGGTATGGTTTTTTTCATATGTTGCTGTCACATGAGCAATATTGTGATTTAGCATTGAAAGCATCAATATTTCATTCTCTAACCAAGCAACATCATTTAATTTTGAAAAAGCATGCGTAATGGAGGCTATCAAAATCACTTATTAGCCAAAGGAATATTAACAAATGAGGTTCATTTCATTTCCAAAACATTCTCTTTAATAAATGAGATTTCTTCTTCGCTCAAAGAGTATTTTTTAAAGAATTGATTGTCAATTTCTTCAATTGATTTTGACCAATCAATATCAGACTTGTTGGAAAAATCTTGTAAAGGAACATATGCCCAGCTGCTAGAAGGGTTGTGTTGTGTTTTTTTGCAAAGGCTTAATAATGCTCTAGCGAATTTTGTTTTTAAATATTTAAGTAAATTAGAAGCCTCTTCTTTTGTTTCAAAATTACCAACGCTTATAAAAGTAGGGGTTGTAGTTTCGAAAGGTCCACCGACTATCGGAGTACTTAGAGTTTCGCCGAATGTTCCAGCACCATTCGATTCTGCGACGAAAACTTTATATCTTTGAAGATTGTTATTAGTTGGATATCGAGGTGTCATGTATTTTGTTTCAATCCAGCGTAACACTCTCTTTGAATTAATTAAGCCTAATATTTGATAATATTGTTCAGAATCGGTTGGCTTTTTGTCTTTAAAAACATATGGTAAGACTACAAAAGTAGAAGACTTAAGTTCATATTCTTCGTTGGGCGATAGAGCGGTGACATTAGGATGCTTAATTTGAATAGCCTTAATTCTATCTTGTACACTATTAGGATATTGTTTCAAGAACTTTTCATTAAACTTTAAATCAGATCTACCTCCATAAATAATAGAAGACAAATTATTACTTTCGTCTTTAGTAAAATGGCTTGCGATTTTTTGAAGCATTTGATCCGGGAGAAACTCGACAATCGGTTTATATTCTTTGTTCTTTTCCCAATTGCAAATGCATACTCCGCCCTTGATTTCAGCGGTCGGGAATACATCTTTGCAATCCTCAAAATATTTGATTAATTTTAAATGCTTGTCATTAAGCATCTTTTTGTTCCATTCTTTAGGAGTTTGACCTGTATTAAACAAAAATCTTGCTGGCGTAATTAGGCTTACAAAAGAAGACAATCCTTTTGATGCATCCCAAAAATAATTATATATTGGTAGCTTTTTATTATTGTTTGCACTTTCTTCTTGATAAGGTGGATTTCCAACCACGGCATTAAATTTCATTTTATCAGTACCTCCTAAGTTCCAGAATGATTTAGATAACACTTTGTCAATGAATTTATCCGGCTTTTCTCGCAACTGCATAATTAAATCATCGAAAGCGTGCATGTTCGTTTTTCCGTTTCTATAGCCTAACAATGTACGTCTAGTAATTAATTTCGCCATTGGAGTTTTGCATATAACATAAACCTGGTCCTTAACAACCCGATCCCAGATGATTTGTTTTTCTTCAAATGCTGGATTTGAATATTCGTTAATGGCGTTTCTATATAAAGTGTACGTGAGATACAAAGGATATAACCCAGTTTTAGAGTTTATTTCTAGTAATTTAGCATTCTTGTCAAAGACTTCTTTTGTTTGAGGTGTATGCTCAACATAGATAGGACCTTCGTTTAAAGTATCGGTAAAAGAATCATCAAAAAAATTCCACCCACCGATAGCTGAACTCATATGGAGGTTGACAACTCTCCAAGGAGTTAATACGGTTTCTTTATCAGGATTTTTGAACGTTGCGAATAACGATGCTATTTTTTGAACTCTTTCAGTAGGCTCCAATTCATCCGCGGTCTTTGCAATAAATCTGATTCTTCTGCTGGCAGCCACAAAGATGTCTTTATCATAGTATTTTGCAAATTTCTTAAAGATTTCTTTTGTTACCCCTTTTGGCATAAATTCGTACCAGGAAGCATTCGGATTCGGGCCATCATCAGTCATCAAATCAGCAAAATTATCGATAGTGACATCGGTATCTATATCTATATCCATACCATAAACGAGAAGTGGCATGCGGATGGAGATAGCCCTTAAAATCGAAATGGCCGAGTCCCTGTTTTTTCTTTTTTCTTTCAATTCAGCCAAACGAGCTTTGTCTTCCTCGGTCAATTCATTTTTCGACTTCTTTTTCAGTTCCTTTTCTTCTTCGGTTTCAGCGTCGGTAAAGCCTTCGTTGTTAATATCAATATCTTTGGCTTTTTTAGTTTGCTTCGATTCCCCAACAATCTTTTTTAAGTTCTCAAATTCTTGTAATTCGACTTCTGTAAGTTTCAATAATTCATCGTTATAGATTTTAGGATCGTCAAAACCGTTTCTAGCAACTCTTTCGGCATACGCTTTCTTAAGTTCTTGAAGCAATTCAGAAACTTTATATTCCTTCATGTTGGATTCGGAAATCGCTATAACCGGACAGAAATTAAGGAATTTGGCTAACGCCAATTCGGCCACCACATTTTTTGAACCGGCCCTTGCTGACAACTGAACGGATTCAGCAACCATCTTTAAGGTACGATCAGGAGCGAAATCGAAAACGTAACATTCTTCTTTGATTTTGCCGTTAATATTGGCTGGAGTCTGAACGCGGAAAATCGTCTGAAGATACTGTGACGCGGCGGTTGAATAGGTTCCAGCGAGCATCAAAACCGCCGTCCATTCAGGAACAGAAACGCCAGTGGTCAACCTGCCGCAGGATAAAGTGATAGTATAAGTATCATTGGGATTATCCGTCATTGCGTTCTTAACTGCGTTTAACGCATCGTTAGTATCAATTTCCTCATCGCCATCGCCAGCGACGTTAACAATGGTGAAATTTCTGAAGACATGATGTTTTTTTAACAAAGATGACAGTGCCTTGGCCTCTTTGACTCCAGGAACAACCCAAAGAGAGTGCCTGAAATAATTTTGATATTCCTGGGTGGCGAAGGGATAGTTGGTTTTGTCGTCTTTCCTGCAAATCAAGTCGAGGAACGCTTTTACATCGTTCTCATGGACGAAATCGCCGATGGCTACACCTTGAGGTCTTGGCTTTCCGTCCTTTTTGATATCACCAGTCCAAAGTCGGAAGAATTCTTTGAAGTTAAAAGCCTTATCCATTACATCGACATATACAGGAAGGCTCTTTTCAAGATGATAAGTATAAATATTCATCCTAGGTAGCTCTTCGTAGGGGTTAGAATCGCCAAAATGCGTCTGATCCCAAGTCGTTTTGGCCTCCTGTTCCATGATGTAGTCCCAGGTATAAATGCTTTCTTGTTCAAAATCAGTCAAAAGGTTAAAAGGAGTGCCGGACAATTCAAGAACATATGTCTTATGTTCGTTTTCTTCCTTAATGACCGCTTTAAGTACGTTTTTACCTAATTCTGTTTTGGTTCCTTCGTGGGCTTCGTCGACAACAACAAGGTCCCAATCAATCTTGAAGATTTCGTTGTTCTTATCGAAGTTGCCGCCGACAGCATCAGAGCCTCTTAAATCCTGCATAGAGGCAAAGTAGACAAAATTATCGCCGCTGGACAGTAAATCCTGAATAGTCTTTCCATTGATCTTGGACCCGAAAGAATAGTCTTTTCTGTCATAGAAGATTTTTTCAAAGTCCTCAAACCATCCCTTGGACACAACGGGTCTATGGGTAATAATGATAGTCTTCTTAAATCCCATATCCTTAGCCACCTGAAGGGCAGTCAAGGTTTTACCGAAACGCATCTTTGCATTCCAAAGCATTTTGGTATCCGTCTTATATCTGTTGATAGTTTTTTTGATGGCTTCCAACTGTTCCGGTCTAAAGATAATCGGATTTTTATCCGTAGATATCTGTGCACTGTTCAAGGCGGTTTTGCCTTGCTTTACAGCTTTAATCGCAGCCATTGCTGTATTTAAATCCGTGACGAACCATTCGTTCTGAGTCTTATTGGTTGCAAAGTATTTTGAGGCGATTCCACTGCGTTTTAGAACGTTATGAACCTTATAGTCTCTAAAAGCTTTCAATTTGCCTTTATCGTCTGCATAGACAGCGATTTCTGTGTATAAGAGTTCGTAAACAACGCCTGCAGTGGCGGTATAGGAGTCTATTCTTTGTCTGGCAGCATGATTGAGATCGTGGCTGTTCGGAAAAAGATCAGTATAAGGCTTATCAGAATGAATGGTGGCATCGCCAACCTTCACGCATCCTGCGTGTTCTTTATCGTTGATTCTGAAAACATATATGAGTTTGTATTCAAATGTTGAACAAAATTTTCCTATACTCATAAATAGCCTCCTTTAATCATGTTCACATAAAGTGTCTTTTTGTTCTTTTCCCAATCCATAATCTTCGAATAGATGCCATTGTGCATATGGACGTCGCCTTTTTCGCATCCGATGCACCCCGTTTCAATGATGTCTTCCTCTCCAAACAAGTTGTATTGAACTATTTTTTCAGTCTTGCAGGAATTTGGTATAACGCATTTTATTCCGTCCATTTGCCAAAAATTCCAGGAGATGATCGTGACGACCTGAATCAACAATTCTTCATCCGGTTCCTCGTTGAATCTCGCTTGATAATAGTCAATATATGAATACAATACATTTTCTCTAGCTAAAACTAGATTATCGCCTTGCCATTCAAAACCATATACCGATTTTAATGCGATGATTGAGAAATCAATCCATTCCTCATCAGAAGCAGCGTTTTCGTTTATAACTCGCATCTTTCTGTCGAAAAGGCCTATTCTGTCCTTTATATCTATAGGTTCGCCTGATACGGAATCATAACGGCTAACGACATAGGGAGCCTCGCCACAGGAGATTTCAAGACGGATGTCTTTGACGTAATCCATCCAGGTTTTGCCTTCAGGGAATTCTATTTTATTCGTATTAGTTTCCCAGCTTTTATTTCCTTCAGTATTAAAAACGTCTATTTTTCCGAACCATTCATTGTCTACCAGGTTGTTTTGGATATTACAGATCCATGAGGGGGTGAAAACCTCGGCATTGTCTTTAGAACGCTTTGATTGTTCGGATTTGGACTTTTTTGAACGAGGCACAATAACATTCTTGGCAATTACATTAGAGATACAGATAGAGTCATTAAAACGATATCCCCTTCTTTTATAAGAATCGGTGGCCCAGATAATGTTTTTTCTAGTAGTTTGATCAAGAAGGAGCAATTCCAAAACTCTAGGGTGTTTAGAGTATAAATTCTTTTCGTTTATATCCTCATCAATCATCATTCACTCACCTCAATCTTATATTTCTTAAAATACGGAACCAATTTCCTTTTCATTTTCATCGTCGGCTCATATTTGCCGTTTTCCCAGCGGTTTACTGTTCCAAAAGAGACTCCTAGCAAATCCGCAAACTCGGTTTGCGTCAACAGCATCTTTTTTCTTAATTTCTCAATAGCTTCAGCATATATCATAGACCAAACCATTCCACTCCTGTGTATATGATGCAATTATATCACTTTTGTGCATTTTTGTCTATTGAATAGCCATGCCAAAATCGATAAATCCGAGAATTCTCAAATCCGCCTCTGTCGTGCCGATGGAGGTTTTTTTCGTTTTCATAAAAATCCATAGACCAAAACCACCAGTTTTTTTCATCTAACCACTGGGAGGAAAGAAAAAAGCAAAAAAGTTTCAAAAAGTAGGTCCGCAAAAGGCCTCCTATTTCTCCGAACAGTGAAGGGGAAAGAAAAAAAGATGAATTTTCTCAAATATCACACCGACCAAAACACCCGTTTTTTCTCCATATGGTGAGGAAGACACGACTTTCGCAAAGCAGTCGTTAAAGAACCTTGCACAGGATTTCAGCTCACTGGCCAGTGGATGAAACGAATCAAACAAAGGAGGCATTAGAACAATGCATGAAAGAAAAACAAAGAGGCAAAAACATGGTAGCGGTCATATATGTGGCTGATGTCGTGGATTGCCCAGCCAATTGCAGCTATCAAAAAGAAATAGCGGTCAAAGACATCGAATCGGCCAAAGAGGCGTTCTCGCACGACTATGTATGTGCCAAGTACCAGGACAACCGCAGGAGCATCAAGAACTTCATATCGTCAGCCCTTCTCCCTTTTGATATCGACAACGACGGCACCGAGGACGAAAGCAAGTGGATCACACCAAAGGATGTAGCACTCTTCTTCGACGGCGTCCCATTCATCGTCCATTACTCAAGGAACCACATGAAGGAGAAGAACGGCAAAAAGCCAAGGCCTAAGTTCCATGTGATCTTCCCAATCAAGGAAATCACCGACCACAAGGAATACGAAAGCTACAAGCAGAGAGTCTACCAATTGTTTCCTTATGTGGACGGCAACGCCCTCGATTCCGCCAGATACTTCAACGGCACGCCAAATCCGCAGGTGGAGTTCCACGAAGGCGATAGAACCATAGATGAGTTCATCGACGGGATGGAAAAGCCGAACGAAGCTCTTTCGGGCGATTCAATCCCACAAGGCAAACGAAACGCAACGATGCTGCAGACCGCAGTGAGGATATTGAAACGTGACGGCAATACGAAAGAGACGAGAGAGCTCTACCGCAAGGAATCGGAAAGGTGCAAGCCGCCATTAGGGAAAGACGAGCTGAACGCCATCTGGAAGCAGGCGCTCAAATACTACGAGAAGATAAGGGCCCAGCCAAACTACACGAAACCAGAAGACTATCTCAAGGGCAAGTTCGATGAGATCATCCCGCTTCCCGATGTGGTCTTGCCCGAATTCCCGATAGAAACACTACCAAGTGCAATGAAAGACTTTTGTCTAGAAGTCGCCGAAAGCACCCAGACTCCGGCGGACATGGCCTGTGTATCCGCTCTAGCCATCTTGGCTTTGGCTATGCAAAAGCGTTACAAGGTCGTCGGCAAGACGGACTGGGAGGAGCAACTCTCCCTCTACGTGATGATAGTCGCCGAGCCAAGCGACAGAAAGTCGGCGGTCCTTTCTCAAATGATAAAGGTCATAAACGCCTTCGAGGCCAGCTACAACGAAAAGCATTCTATCGAGCTTCAGAAGAACCACGACGAGTATTCGAGGCTGCTTTCTCAAAAGAATAAGGTTATTAAGGACCTAGAAAAAGGCAAAGCGACCGACGATGACTACGATGCGATCATCGAGAAAGTCGCCTCATTCAAGAAGCTCAATCGCCTTACCCTCACGCTTGACGACGTCACGAGCGAATCGATCGCGGCCAAGATGGACGAGCAAGGCG
>CAVFEQ010000069.1:0-8261 GCA_963621535.1 Paludibacteraceae bacterium | reverse complement strand
CGAAAGCCACCTCCTTTTTCTCCTCTCTATGCATAAGAGTCATGAAAAGTTACGGATAAATAGAATGAAGATTACGGTGAAGCATTCGAATTGGGCTGATCTAGCAGATTATTATCTTGCTTTACAATATATCTGGAACATTGTAGATAATGATTTGGGATGGGGCTTCAATCAGAGAATTGGCTTGGAAATGCTTAGCTCATTTATATCGGTCGGTAATGTGTACGCAGAACGTTACTTAAAATATAACTTAGATTCTATGGGGTTAAGTTCACAAACTGTGGACGACAAATGATTTTCTTTTCGTATGATATAGTTGTCACCTACGCCTTGCCTTAAACGAGGAGGCTCGCATGAAAAAGGAGGTCAACTTATGGAAAACGAAAAGAAAACATTTGTGGACTGGGTTAAAGAACACAAAAAGGAATTGATTATAGCAGGTGTCAGCATTGTCGCTTTAATCGCAGTAATCATCGGTATCAAGAATCACAAGACACTGAAGAAAGCTTGGTCATCTCTCAGAAAACTGGCCGAGAAGACCCCTGAAGCAATGCCGGTAGCAAAATCGGTGCCTGTTACAGAGGTGTCGTCTGTAAAAGAAAATATAGACGTTAACATTATGTCGGCAGACAGGGTGCCGCATAATGTTGCCGAGCACCTCAGAAATCTACCTGAAGGATGGAAGACTTCTGCACAGAAGATTGCGACGGCAGCCGAGCATGGATACGATCTCCTGCCTGGACAGACTTGGGTAGAAGCATATAGGACGGGAGGTATGGCTGCATGAGAAAGACAAATGAAGAAAAAAGCCTACTTGCAAAGCTCGCCAGTGGAGCCCTGGACGGAATGGTCGGGGACGAAAGGGTATATCGCGGTTACAAGAATGTATATTGTGGAAAATATATAAAAGATGGCGAGCCAGTTTCTTATCGACAAGGAGAGTCGGAGAGATTTTTTAACGGTAAGGAGGATGAGCGCATTCCGGGAAAACGGGAGGAGGAGCATTACGACACAGACGACAAGAAGCTTGACTTCCTTCAGAGATACGGATGGCTTACTGACGACGAAGACGTAAAAGCTTACAGTGCCAAATTTAAGCCCAAAAAGTAAGGGGGATACAAAATATCAAGACGTAAGAAGAACGAAATAGTTTTTGAGGATGATTCCGAAGATGATAATGAAAGATTAAGTGTCTGAGATGTAGCTGATATCTGGGCGTCAAATGGGAAAGACGAAGATTACATGTTTGGATATACAGAGGAAGAATTAGAAAACGCTCTATAACAAAAAACTCCGGTACAGCCAACGAATTATGTGTATGAACGAGCCATCCATCCAACCGCCCCCAGGGACGGCGGACGCGGAAAGCGTCGTCTACGACGAGATATCATCCTCCCTTGCCTCGTCGGACGCCTTCGAGGCGCAGGCCTCGCCAAAGAGTTTCCTGCCTTGGTCGCCAAGCGTCCCAAAAAGCATAAAGATGGCTAAATGAAAACAGGAGATCTCCTGCCGACCGCAGGAATTCTCTTGTTTTCTCTATCGCCGGAGCCAAAAAGCCCCCATGCCGTCTAATCCGGTAAATCATTTCATGATACGACTTTTTTTGGGTCCCCCGGCTTTTTGTAGGCGTAATGCCTGCTTTTCGACTTTATGCCCGCGAACTTGCAGCACCTGTGGGCGTATTGGTCGGACATCACGACGCCGAGGTCCAGGCGCATCTTCGCGTTCAGCCATCTGTATCCGTGGCTCGGGTATTTGGAATGGTACTCGCAGAACAGGGCGACGTCGGCCGTCCTTTTTCTGAGCCTTTCGGACGGGCTGGCGAGCCTTGCCTTCCATTTGTAGTAGCCGGACCTTGATATCGACATCGCCTCGCAGAGGGCCTTGATCGGCCATCTCGCCGAGAGCTCCATGGCTATCTGAAACTCGCATCTTTTATAGAAATGAATTCCTTCGCCTTTCCACCCCCTTTCACCGCATACCCTTTTTTTGCGCGGGCGACCTCGATGTCTTTCAGCATCAGCTCGTTTATGAGCTCTTCCTTGCTCATCGATCTGTAGTCGGCGCTCGGCTCCGGCCTTTTGGCTCCCTTGGGAAGCGGGTCGACCCCGATCGACTTGAGGTATTCCCTGACGTAGAGGTAGATGGTCTGCTGCGACGTGCCAAACGCCTCCGATGCATCCTTTACGGTAAGCTCGTGTTCGTAAACGCGCCTACCTATGTTTAATTTTTCCTTCGTCATGTTTCCGTTTGTGACCTCCTTGTATAAATTCTAGATTAAGCTGTCCAGGGATTTGAATGGAGTGTCTGCTTTAAGGTTACCAGTGCAACAATCATGAATTGCTTTCGCAACTTCTTACGATACTATATTGACATCTTGCTGTTTCTATTTATTATTAGTTTTACGAATAAATAAATGTCCAACATGCAAATAAGCTATAAAAAACTATGGATGCTGCTTATAGAAAAAGACATTGCGCCAGTTTCGTTGCGAAGAGATTTGAATATCGCCACAGGAACGATGACAAAGCTCAGAAGGAATGAGGAAGTCGCGATATCTGTTTTGATTAGAATCTGCGAATATTTGAATTGCGATATAGGCGACATCTGCAGTGTTGTCAAAAAAGATATATAAAAGGAGAAAAAGAAAATGTACTGCAAAAATTGCGGCAAGCAAATTGATGAAAACTCAAAATTCTGTCAATTCTGTGGGGCGACAGTTGATGGGATTGGGAAGCCAAAAGCCGAGCAAAACCAAGTATCTAGAAAATCGGTTTTTGATGGCGTGGTCCACAAATGCCCAAACTGCGGACAAGTTTTAGATTCTTTTATAGCAGTCTGTCCCTCTTGTGGATATGAAATCCAAAAAGAGTATGGTGAAAAGAACGCTATCGATATATTCACGGAGAACTTGGTTTCGCTTGACTCTCTCGAAAAGAAGACTGCTTACATCGAAAACTTCAACGTTCCAAACACAAAGAGGGATTTGATGGAATTTTCCGATTATGTTGTTGCCACCGTAAAACCTTTTAACGAAACAAACGAAGCCCTTTTGGTTTTGATGAACAAGATCCTCTATAAGGCTGAGCATGTCTTCGGCAAGGATTCCGCTTTGTATTCTGATTTTTTGGAGAAAGGGCAAAAAGCCAAACAACTTAACGATGAAGCGAAAAACATAGAGGAAAAAGCCAAAAAAGAAAAAGAAACAGCCGAAAAGAAAGAAAGGCGGAAAGAGTCTGTTAAAAACGCCATAAAAAACGAATCAAAGCCATATCGATTCATCATGCTCATCATCGGACTTGCGCTAATCACTGTCGGCTGCATTTTGATTTGCTTACCCAAAAACGCAGATGGCTCTTTTACTATCTGGTCTTATGTCGGGCTTGGGGTGCTTATATTGGCAATTATCGAATTAGTATTTGTATTCAAGAAGAAAAAAGATAAAAAGGATAGAAAGTAGAAGTTGACGTCGAGAAGGAGAGAATGATATGGGCTTGTTTAACAAATTCAAAAAGCAAGAGAAAACAGGCGGCCTGGGTGCCGACATAATTAGATGTGACGAAAAGGACTATCTCGTATGGAAGTGGCATCCCAGCAAGTATGTGGAAGGGACGCTAAAGAGAGAAGACGCAATTCGGACATCCTCGATTCTGCATGTCAAAAACGGCGAAGTCGCAGTATTCGTCTATAAGCAAAAAAAAGAAGGCATATTTGAGGACTATATTGTCGGTCCATACGAAGAGACCCTGAAAACTAAAAACTTTCCAGTCTTGGAAAAAATCATCGGCGCATGGTATGAAGGGGATACGCCTTTTCAAGCAGAAGTCTACTTCATTAACCTGGCCAAAGCCGTTCAAATCAATTTCGCCGTTCCTTATTTTGATGTTGTCGATCCTAGACATCCTGACTTCCAGGTTCCTGTTGCAGTTCGCGGAACCATGACATTCAACATCAATGATTACCAAAGCTTTATCAAAGTTAATCGGTTAAGAACCTTCGATTTGATTGCTTTCAAGAAACAGGTTTCCGATGCCGTTATCCGATTAGTCAAAGAGGAGGTCGCGAAAGCACCACTGGAGAACAGCATCCCTCTTATCAGCATCGAATCTAAGCTAGGTTTAATCAACGAAGCGGCGGAAATAAAGATAAAGGATAAGATGGGGGAAGCCTTTGGCGTTCAGGCGACTAGTTTAGATATCAGCGCGATTGAATTAGATAAATCCAGCGATTCGTATCGAGAATTAAAAGAGATCACGAAGGACATCGACAGAGAGATTACAATAAAAAAGACGGGCATCGATTTGAAAAATTACGAGGAATCGCTCAGGATTCAACGGGAAGAAAGCCAATATGCGCAGCATATGGCGTCGAAGCAAAACAATCTAGGAGCCTATCAAGCGGAAATCAGCGGAACGGTCGGAGTGGCCGGTGCCGAAGCCCTCGGCAAAATGGGCGAAAACGGAGTAGGAAACATTAATATGGGAGGCGGCTCATCAGGATTCAATCCGATGACGATGATGGCGGGAATCTCGTTAGGAAATGCTGTCGGACAAAAAATGGTTGGCACCTTAAATACCGCACTAAGTCCAGAAACACAAGGAACTGTTCCTCCATCGGTCCCGATTATTAAATACTATGTGGCTAGAGACGGAAAGCCGACAGGGCCCTTCGACTTAGAAACATTAAAAGTTATGATTTCAAAAGGCGAATTCAATCCTGACATGTTGGTATGGAAAGAAGGCATGCCAGAATGGAAAATTGCAAATACCGAAAGCGATTTAGCTAAGCTTTTTCCACCTGTAATACCAAAGTAAAACGCCTTCATTTTATAGAACAGTTGAATGAATTAGGCACCAATAGCGTATTTAATCCAACAAAAACCGGAGAAAAACTGTGGTGATTTATTTAACAGCTAGTTAAATCTTAAACGCGATGAATTTTAGCCCCCAAATTATTGTGCCGTTTATTGTGACATTTATTGTGACATTTATTGTGACATCGGTGGATCCGTTGCCTCCAGTTCCTGGCGTTGTCACCTTCCTCCTTTCTTCAATGAAATCCAGTTGGGGTAATCGATAAACTTAACCTTGGCTTTGAATTCACCGAATATCTTTTCAGGCATCGGTCCGTAAATCAGAATGATGTTCGGCCCTCATTTCCCGGCTTTGTAGACGAAATTGCCTTTGATCTGGCCGCGGATGTCCTTCGGGACGAAGGATTCCTCGTCGCAACGCGGACATGTGAACACCGGGTTCTCGCCGATCGATGCCGGGGCCTCTTATCAAAAAGAAGTTAGCGAAGGCTGCATGTCTCCGCATTCCATTCCGTTCCCAATCGCTTTTGCACGGACGCTGTGCAAATCTGTGTCTCATTGCAATATGCGTTCGTTTTAATAATGACAACGTAATGACACTAGCAACATTATTGAGTATATTGTTCTCGAATGGAGGTGTCGTGTATGGCAACGACTAATTTAAATATCAGGACAGAAAAGGAAGTTAAAGATCAGGCGGAGGAAATCTTTAATGAGCTCGGTCTTAATATGACAAGTGCGATTAATGTGTTCCTAAGAGCCGCTATCCGCGAACACGGTATTCCTTTTGATTTGAAGCTAGATGTGCCAAATGACATTACAGCCGCCGCTATCGAAGAAGGCAGAAAACTTATGGACGATCCTACTGCTAAAAGGTATTCCAACATGGCCGATCTTAAGGCGGCATTAGACGTATGAAATACGATGTGCAGTTCACCAATCAATTCAAAAAGGATCTGAAGCTTGCCAAAAAGCAAAATAAGGACCTGGATAAGCTGTTTAAGGTGATTGGCATCCTGGCGAATGGCGAAACGCTGGATGTGAAATACAAAGACCATGACCTTTCCGGCAATTATAAAGGAACGCGTGAATGTCACGTTGAGCCCGACTGGTTGCTTATTTATGAAATCCGAAACAAGGTGCTTGTGCTGATGCTCTATCGCCTCGGCACTCATTCAGAGTTGTTCAAAAAATAGCTTCTGCCCTATACGCGGTATTTGTTCGCGCCGACTGCAAATAACGTTCCGTCCAAAACATGGCTTAATTGGATGAAAATAAGCACAAGTGGACGAAAAAGACCCGCCGTCAAGCTAAGCCGGAAGCTCAGGCGATGTGCTGCTGCGTTGATAACAGCGCTTATTGTCTATCGGTAGAGAATCGACCATGCGAATTGTCGTATGCTCTCCGAATATCTTCCGGAAGGTCCTCATCCAGCTGATGAGGTTCCTCAAGCTCGTCGACGACGGCAAGCGCGTTTCCATCCTCAACGTGAAAAAACAGCACTCGGAGGTGCTGGCAAAGCTGGGGATAGCGATGAGCGTTACGGCCAAGTGCCTCAGCTGATCAAAAGGGGCTTATACCTAACTTTTTAACTTGTTGTGCCTAAAGCAAATTGACTTGCTTTGCATCAAATCAAAAGGTGTCCATGTATGAGCTGACCCTGGCAGCCGATGCGAGGGTCTCCGGGCCCATGTAAGGCCTCAGCCCATCCGCTATCTCCTTGCTCTCCGTAAGGAAATTTTCCAATAGAGTAAACTCCAAGGCCTCTGAGACAAGGTGGTCCGGGTCCTTCGCCATCTCCTCGAAATAGGCGAACGCCTTCTTGAGCTTGTCGTCGTTTTTCTTCTTAAGAAGTGAATAGACGAAAGGAACCACCACGTATCCGAACATAGTGTGCTGTCCCAGCGTTTCATCCACGTCTTTCTTTTTCGCGATTGCGTCCAGAATTCCTTGGTCTTCCGGGAAAAGATCCCTGAATCCCTGATACAGTTTTTCGTATTCCATCTCACTTTCCTCCCAATGCCTTGATCAGGCCGTTTCTCATCTGCCGTAGAAGCTTGCGATCCCCTTGGGAGAGATCGTTTCTTTTGAGCATCCGACCGATGTGTACGATTTCGTTCCTTGCCTTGATTTCGTGCGTGTTCCCACGCCTACCAAGGCCAAGGCCGGTTGTCTTCTCGAATTTCAGCGCCGATGCCGTCCCGCCATCCCCGATGTAAGATCCTTGCCGGTAAAGGTAACCGACGACCTCTTTCACATCAGCATTCTTCGCCTTGGCAAGAAGCCTATCTCTCCGGCTAACGCCAATCCATTTCTTGCATTTGGCAAGCATCGTTTTGCCATTGGCCCCGGTGTAGAAATCAGGTTCCCTTGGAGGCTTGGTTATCCGTGCTGAGGTGATTGACGCTCTTTCTTTATTGTAACCCTTCGTGCCTCTGAAAAGACCGCTTTTCGGTTTGCTCATCGGGATTCCCTCCTTTCGAAGGCGGCAGCCATCTTGCTTTTGAAACGGATTATCCTGATGCCATTAGTCATCAATCGTTTGAAAGACGGGAAATTTGCCGACCCGTAGACGATGATCGTCTTCGGTCTGAGCCTTCTTGCCATCTCGAAGAGCCCCGCTTCGAATCTTGGTCTGTTCTCAAGAAGCCTCGGCGAGCCTGCCACTGTCCCTATTGCAACGACACCGCCTTTCGGAATCCCGTCGAAGCAGTACCACCAAGTTTCTCTGGTTCCCCATCTGACGGAGTTGATGACACATAGGCCTTTTTTCTGTCCAACCCAATACCCAAATGCCCTTGACCGGTAGACGGCGCTTATCTTCATCGGCATGGGAAAGTCCTGGTAAGTCGAATAGTCCGGGGTGATGATTCCTCCGAAGTGCTGGAGGATTCCTATGGCTTTCTCAGATTTATCCCAGATGTCGGAGAACTTCCAGTCGTCCTCGAAGAAGCAGACCCAGTCCTGCCGATGAAAGTCCTTGTTCGCCAGGATTTCTTTACGATAGATGGTCTTGGCCTCCGAATAGGTGACGATGGCTTCCGGCAGCCCGTCCATGACGGTCGGGCATATCGGAATATCGTTTCCCGTGAACTTAGCCCCCTCGACCATGAATGTGTTCCAGACGTCCTTGCACCCCGCTCTTATTTTTGTCTTCTCTTCCATTGCTTTTCCTCCTTTCCCCGTCGTGGCGGGACTTCTGAAGATAGCCTTAGTTTAGGAAACGAAGAAACCCTGTAACTAAAGCACGAAAGCGGAGATGTTGAGGAAAGGTTTCTCTGTTATTGCGAAGGAGTTGCGGTAATGTTGCGGTATAATGAAATAGCGATGGAAACAAATAAAATAACATTAAGCAGGCTGATGATTAGAGAGTAAGTAAAAGTCTGTGTAAATAAAAAATCACCGACCAGTCTAGAACTGGAAGGTGACCCAGGTTTCTGTACAATAT
>CAVFEQ010000068.1:0-8279 GCA_963621535.1 Paludibacteraceae bacterium | reverse complement strand
ATGAATGTAAATTTTCAGAAAACCCACCTAAACCCCCTTAAAAAGAAGAGAGCTCAAAAAGACCTCCCCGAAGGGAGGTCTTAAGTTCATGTGTTAGGCTTTCGCCGAATCAATGAAGGATGTCGGCAACGGTGCCGGCGCCGACGGTTCTGCCGCCCTCACGGATGGAGAACTTGGTGCCCTTTTCCATAGCGATCGCGTGGATCAAGGTAACGGTGAAGGTCACGTGGTCACCAGGCATGACCATGTCGGTCCCCGCGGGGAGCTCGATGGTGCCGGTGATGTCGGTGGTGCGGAAGAAGAATTGCGGACGATAGCCGTTCAAGAAGTGGGTGTGACGGCCGCCTTCCTCTTTGGTGAGGATGTAGGTGGTAGCGGTGAACTTGTCGTGGGGGACGATGGATCCCGGCTTGGCAAGGACCTGGCCACGCTCGACCTGGTCGTGGGTGATGCCACGGAGAAGGGCGCCGATGTTGTCGCCGCTCTCGGCGAAGTCAAGGGTCTTGCGGAACATCTCAAGGCCGGTGACGACGGTCTTCTGGGTGGGACGGATGCCGACGATTTCAGCTTCGTCGTTCATCTTGATCTGGCCACGCTCGACACGGCCGGTGACGACGGTGCCACGGCCAGAGATGGTCATGACGTCTTCGATCGGGAGAAGGAAGGGCTTGTCGGTGTCACGGACAGGATCGGGGATGTAGGTATCAAGGGCATCGAGGAGCTCTTTGATGCAAGCGCAGGCGGGATCATCCATCGAAGTGGCTTGGCCGGCCTTAAGGGCGGAACCTTTGATGACGGGGATGTCATCGCCAGGGAATTCGTATTTGTTGAGAAGGTCGCGGACGTCCATTTCAACGAGGTCGACGAGTTCGGCGTCATCGACCATGTCGCACTTGTTGAGGAAGACGACGATGTAAGGAACGCCGACCTGACGGGCGAGCAAGACGTGCTCACGGGTCTGGGGCATGACGCCGTCAGTGGCGGCGACAACAAGGATCGCGGCGTCCATCTGGGCGGCGCCGGTGATCATGTTCTTGACGTAGTCGGCGTGCCCTGGGCAGTCGACGTGGGCGTAGTGACGCTTTTTGGTCTCGTACTCTTCGTGAGCGGAGTTGATCGTGATGCCGCGGGCTCTTTCTTCCGGGCTGGAGTCGATGTCGCCATAGGCTTTATCGACGGCGTTTCCCTCAGCGCCATTGGTGGCTTTGCCGACCATGGAGAGGTAGTGGGTGATGGCCGCGGTAAGGGTGGTCTTGCCGTGGTCAACGTGGCCGATGGTACCGACGTTCATATGAACGCGGTCACGGTTGAACTTTTCTTTTGCCATTAGTAATTTCCTCCAAAAATGGTTTTTCGAAATTGGCGAATAAATATTAGGACAAGGGGGGATGGGAAGCAAGACTAGACGTGCTAGTTTTGCCCCCAATTTTCCTTGGACTAAACGATTGATTACTTGCCGCCGGTCGCCTTCTTGATGATGGCGTCCTGGACAAAGCGGGGGGTCTCTCCGTAGTGGTCGAACTGCATCGTGAAGTTGCCACGACCCTGGGTGATGGAGCGGAGGTCGGTGACGTAGCCAAACATCTCAGCGAGCGGGACTTCGCACTCGATTTCCTTCGCGTTGCCGCGCTGGGTCTCTCCGACCATGTTGCCGCGGCGGCGCGCGATGTCGCCGATGACGTCGCCGTAATACTGCTCGGGGACGGTGATCTCGACCTTCATGATCGGCTCGAGGATGACCGGGTCGCACTTCGGGGCGGCCGCTTTAAGGGCCATGGAAGCAGCGACTTTATAAGCAGCTTCGGAAGAGTCGACATCGTGGTAGCTACCATCGAAGAGGGTGGCTTTGATGTCGATGAGCGGATAGCCGGCGAGGACGCCGCGCTGAAGCGCATCTTCCAAACCTTGCTGGGTCGGTTTGATGAATTCCTTCGGGACGGAGCCGCCGACGATGGCGTCGACGAATTCGAAGCCTTTGCCGGGGTTGGGTTCGAAGCGGATCCAGACATCGCCATATTGACCATGGCCGCCGGTCTGCTTGATGTAGCGGCCTTCGGCTTCGCCGGTCTTGCGGATGGTCTCGCGGTAATTGACCTGCGGGGCACCGACGTTGACATCGACTTTGAACTCGCGCCTCATACGTTCGACGAGAACGTCGAGCTGGAGCTCGCCGACGCCCGCGATGATGGTCTGACCGCTGTCGGCGTCGGTGTGGACGCGGAAGGTCGGATCTTCTTCGGCGAGTTTGGTAAGGGCGATGGACATCTTCTCCTGGTCGGCTTTGGTCTTCGGCTCAACGGCCTCTTCAAGAACCGGCTCGGGGAAGGTGAGCTGCTCGAGGATGACGGGGTTGTCTTCGTTGCAGAGGGTGTCGCCGGTGGTCGTGGATTTGAGTCCGACGACGGCGCCGATTTCACCTGCGTGGAGCACGGAGACTTCCTGGCGGTGGTTGGCATGCATGAGGACCAAGCGCGCGATGCGCTCCTTGTTCCCATGGGTGCTATTAAGGACATAGCTGCCGCTCTTAAGCACGCCTTGGTAGACGCGGACATAGGCAAGGCGGCCGATGAAGGGATCGGTCGCGATCTTGAAGGCAAGGCCGATGAAGGGCTTGTTGTCGGTCGGCTCGCAGACGTAAGGTTCGCCTTCGAGGGTGCCCTTTTCGCCTGGGATATCAAGCGGAGAGGGGAGATAATCGACAACCGCGTCAAGAAGCGGCTGGATGCACTTGTTTTTATAGGCGGAACCGCAGAAGACGGGGAAGAAGCTGCCGGTAAGAACAGCCTTGCGGATCGTCTTCTTGATGAGGTCGGTAGGGACATCCTCACCATCAAGGACGAGCATCATGATCTCGTCGTCGAAGGAAGCGAGGTCTTCAAGAAGAGTGGCGCGGTAGGCTTCGACTCTGTCCTTGTATTCCTCGGGAACGTCGGTGATCTCAGGAGCGGTGCCCTTATCGTCATTATAGATATAGGCTTTGCGCTCGATGATGTCGATGCAGCCCTTGAAGTTGCCTTCTTTGCCGATTGGGCATTGGACGGCGTCGGCATGCTTTTCACCTAAACGGCTATGGATCGACTCAACGCACATGTCGAAGTCAGCTCCGGTGGCGTCCATCTTGTTGCAGAAGACGATGCGGGGGACGCCGTATTTGGTGCCTTGGCGCCAGACGGTTTCCGTCTGCGGCTCGACGCCGTTTTTGGAGTCGAGGACGGTGATCGCGCCGTCAAGGACGCGGAGAGAGCGTTCGACTTCAACGGTGAAGTCGACGTGCCCTGGAGTGTCGATGATGTTGAAGCGGGTGCCTTTCCAGAAGCAGGTGGTGGCAGAAGAGGTGATGGTGATGCCTCTTTCCTGCTCTTCCTCCATCCAGTCCATCGTCGCAGTGCCTTCGTGAACCTCGCCGATTTTGTGGGTGCGCCCGGTGTAGAAGAGGATGCGCTCGGTCGTCGTGGTTTTGCCCGCGTCGATGTGCGCCATGATCCCGATGTTACGGGTATGAGGGAGATCGTAGGTTTCGGTCTCTTGGATTTCGTTCTCAGCCATTGGGATGTTCCTTTAACAATTAGAAGCGATAGTGGGCGTAAGCCTTGTTCGCTTCGGCCATCTTGTGGACGTCTTCCTTCTTCTTGACGGAAGCGCCGGTGCCGTTGGCGGCATCGATGATCTCAGCGGCGAGCTTGTCTTCCATGCTCTTCTCGCCGCGGAGGCGGGAATAGGTGACGAGCCAACGGAGGCCGAGGGTCTGCTTCCTCTCTTTGGAAACTTCGGTCGGGACCTGGTAGTTGGCGGCGCCGATGCGGCGGACTTTGAGCTCGACTTCCGGCATGATGTTGTTGATCGCGGTCGCGAAGACGTCGATCGCCGGCTTGCCGGTTTTGGCTTCGATTTTCTCAAACGCTTTGTAGATGATCGTTTGGGCGGTGCCTCTTTTGCCGTCGTACATGACGCGGTTGATGAGGCGGGTGACGAGCTTGCTGTTATAAACCGGATCGGGCAAGACGTCGCGTTTTTCAACAGAACCTTTTCTTGGCATGGTGATTCTCCTTACTTAGCTTCCTTGGGCTTCTTGGTTCCGTAGAGGGAACGGCCTTGACGCCTGGCATCGATGCCGGCGCAGTCGAGGCAGCCGCGGATGATGTGGTAACGGACACCCGGGAGGTCTTTGACACGGCCGCCCCTGATCATGACGGTCGAGTGCTCCTGAAGGTTATGTCCTTCGCCGCCGATATAAGCAGTGACTTCGTAGCCGTTGGACAAACGGACACGGGCGTACTTTCTCATCGCGGAGTTCGGCTTTTTCGGGGTCATCGTGCCCACACGGGTGCAGACACCCCTCTTTTGGGAGGAAGGCTGGCTGGAGTTGCGCTTGGTCAGAGAGTTCCAACGTTTCCCCAAAGCGGGGGTTTTGGATTTCTTGACCACGGACTTGCGGCCCTGCCTAACGAGTTGGTTAATGGTTGGCATGTTTGTGTTTTCTCCTTTTTCAATTCACACAATACCCGGTGTATCCACCACCGGGGTAAATAAAAGGGAATTTACCCTTCCACTTACGTCCGGGGGTGATGATAAACCGCCTCTATAAGGGCTGTCAACACGAATTTTTTCTTTTTTTGATAGACCACAAACCCCGGTGTGTCATTTTGGGCTTCGTGCATAGATTTCGCAAGGCAAGAGACTGCAGTTTCGCTTAGTTGTTTGCAAAGACGATCTTCGCGTAAGTGGCGGTGACTTCCTGCACTTCGAAATCTAGGCTCATCTTGCTCCCGTCATGGAAAGATAGATCGCTTAAGGAGGAAAGCTTATCCCCTTTCTGGAACAAGACGTCCCTGTAGTTGATCTTCTCTTCCTGCTTGGTAAAAGAAGAGGCGACGAAATAAGGGGACAAGGTGGCAGAGGCGCTGCTCGCGTCTAATAGCTGGATCAGGCATCTAGAGGAATAGGTTAGGTTCCCGATGCTGTTGCTGCGCGCGAAATC
The DNA here is from genome assembly GCA_963621535.1 of Paludibacteraceae bacterium. GTDB lineage: Bacteria > Bacillota_I > Bacilli_A > RFN20 > CAG-826 > Alloenteromonas. The sequence continues at coordinate 3,301 of CAVFEQ010000068.1, read as the reverse complement.
GACTTTCTTCCCCGAAGTTATCAGGGTGGAGCTAGGCAGATAATTATAGGTATGGAGGCTATTCGCGTAGATCTCTAGGCGGGCATCGACGTGGTAGACCATCACCCCCGGCTTATAAGGGATGGAGGAATTAAGGCCATTGCCTTTCTTCCCATCATAAGAGTTCACCCCAAAAGGGGAATAGAACGAAACGAGGAAGTACTCGTCGTAGATTGAGTTATTCCATTTCGGGGAGAGCAAGACGAATTCCCCGGTGGAGGTGAAAGAGGGCAAAGTGATCTCGCAAGAAGAGGTCACATAGGTCGGGCGGGCCCAATCCAAAAGCATCTTGGAGAAGGGGTTATGGTCCCCTAAGGAGGCGTCCATCATATCCGCCCTCCCCAAAGGAGAGATCTCGGCGACGTCTTCTTGGGCGTTCTCGTCATAATAATCCTTAAGCCCCAAGAGGTGGCCCATCTCGTGGACGTAGGTCCTGGAGGTGGCTTGCTCATCCATCATGTAATAAGAGGCGAAGCCGATGGGCGCGGGGTTATCCATGGAGAAAGCCCAGTAGAAGGAGGAACGGGAAATAGAGCCGCTGTCCATCCCTTCATAGGGTCTAGAATAGATAAAGAATACAGGCACGATGGACTCGCCGCTTTCGCTTTGATACGCGTAGTTAGAACTAGGATCATCAGGATAAGTGGAATCGTGCCAGCGCAGCGCTTCCTTATATATATAGGATAAAGAGGATTTCTGGGTGGAAAGAGAAGTCGATTCGTAAGAAGTGGATGGCTTAGAGGCCCTAAACCAATCGGTGACCTTCCCCTTTATCTGGAGCCTAGAATAAGAGCTTTCCTCATAATAAGAGGCAACTGAATAAAACGAAGAGGAGGGCTTCCCGAAGAAGGCGCGTCTGATTCTAAAGAGGGAGTCGCTAGGCAAAGAGGAGGAAGGGTAGTCCTCGAAGTCAATGGGGATGACCAGCATTTTGGAGACTCCGCTAGAAGGCATCGCATAACGCCTATTCCCTCTCTCGTCTTCTTTATTAAGGATCGCCGAATAGGAAAGGAAGGATTCGTCCTGGCTTTGGATCGGGGAGAAGGAGGCGACTTTCTTATAGCCCTCCCCTTCCTTAGAAGCAAAAGGCTCCCTGTTCAGCGTCCCATATTCATAAGAAGAAAAATCGAGCCCCGATGAGCAGGATAGCAATAAAGGGAGAAGGCAAAGCAGGATGGGTGAGCGTTTCACAAGGCAATTGTAACAGGGAAAGAAGGGGGTGGAGGAATACTAATTCAGGCGAGGAAAGCCAAGGGAGACACTTCAAAAGTACTAGAAGACGCGACTTTTCTAATTCCCCTCTTTCTCCTACGCGAAGAACCCGCCCATAGGGTAAAATAAAGAAAAGAGGAAAACCCCATATGTACGATATCGACGACATCACATCTAGGCTCATCGAGCACCCCGCCAAAATGCTCTACTATTCCATTTCGGAGGACAAGTTCCTTGACCGGAAAGTCACCTTCGCAGAATACGAATCAAACGGTGACCTTTGCGGCTTGTTTAGGGCAAAGGTATGCTGGGACGCCGCGCGGAGGAACTTCATGGCCAAGCACCGCGCAATTTTCGCCGACTTGCCCGCGAATTGCCCCGTGAAAAGGTGGAATGCGCTCATCGAAGAGAACCACTTGGAGAAAGAATGGTTCGCCGAATTCCGCCTCGCCATAGCCGAGAACGTCACGCGCTTTGGACAGGTCTTCGGCCTGCATGAGGTCGAAGCGGAGCCAGAGCTCTATTTGCAGATCAAGAAGCAGCTGAAGATCTTAGAAGCCAAGCATTACGAGAGGAAATACTCCGACATGGTGCTTTTCCACATCGGCTGCGATTACGAATGGGCGACGATGACGATTCTAGGGAACGCCGGCAAGGTGCTTGGCGTGGCTTTCTACCCTAGCGATAAAACCGCGGCCAATTATCTCTTAGTGCAAAACCAAGAAAGGTTGCGCATCGATCCTGAGACCGCTAACTCCATCGCCACGATGGTCTCTTTCTACTTTGAGAAAGAGCCTCTCTACGGCATGACTTTCCCTGACCCCTACGAAAGTAACTTCCATTTCACTTCCGTCTTTCTCTGCCAAGGCATCTTCATGCAATGCCGTCTGCCTAAATCCCTAGCGATCCGCGCGATCAACTATCTAGAAACCGTCAACCGCGAAATGGCGAATTTCACCTCGAAAAAGAACAAATTGAGAAGCGACACCTTCTATGACGTTATCCTCGACGCTGGGCAAATCACCGTGGAAAAAACCGACCCATATGAATATTATCGCGGCCAGCTTCCCTTCGATTTAACTTCAATCGACTTCCTTGATCCGAGCCTGAAATTCAAAAAAGGAGGCAGTTGGGACGCCACCATAAGATATCTCCCCGGTTGCAATGAAGAGGCGATAGAAGGCGATGAAAGGACCACCAGCTTCACTTATGTCGCCATGATGTGCGATCATGATACAGGCGAGGTTCTTATCCACTCGCTAGGCTCTAGCAAAGATTATCGTCCCTTCGACGACCTCGTGAAAAACTTATCCAAGGATCTGCAGAAGACGACTGTCCCCAAAACCATTTACGTGAACAATTACTTCGATCTGGAATTCTTCACCGAATTCTTCGACCCTTACCTCATCAAAGGCAAGGTCAAACTCGAAATCGCCAAGGGAGAATTATTCACCGATAGATCCTTCGATGTTTTAAGGGGTTTCCTGCTAGATAAAATCGAGAATCAAGACAAAGAAGGCGAAACCGACCTCTTCAAAGAAAAGAAAGTCAACAAAGCCTGATAAGAAAGAATCCGCCTCATTAGAAGTCGCACACAAAGGATTTCTGAAAAGGTAGAAAATAGCGTAGTTATCGTAATTGGTAGCTACGCTTTTCTATTGGCCTAGCTTTATTGGTTCTGAAGGGTAGAGATTATTTCTATCTCTTGTGGCGATACTCATCGACTTTCTCGCTTTATGGGCAAGGGCCTTGCTGACGAGTTTTCATGCAATCTAAGAGCCAGGCTTTTGAGCATCAACGCATGTTTTGATTTTTCTAATGGGCGATTCGGTTCTAATTAATTTGCCTTAATTCAGATGTTTAATGATTTTGGTTTTTTGCGTAAACGCGAACAAAAACGAATCAATCAAATTAAACTAATGAAACCCCAGATAGCATCCCCTATACAAAGCGCCTGATCTGCGCCGTTTTGTAGGATCCTTGAAGAACAGCCTTCTAAAAAAGGCTTTTTTTGTTGCTTTTCCGTGCGCGAAGCGTACAATAAATATAA
>CAVFEQ010000067.1:0-8286 GCA_963621535.1 Paludibacteraceae bacterium | reverse complement strand
TTTCATGAAAAATACCCCTTTCCTGTTTTTGTCCAGGATTAGGGGTACATCTCAGTTCGCGGCCGCCCCTTAGTTTTAAGGCTCAGGACAAAGATTAGGCTATTTCAAGCGTAAGCCCATCTAATGCTTCTTCCCCCTCAGCCAAGGTGACGTTGCTTGGCTGATAGGTTTTGCCTGTGTGGTTTGAATGCATCGCTTCCGTCAAGGAAGAGGCTTTGACAAGGCAGTTTTTCAAGGTTGGGACCGTGAAGTTCTGGCCGCGGCCGAACAAAGACCCGATTTTGATTCCGGAGGCGTCGAAGGTGCAGTCTGTTAAAGAGTTCCCCATGAACTTCCCATAGGCGAGATATCCTCTGTCGTTGGCGACCTCAGCAGATCCACTGCCGTCGTTAACCTTCGTATTCACGTTGACGAAAGTCGATGAGGCGATCGATTTTGCAATAAGCGCGTTAGAACCGTACATCATTGCCCGAGCATCGGTGATGTTCAGGTTTTTGATGGTCGCGCCATTCAAATTCGAGAAAATACCATTTGTAGTTCCCGAATGTCCGCCTAAGGTATTATTAAGGCCATCCAAGGTGCCGGTAAAGGCGTAACTCCATTCAAACTTGACGGCATTAGCTTTTTGATAAACGTTAGCAATATCTGAACCAAGCTGGAAATAGCCGCATTTGTTTCCGGTTTCCGGGACGATATAAGTCAAAAACTCATCCGCGGTCGTGATTTTCGCGGTCACGAACGTCGCGTCAAAGAACAAAACGCTGTATTTCCCGTCTTTGTTGAGTTCGATCTCAACGGATTTGATTCCGTCATCAGAATGGTCTGAGGCGAAGAGGCTGACATCAAGCGCGGAGGCGTCATTGCCAAGGTCGATGTCCCCCGCCTTCATGGAGGTGATGGTCGCGCCAGCATAATCCGCGCCAAGATCAAACGCTTTGGTGGATTCGCTCATGATCACCTCTTGCGCATCGAGGGCGACGTTGTAGATCCAACGCTCATCATTAGAGGCAAAGCCGGAGGTGTCATAGGCAGTGGCTTCCCCGACGCTAGAGCTTTCTGGGGCTACGTAGACAACCTCATGGGTCTTGCAGTTCACCCAATACTCGCGGATCCCTTTTTCGCTTTTCGTGGCCTCTTTCTTCGCGTAATGCATCCAAGCGTATTTAGAATAATAGGACTCGTCTGCGAAAAGAGCGCCCCCGCTTGAGCCAAGCGTCGCGATCGCGGTGGCCGAGGCGAAAGCAGCCAAAGCTAACGCGCCGGCGACCCATAGTTTTTTCTTCATGCTAAATCTCCTTTGTTTAAAGCTTATTGGCATTCTAAGATGGGGAATCTTTCGTAGAAAGCGCTTTCAGCGAAGATGGGTAAATCCCCCTCTTTTATGGGAGATATTAAGAGAAATTCCTTTTCTAAGCCTAGGGAACGAGCTTAGGAAATCTCGATCTCGATCTCCCCGTCCACGTCTTCCACTTTGTATTCCGTGGTGAGGAAGCCGGGGGTCAAAAAGAAAATCTCTTCTTTCGCCACGAGCCTGCCGACTTTGATGGAGACATTCCCGTTAATAAGCGGAAGAAGGTAAGGCAAGTCATGATGGATGTTCGAGAGCTTGATGAGGAAGGTAGAGCCGTGATCAAAATAGGCGCAGCGGAATTCGCTTCCCTCAAGCTTCTCCCCCTCTCTGCTCATAAGCCCGGAGCGGAAAACGAGTCCATCTTCGCCGATTCTTTCCGTCTCGGTGAAATAGGCAGAGGAAAATAGTTTCCCGCCCACATTTGTTTCAAACCGGGGAAGCAAGGCGCGATGGCGCTGCAAATCAAGGGGGACCTGCATATTGGTCGGCTCAGTAAGCGCGTAATCGCCCACGCTCCCCATGACTAATGGCCCCTTCTCCCGGGAGAAGAGCATCGTCAAAGTGGCGCCGCTGGCGTGGCCGCTATAGGCGATGTTCTCATCGTAGCAAGAGATGTCGAAAAGGAAATTCTTCCCGCCACGACGATAGGAATCCATCTCAGGATAATAGGCTTCATAGCAGAAATCAGAAGGGATGAGGCAAGGCTTACTGAAGGGGTTATCCCCTTGGCAGATGGCGCAAGAAAAAGCAAGCGCGTTGATGTGCTCGAAGGTATGGTGGATGCAAGGGTTCTCGCCGTGGCGGTGATAATCCACCCCTCCGCTAAGCGCCCCGCCCTCTGAGCAAGCTTCCATCAGTTTGAGATTCCGCCTTGCGCATTCAAGGAAGCTAGGCTCTTTCGTGCCGAAAATGAGCGCCATAGGGAGCAGCCCATCGCAGGTCCTTGAGCCGTAATAGGTCCATTTGTAGTTCCGGCAGCCGAAGGAATTGTCGATGGCCCCATCGGGCAAGATGAAAGCGAAATGGGCTTTAGCGACTTCAAAGAGCTTTCCTAGCATCGCCTCGTCTTTGGCGTAATAGGCGTATTTGACTAAGGCCGGCAAAGACTCTTCCAGGTTGTAGCCAAGGTCGATCGCATCGCAGCCGCGTCTGGTCTTTTTATCATGCGGCTTGCCTTCCCCCATCAAAAGGAGGGAGGGGGTAAGATGTTTTAAGGCGTATTCGGCTAGATGCCTCGCTTTTGCTTTGTATTCCTCTTTCCCTAAGCGTTCGCCGCACAGATAAAGGGCCAAGGCGTTATTGATGGGATAGTTGATGTTGGTTGGGCTATGCTCATCGAGGTTTTCAAAGAGCCATTTGGCGTGGATCTCAATATGCTTTTCAATCTCTTTGACGAAATCCGCAGGGAGAACGTCCTCAGCGTAAAGAAGGGTCTCCGCGAGGTCGATGACGAAGAATACGGTCGTGTAGCGCCAGGTGGTCTGCAGATCGTTATAGACCCCGCCATCGGAGCAAATGAGGTTTTCGCTGTAACGGAGCAGTCTTCTCGCTCCTTGAAGGTATTTCTCATCCCCGAAGGTCTTATAGGCGAGTGAAAGGCCGAAAACGGCGTCGATGCAGCGCCCGTGGATCGTTTTGCAGGAGGGGCAATACAGTCCCCCTTCTAAAGCCTTCTCCTCCTCACCAAACTGATGGGAGATCAGCCAAGTGGCGTATTTCTTCAGTAATTCAACGCATAGATTTTTCATACTTTCTCTCCTTTTCCCCACATAGACAACGCTTATTACTCTTCTTTTTTCCCTTGATATAAGCCTAGTCCGCAGCGATCTTTGAATTGGGCTGAGTTGATCGCGTTATCGAAGCTATGGATCGCCACCTCGAAAAATAGCAAGGCGAAACAAGGGAAAAGAAGGACGGCGAATAAGGCCATGGCGATCCCTTTGATGTAATAATTCGGAATCGAATCCAGCCCATAGAAAGAAGCAACCCCAAAAGCCCCTAAAAGCAGGAACCGCCACCAAGAGGAAGGGTATAGCCTAACCGGTTTAGCGATCCCCGCGAAGAAACCGTCCTCATAAAAGGAAGAATAGACGAGGTAGATGAAGCAAATCGGGGCAAGAAGGAGGATGAGCAGCAAAAAGGAAGGGACGAGGATCACCGGGCTTTGAAAATAGGTGATCGCGAATTGGTGCAAAAGGAACAAAAAAGAGAACAGCAACAGCCCGAGGCTCGTCTTCCCGTAGTTGTACTTCACCCCCAAGCGGAAATCGTCTTTGAAGAGGACGCTATCCCCTTCCACCATGGCGCGCATTATCCGGTTTATGCCGGCTAGGCCAAGGCCAAGAAGAGGAAGAAGCAGATACCCAATGAGATTCGCCCCCATGGTGTTGAGCAGGAAATAGGTATGGTACTCCCCTTCTTCGATGCTCCCTTGGTTAAGCAAGTTCAAGAACTCGTAGTTAAGAATGTCTTTCGCTAGGCTAAGGAAAAGATAAGGCAAGGCGAAAAGCAAGGCCAGGAAGCCGATTTTTAGCAACGTCCAATGCTGATTCCTTAGCAAGAAGAAAAATTGATCCTTCCGGGTCTGGGGGAGCATGGAGGGGGAGAAATCGGGGGTGGGCTTCCTTTTCATTGGAGCACCTCCATCTTCTCGCTCTCTTCCATCGCTCGCAGATAGGGATTAGCCTGATTAAGCAGGTGGAAAGGCGTATCGGAAGAGACGATGCGGCCTTTCTCCATCAGGAAGAGCCTATCGGCGAGCATCATCGATTCGGTGTAGGAATGGGTGACGTAAAGAAAGGTCGTCCCGTGCTTTTTCTGATAGTTTTTTAGTAGGGAGCAGATCTCTTTTCTGGCGACGGGGTCTAGGCTAGAAAGAGGCTCATCGAAAAGGATCGTCTTCGCGTTGGCCACGAGCTCCCGGGCCAGCATCGCCCTCTGCCTTTGACCCTCGGAGAGGAATTTCGGACGCACGTTGAGGCAAAAGGAGATTCCTAGCTCCTCGGCGATCTCTCTCACCCTTCCTAATAGCTCATCCCTAGGGGTTTTGCGGACCTTCAAGGGGAAGGCGATGTTGTCGAAGACGGTCCAATAAGGATAGAGGTGGATCTGCTGGGGGAGATAGGCGAGCCCGGCTTTGTCCAAAGGGATGTCTTTCAAAGGCTTATCGTCAAGATAGATCTCCCCTTGGTAGTCAAGCAAGCCGGCGACGGCTTTTAGAAGGGTGCTTTTGCCGCAGCCAGAGGGCCCTAGAACCACGCTGAAAGAGGAAGAGGGGAAGCTCGCGTCGATGTGATCAAGGGCGAGGACGTCCCCCTTCTTCTTGCTATGATAGCAAAGCGAAAGGCCTTCTAGAGTTATCCCCATAAAGATCAAGCCACCGTGACTTGGATTCCTTCCACTCCTTCTGGAGAGACGTCAGCGTAGACGTAGCGGAGGCTCTTGCAGAGAACCTCGCAGTCGCTATAGACCGTGTTCGAGGCCTGCTTGCCGACTAGAGTGAGCAAATCAAAGCCAGAAGCGTCGACCTTCACGAATTCGAAGCGGCAGCTTTCCGCGTTCTCGACGGTGAATAGGCCTAGGGATTGGGTTTTGCCTGGCGTGCCAACGTCAGTGATCGAATCTGCGCTCAAAGAGATGTTGATGTGGCGGAAGGTGGCTCCTTTCATGCCCCTAGCGAAGAGAGCGTATTTGACTCCAGAAGAGGAGGAGACGTAATTGAGGTTAGTAAAATCAAGGTTCTGGATCAAAGCGCCGCTGCCGATGATGCCGCTAAGCCCATACTCCCCCGCCTTCATGTTCTTGATGGCGTGCCCCCTTCCGTCTAAGGTGGCGCGGAAGCCGGTCCCATAGTCCCAGCCAGAGGTCGTCCAGCTGCCTGGAGAAGATGCCCCTGCGGCGTCGATGTCGCCGCCTAAAACGAAGTAGCCTTCAATGCTGTCTTTGACGAAAGCCATCGAGACGTAGCTAGAAAGCTCAGCGAAGGTATTGATGGTCTTGGTGATGAAAAGCAATTGGAAATCAAACTGCGCGAGATATTCCTCGCTTTCTAAGATCGCGCTGACGCTATGGAGCCCATAAAAAGAGGAATCGAAGAGGCGCGAAGAGATCTGCAAAGCGTTGCTGCTCGCGTCGAAAGAAAGATCGGAGGGGTCTTCGATGGTAATAACCTTCCCCTCGACGCTAAGCGAAGAGACGGCGATATATTCCCCGTAGGAAGAAGGGATGGCGATGGTCTTACTAGGCGCAGAAGAAGGATCGGAATAAACTCTCGTTGACGTCCCTTTGTTGACGCTTACTTCTTTCTCGAGAGAGAAATCGCGGTCCTCCAAATCCAGGGCATAGGTTTCCAAGACGCTTTTGATCGCGTAGAGGCGGATATTGACCGCGTTTCCTTGATAGCTCACCTTGAGGTTGCCCGTCCCGGCTTTAGCAAAGGAAAGCTTTCCTTCGGCGCCGAGAGTGGCGAAGTCATTTTCCTCCAAAGAGACATCGAGTTCGCTATAGGCGACTTCTTTGCCTTTGAAGCGCGCCTTCAAGTCCTTGGAAAGGACAAGCGGATCGGAAGAATAGCCATAAAGAGGGACGCTGTATTTCGGCCCCTGGTCATCGTAAGTCATTTTGCTCCCATAGACGAAGAAGGACTCGTCTTCCTTCACGCTCACGACAAGCTGTTTGGAAAGAAGGAAATCGAGGAACTCGCAGGAGATCGTAAACGTGGCCTCTCCCACCGCTTTGCCTTCGATAAGAAGGGCGTTCCCTTTTTGGGCGATGCTAGAAACCTCGTTCCCTTCTTCCAAAGTGACATTGACCTCTTCGAGTTCTGAGGTGACGTCTTTGCCTCCGTAAGAGAGGGTGAAGGGAAGCTCATAGCTCGCCCCTTTGAAGACGGAGATTTCCTGATGAGCCAAGGAAAAGAGGGGGAGGGTGGAATCTTTTTCGACGTGGACGGTCAGCTCAACCGTCCTCCCTTCGCCCTTAAAGGTGATGAGGCAAGTCCCCTCTAGGCCAAAGGTGATGACGTTCCCTTTTTCGTAAGTGGCGATCGCCTCATCGCTGCTTTGAGAGGCGAAATCCCCATTAAGGGCGGGGGTGTAGGCGCTTTCTGCATAAAGAGAAAGGTAAAGCACGTCGTTTATGGTCTCGATGTAAGAGGAAGAAGATTCTTCCCCGCTGCCATTTCCGCAAGAGGCCAGGGCGCTTAGCGAAAGCAGGCCTAGCGTAAGCAAAGTTATCTGTTTTTTCATGGCGTTACCTCCTTATAGCAAGCCCCATTCCTCATATTTCTCGCTGATGTAATGATGCTCCATATGCTCGATGAGCCCCAGCGCATCGCCGTCTTTTTTGAAGGCGGTCCGCAGAGCGAGGATCTCGCTGTTGGTATAAGTGTCGGCGTGCAGATCGCAGAGGGCGTAGCGTGGGAAAAGGGTCTCGATGAGGATGTGCTTATGGAGCTTGGCGTATTTTACCGGGTCGCTATTTTTGTAATGGAGGATCGCCTTCTCCGCCGCCTCCATCTGCTCAAGCCAGCCAAGGAGCATTTGCTTTGGCCAATAGGCGGGATCAGAGCCGATTTCCTGATAGACCCCGCCGCCTAAGCCATATTGCTCGGGGTGAGATTCTAGATAGGTCTCCCAGGCCCTCATCTCTTCATAGTAATTGCGCATGATCGGCGCGGCGTCATCGAAATAGTTTGCGAAGAACTTGTCCGCGTATTCGCTATAGGAGGCGTTGACGTCGATCTGCGCTTTGGCGTCAAGATATTCCTTTAGCTTCCCAAAGCAAGTGACGTTGTTGCTGTTGCGCTGGCCTTCGTTATAGATCGCGTAGGTCCCATGTTGTTTGAGGAAACGATAGGTCTCCATCATCGAGGAATAGGTGTTATAGGGATACATGTAATGATGGTAGTCGGTCTCATAGACCCAGGACATGATGTTCTTCGTATACTTGTTCCAGTTGATGATGTTGGTGGCGTAGCGCGAATTCTCCTCTTGGTAGAAGGATTTGGTGTAGTTAGCGTAAATCGGCGCGGTGAAGACCATGACGTCGTCATTGCACTTCAAGGTGGGATCTTCCTCCACCGTGGTGGTCGGGGGTTCGAAGGAGGCGTGATAGGAGAAGAAGCAGAGATAGACTTCGCGTTTCTCCTCGTTTTTGCTCTTCGCCTGCTCCTCTAGATAGTTCTGGAGTTTGTCATCGAGCTTGTTGGTGAAGCGGATGATGGCCCCGGAGACAGCGCCGTCCTTCTTCTTTTGCTCTAGGCAGGTCGGGCAGGAGCAAGAGGAGTTGATGTCTGCTTGGGTGAAGGAGACAATCGAGGAATTGGGGTTCGCGTCGACAGTGTTTTTAAGCACTTTGAAGGCCTCATCCACCATCTGATTCAGCGATTCCTCGTTTCCATGAGCGGTATAGCAGAGCTGGGAAAGGTCGTCGCTATACCATTCCGGGTGGGCGCTGACGTAGGTTTCCTTAGGGAGATAGTCGAAGATGTTATGGACGGCGTTGCCGGTTTTCCCATCTTCCCTCACCGCGCGCATCATCTCGTAATTGAGGCTATAGCCAAGGCCGTAGCGCGTCGCGTCGGTGATGTAGTTGGTGTAGTTCCTCCATTGCGAGTCCGGGGCCTCGACGATCTCGATGTCTGGGAGCGATTCGGCTGCGTTTTCATAGACGATCGTATCCTCGCTTATCATGTCGAAGCCGCAGATCGCGTTAAGCAGGCGCAGCACTCCCATGTGGTAGCCCTCATTATGCGGGGCGAGGAAGAAAAGGGAGTTGCCGTAGCTAACGATGTAATAGCCAGAGATCCCTAATTTCTCTTCCGGCATCGATAATCCGTAAGCGTAAAAGATTTCCACAATCGACTTTCTGGATGGATTTCCGAACAATCTAGCCAGGAGGTTCGAACATGTTCTGCAACAAGTATTTAGAAGAAT
>CAVFEQ010000066.1:0-8301 GCA_963621535.1 Paludibacteraceae bacterium | reverse complement strand
GCTATGATATCCGCGACTCAATTGTGGGGCTTACCTACAAAAACGGAACGCTACCTGCAAAACCGGTAGAGTCTCGCACCGAAATCGAGGATGACGGCGATATCATCGCCTAGGCCAGTTCCGCTCCACTCCTGCTTTAGGCGGAGCCCGTCGCCAAGCAAAGCCGCCCCGCTTACGCTCCCCTCAAACTTCTCATTTTCCAAAGACTTATAACGGCTTAGTTCGCTCACTAAAAACCCTTCCTCTTTGATATGAACGGGAGCAACCGCATTAACTAGCCCGCCGAAGCGAAGGAAAGAGATATCTTCCTTCCTCACGGAATAATCGTAACGAGAGAGGGGCTCAAGCATTTCCAGGCGGAGTTTAATGGGCTCGGGGGCAGGGGGTTGAACGGAACGGACTAGATTCACCAAAGCAGCGCCGTCTTTATGGACCTCCTGAATGAGCAGGCCACGATCCTCATAGTCTTCTAGAAGACGATATTCACCAAATTGGAAGACTTCCCGGTTCTCTTTGTAATAAGCGATTTGCGCGGCGATTTCCTTTTCGTCGATTGGATTAAGATCGTTCAGATTCAGCTCATATCCAAGCACGCCGAAAGAAGCCACGTCGAATTTCGTGTCGAGGCTGGTCTTGCGGAGGATCTGATGACTCGTTTTCGCCGAAACGTGGTTCGACATGAGCGAAAGGGGATAGCCAAGAGCCATGGCTTTCTGGATTTTCGATCTTTGGAAGGAATCCGTGTCATCGCTCACCCAGCCTGTGTCAAAGAAGGAAAACATGCCTAAATCGTTTCTTCCTCCGCCGGAAGCGCAGTTCTCCATCCATAAATTCGGAAAGGTTTTGCGGAGTTTTTTCAGCAAATCGTACAAAGAAAGAATGTAGCGATGGGCAAACACGCCGGCGTTTTTCCTAACATCAGAGAACACGCGGTTATAGTCCCATTTGATGAAATCGAGGTTCCCTTCCTTCATGAAAAAGGAGATACGCTCAAAAAGGTAATCTCTCACTTCTTCCTTGCTTAAATCGAGCAGAAGCTCATTTCTTCCTAAAGAAGGCTCCCTTCCTGGGCAGGAGATTGCCCAATCGGGATGAGCGCGATAAAGGTCGCTGTCTTGGCAAATCGCCTCCGGCTCAAACCAAAGGCCGAAAAGCATCCCCTTCTTATGGAGATACTCGCCTAGCCCCTTGATTCCGTGGGGCAATTTTTTGCAATTCGTCGCCCAATCGCCCAAAGAGCATTTGTCATTGTCCCTTTTCCCAAACCAGCCATCGTCAAGGACGAAGAGTTCAATCCCGAGTTTTTTGGCTTTTTTCGCTAAGCCATGCAACTTTGCCTCATCGAAATTGAAGTAGGTGCCTTCCCAGTTGTTGTAGATGATCGGCCTAGGGAGATTGTGATGAGAGGAAGGCAAAACGGAATCATTGACGAAGGAATGGAAATTCTTCGCCATGCCGTTTCTCCCGTTTGACGAATGCGTGAAAACGGCTAAAGGCGAGACGAAGGCCTCCCCTTCTTCCAGAGGATAGGAGAAATCCTCTTCGCTTAAGCCGCTGAGGAGGCGGAGATAGCCATTGCTCTTTTGGATTTCCTCTTGGTGGTTGCCGCTATAGACAAGATTGAAGCCTAGGCAATCCCCATAAGAATAAGAGGCGTTCTTCCTTTCCAGATAGAAGAAAGGGTTATGCAGGTCATTTGACGATCCGGTGGAGCTTTCTAGGCGGACGAGATTGGAATTAGGATAGCTTATTTCCTCGTGGAACTCATCGATCCAGCCCCCGCGGAAGGTATGGAACTTATATCCTTTGTCTTCTAACGATAAGCAGAGAGAAGAGATTTTATGGATTGTCAGAGGCTTGGGGGAATTGTTTTTCAAAACGACGTAGCGCCCAAAGACATCGCTTGAAGGATAAACGAGATAGTGAAGCTCGAGTTCCGCTTGGGTGAGCTTATCCTCAAAGCGCAGCACCAGTTCCTTTTCAGCTCCGCGGGGCGTTGGGTAGCCAGGCATTTCGCTTGGCTCTTTGATTTCAGCGGAGGAAAAGAGGAAATCGAAGAGGGAGGTGTCTTCGTTTTCGAGTTTCAAGGACGGGGAGAGGAAATCCCCTTTGCCCCGGGTAGCGAATTCAAGAGGCAAAGCATTCAGGCAGAATTCAGGATGGGCCTTCTCGTAGGAAACCGATCTTCCCGGGATCAGACAAGGGTCGAAGGAAAAGGTGGAAAGGTCTTCTTTTTCGCTTAGCGCAAGGCCGAAATAATCCAAAACCGGCTTCCCGATCTTATTGATCCTCACTACATAAGAGGAATGGGCGCTTCTTAAATGGAAGGCATTGTTTTGCTGGCAAATCATCTGCTATGAGTCTATCACAAACTCGTTTCTAGAAAGAAACGATTACGCCCATCTTGCCCTGATTTTGTTTTAGAATACTGCCATGGCAAAAACGCAATCAATTTCATTCGACTGGAGCTTCTTCCCGGGCTACGAGCCTAGCTACATAGAGGCTTTGCCGGAAGGGGCGGAGAGAATCGACCTTCCCCACACCGTGAAAATGCTCCCCTATCACCTCTTTGACGAAGGGGAGTACCAAGGGCTATATACCTACGAGAAGCATTTTGACGACGAGAACCCCACTCTACCGGTGAAGATTCTTCATTTCGATGGCGTGATGCTCCAAATGCAGGTTTATTTCAATGGCATCTGCCTTGGACACTTCATCTCCGGCTACTTGCCCGTAGATATCGACATCAGCAAATTGATCAAGCCCAAAGACAATCAGCTTACGGTGATCGTCGATAGCCGCGAGGACAAGAGCATCCCGCCTTTTGGCGACATCGTCGACTACATGACCTTCGGGGGCATTTACCGCGGGGTGTCCATCATCTCTCATCCTTTTTCCTATATCGATTCCCTTTTCATCACCGCGGACATGGAAGGGCATTTGGAAGTCAAAACCAATTTGGTGAATCCCACTCCAGAGCTAAAAGTCAGCCACGTGCTTTATCGCGAAGGGAAGCCGATCGCCGAGTTCTTAGGCGAGGTCTATGACCTTTCCTCGCCGCGCCTTTGGTCATTGGATGACCCCTATCTTTACACATTGAAGACGATTTATGGCGATGATGAAAGAGACGACTTCGTCGGCTTCCGCAGCGCCAGATTCACCTCGAATGGCTTTTTCCTTAACGGAAAAAACGTCAAAATACGCGGGCTTAACCGTCACCAGACCTATCCTTATTTTGGCGCAGCGGCCCCTGCCTCTTTGCAAGAAGACGACGCCGACATCCTCAAATTCGGCCTTGGGGCGAACCTGGTGAGAACTTCCCATTATAGCGACGATGAATCCTTCCTCGACCATTGTGACCGCATCGGTTTGCTTTTGATTGATGAAATCCCTGGCTGGCAGCACATCTCAAGCGACAAGAAGTGGCGCGCGCAGCTCCGCGATTTCGCTTACCGCATGATCAAAAAAGAGAGGAATCACCCCTGCCTTGTCGCCTATGGGTTAAGGATCGACGAAAGCCAAGACGACCACGAGCTTTACACCACCTTGCAGCAGGTCAAAAAAGAGCTTGATCCGAAACGCCAGTCAATCGGGGTGAGGAATTTCAAAAAGAGCGAGCTGCTCGAGGACGTCTACGGTTACAACGATTTTTCCTGCTGCTCTTTAAGCCACGGGCTTGATGACCCTTTGACCGACGTCAAGGGCAGGCACCCCGTCCTGGTGACCGAGCATAACGGGCACATGTTCCCCACGAAATCCTTCGATGTGGAGAGCAAGCGTTTGGAACATGCCTTGCGCCACGCTAGAGTCATGGACGATTCTTTCTCCTATGAAGAGCTTTCCGGCTCAGTTGCCTGGTGCGCGTTTGATTACAACACCCATCGCGATTTCGGGGCGGGCGACCGGATTTGCTACCACGGGTTGAGCGATATTTTCCGTCTTCCCAAACCCGCGGCCTATTTTTATGCATCCCAAGGCTTGGAAAACACCTTTTATGTGATGGGGAACCTTGACCCGGGTGAAGAGAATGGCTGCCGTTTGAAGGGCCCCTATATCTTCACCGACGCCGAATGGGTTGACGTCTATCATGGCGAGCTTTACGTCGGGCGGTATTATCCCGCAAAAGACGAATTCCCTCATCTCCCCCACCCTCCCGTGCACGTGAAAGATCTTCTGGGAGCCTCTTTGCAAAGCCTAGGCTACAGCGAAAAGGAATGCAAAGCCTTAAGCGGGCCGATCTCCCAATACGCCGCGCAGGGGATCGACAGTTTGTCCTCGAAAGAGAAAATCACCTTATTCCGCATTTTGAAAAAACACAACCCAGACCTAGGGAAAGCAGTCGGCGAAATCCAGGACCTCTTGATTGGAAGAGGAGAGAAAGCAAAGCCTTATCGCTTCCTCGGATACAAAAATAATGCCGTTTTTGCGGAGAAAACGATCTCCATGTCGACTTCTTGGCATTATGAGCTGAGCTATTCTAAAGCCGAGCTTGAAAACAAGGATACTTATGACGCGCTGCGCGTAAGCATCCGCAAACTCGATCAAAACGGCACTTTAATGCCCTATGCAAACGATTGCCTGCTGCTAGAAACTAGCGGCCCAATCGAAATTATGGGGCCGAAACAGGTTTGTCTTGTCGGCGGAGGAATTTCTATTTACATCCGCAGCAAACAGGTCGAAAAGCAAAGCAAAGCCGAGCTGAAAATCTACGGCGAAGAAGTCTTGACCCTGCCCCTTTTGGTCAAATAACCCCGCAAAAGTTAAAAATCCAGGCGTTTTGCCTGGATTTTTTAAGTCGGTTGTCAATTAGGCTTCCGCGCTTGCCTCTGCTGTTTTTAGCTCGTCTTGTTTGTGGCGTTCTGCAAGTTCCTTGACGATCTTCGCCTCCTCGTCTTCGTAAATCTTGAAGCCGAAGCGCAGCAAGACATAGGCGACGATCACAGAGACCAATATCGTCCCGATCACGATGGTCCCGAAGACGATGAGAGATTGCTGGGAGATATTCTCACCGGCGGAGGCGATGGTCGCGTTTCGCGTTGCCTCTGCCGCATCAATGGTCGCTTTGTCCGCGCCGCTATTAGCGACGCTGTTATATTCCCCTTCGGCATTGGAGATCGCGTTGATGAAAACGCTTGTCCCAGTGGCCGCGTAGACGATGAACTGAAGCCCGCGGTTCAGCCCTGAGCAAAGTTTCACATCAAGCGGGCGCCAGGCAAAGCAAATGGATTCTTTCCTCTCGCCGAATTTCCATTCGTTGTAGTCGATCGCGTTTTGCATCAAGACAAGGAGGGCCAAATAGAAGACCCCGCTCGCGCCGAAGAAGAAGAATGAGGTTAGGTAATACATCCACATGCTTCCGCCGAGTATCCAGAAGACGTTGTTCGCATCCGGCTCGTTATAGGCGATGGGCTTATCTCCGAAAAGAGGGAAAGCGACGAAATAGAAAATCAAATACCCCACCACGACGATGATGCCCATCGTGGTCAAGATGGTCTTTTGCTTCATCTTTTTCGAAAGGGCGGGGTAAAGAAGCTGAGAGAAGACGGTCGCCACGATGTAAATGGCCAAAACAGCCGTGGCGACGAGGCCGCCTTTGCTTCCGCCGTAGCCGAAGACCATGTAGAAATAATTCTGGCCGATGCCCGTCAAAATGAATTCCGCGAACTGGAAGAAGAGCAACGCTAAAACGACATAGAGGAGCTGATGGTTTTTGATGACCACCCGGAAGAGATCAAGGATGTTGGAGGATTCGGAGATCTGCTCCTGCACGCTGTCGCGCCTCTTCTCCTTGCAAAGGAAATAAACAAGAAGCTGCGAAGCTAGGAAGACTAAGGCCACGATGGTGCCGATAAGAGCGTAAATCGACGCCGTGGAAAGGGGGATGAGCCCAGGAAGCAGATACATGCAAAGCGTCATGACCGCGGTGCCGATTGA
The DNA here is from genome assembly GCA_963621535.1 of Paludibacteraceae bacterium. Taxonomy (GTDB): domain Bacteria; phylum Bacillota_I; class Bacilli_A; order RFN20; family CAG-826; genus Alloenteromonas. Next base: position 2,367 of record CAVFEQ010000066.1, on the reverse strand, counting down.
GGCGGCGACGGTGACGTTGGTGGTGATTCTCGCCCTTTGCTTTGGGTCGTTAGTAAGAGAAGGAAGCATCGACCAGTAGCCGATGTCGTTCATCGTGAAGCAAAGATCCCAAAGGAGGTAGCCGATGATCATGAATACGACGTATCCCCAGCCATCCCCGCCGACCATGGCAAGGGGGATAAGGAACATCAAAGCGACCGTGAGGGCGTTCCCAATTGCTCCGATGGCAATCCATGGGCGGTATTTCCCGGCTTTCAGATGGACCTTTTCGATGATGAAGCCCATGATCGGGTCATTGAGCCCATCCCAAATGAGGGCGATGATCATCGCCGCGGTGATGATGCCATATTGCGTTTTAAAGGTCGTGGGGTCGCTAGAAAGCACCCCTGCGGTGATCGCATACTGCATGAGGAAAGTGCCGATCATCGTGTAGCAAGCATCGCGAAAGATGCCTGACCAAGGATACAAAATCTTGGTCAGCTTGGGGACGTCGTCCCCTTCGAAGGTCCTATTGCTAAATAGGCCGCCGCTTTTCAATTTCATGGTTCAACTCCTAAAAAGTAAGACAATTATAGACTGAAAGCGCTTACCCACAAGAGAAATCATCATGTCGATATATCATTTATTGATATTTATAAAATGACTTAATTAATTGGGTCTGGAATAATTCAGAACATGCGGTTATTGCTTATCATATAAAGGTAGGTGTTGTTGCAGATCGTAGGCTCTTTGGGATCATCCTCGCCTTGATGGATGGGGAGGATGGTCTCTTCTAATTCAGGTATTTCTGTCCCTTTTTCAAGGAATTCTTCAAGACGCAGCTTCGCTTCTTCTAGCCTTGCTTTGACTCCTGCTAGCCTTATCTGGCCGATTTCTAGCCCTTGCGGTTTGTTTTCTTTTAGCCACCGGAGGCGATACTCTTTTGCAAACGCCTCAGCTTTATTGATTGCCATGTCTAAAGCAGGAAGCAAAGATCTTAAAGCGTCCTTATCCTTGCTTTTATAAGCTTCCCTCATCTTTACCCCCAGGGTGAGCTTTGCCCCGATGACCTCGCAAAGCGAGGAAAGGTAATCGAAGAGGTAGGCCCATTCGTTAGCGTGTTTCCCAACCCCTTTCAGTCTTTTAGCGTGCTCGGCATAAAGCACTTTATCCTTCGGCTCTACGCGCGTATCGAAAATGCCAAGAAGAGGATCGTTATAAAGGAAGTAACGGCAGGTATTCAGGCAAAGCGAGTCATCTTTTCTTTTGTGGGTCAGGAAATTTGGGATCTCGAGCAGCTTGAAGTCATCGTAAGAGCAATGAAACATGTCCTCGAAGTCCTTTTTTATTTGGGGGAGGTCATCCACCCCAAGGGCCTTCTCGCGGACGAAAAACAGGGTGGAAAGGGTGGAGAAGAGCGAGCAATCCGCCCCGTCGTCCCCCCAAGCGGTGAGAATGATTTTCTTCACGCCTTTCTTCCTGCAGGCTTCAAGCGCCGGGGCAGAGACGTGTTCCCCGAAAGTCAAAAGAGGCGCAAAACCCACCCAAGTCCAAATTCCGCCAGCAAAAATGACATCCTCTTTTAATTGACGGTGCAAGTCAATCATCCTTTCATAAAAGGGCTCTTCTTGATGGAAATAATCCCAATAGACTTGTTTGACGGGCGGAAGGCCTTCGATCTTCGTGGCATCGAATTTAGCGTTTAGGCCGTAATAGTCGCCTCCGCTGGCGAGCCTGAAGAACATGTCCGACCACATCATCGGCTCAAAGCCGTGTCTTCGGGCGATTCCGTAGACCTTTTTCAGATGCCGAATGAGGATGTTAACGCGGTTTTCATAGCCATGGATGTCCTTGAATTTGCCAAGCCCAAGCATATGGGCCTCATCCATTCCGATGTGGACTTTCTTGGTGAGGAAGGACCGCTCAAGCGAGGCGAACATGTTCTCGATGAGTTCGTAGGTCCTCGGCTCGTCAACGAGCAAGATATCATTCACATCGCAGATTTTTTCATAAGCATCATGCTTGAAAATGCAATTCAAATGGGCGAGGGTCTGGATGCAAGGGATGATTTCGACATGATGCTCTTGCCCGAAAGCGCAAATCCCCTTGAGCTCCTCTTCGCTATAACGCCCGCGAAGATAGCCAAAATAAGGCTCGTTTTGCACCTCATAGGTGTCTTCCGTATAGAGCATCAAGGAGTCATAGCCCATCTTTTCAAGGAGAAGGATCATTTTGCGGAGCGAGGGGATATTCATGACCCCATTCCTTGAGCAATCGAGCATCAAAGTGAACATGTCGTAGTTTTTCATCGTCAATTCCTTTCTTGTTTATAATAATGAAACCCCAACCTATCCCCTATACGCCTAGGCTCTCGCCGAGCTCCTGGAT
>CAVFEQ010000065.1:0-8407 GCA_963621535.1 Paludibacteraceae bacterium | reverse complement strand
ATCCAGGAGCTCGGCGAGAGCCTAGGCGTATAGGGGATAGGTTGGGGTTTCATTAGTATATAGAGACAAGCGCGCATAAAAAGAGGCGGTGATTAGCCGCCTCTAGTCGTTAGCTGTTATGCAAATCAATGACGATTCGGGCCTTTTCCGCCGCGGTTGCCGTGGAAATTGCCTCTTCCGCCATGGCCATGGTCTCCGCCTTTGCCTCCGCGCGGACGGTCGTTTTCCGGGCGCTCGACATAGCCTTCTGGCTTCTCTTCGAACTCGCGATGGCTGATCTTGACTTTGCCGGAGTCATCGATGCCGATGACCACGACTTTGATCACATCGCCGACTTTGACGATGTCGCTCGCATTCTCGACGTAGTCCCACTTCAAACGGGAGACGTGGCAGAGCCCGTCGGTGTCGCCGAAGAGGTTCACGAACGCGCCATAATCCTCGACGCGGGTGACTTTGCCTTCGAAGATCTCGCCGACTTTGGCGACGCGGACGATATCATCGATCATGCCTTTGGCTTTCTCGATCATCGCCTTGGAGCTGTGATAGAGGGTGACTTTGCCATCTTCCTCCACGTCGATCGCGACGTGATCGCATTCGGCGATGATGGAATTGATGGTCTCTCCGCCCTTGCCGATGACGTCTCTGATCTTGGCGGGGTCGATAGTGAAGGTCACCATCTTAGGCGCCCATTCGCTGACCTCTTTCCTGGGTTCAGGGATGCAGGCGGAGATGGCGTTTCTGATCTCTTCCCTGGCTTTATGGGCCTGAGCGAGGGCCTCGGAGAGGACTTCGCGGGTGACGCCATGGATCTTGATGTCCATCTGAAGGGCGGTGATGCCTTTCTCGGTGCCGGCGCATTTGAAGTCCATGTCGCCGAAGTGGTCTTCTAGGCCCTGGATGTCGGTGAGGATGGTATAGGGGTTGGATTCATTGTCCGGGGAGCGAGAAGGATCGCGGGTGATGAGGCCCATGGCGATGCCGCTGACGATACCCTTTATCGGCACGCCGGCCGCCATAAGCGACATGCAGTTCGCGCAAAGGGAGGCCTGAGAGGAGGAGCCGTTGCTCTCCACTACATCCGCCACGCAGCGGATGGTATAGGGGAATTCCTCTTCGCTAGGAAGAACGTAACGGAGGGCTCTTTCGCCGAGTTTCCCGTGGCCGATTTCTCTGCGTCCAGGGCTGCCCATCCTGCCGATCTCGCCGACTGAGAAGGGCGGGAAGTTATAGTGATGCATGAAGCGTCTTTCCGTCTCGCCGGAAAGGTCGTCGATCTCTTGTTTGTCGCTTAAAGGACCGAGGGTGGTCGTGCCGATGACCTGGGTCTGGCCGCGGGTGAACATGGCCGAGCCATGGGCGCGAGGGAGAAGGTCGACTTGGCAATCAAGCGGCCTGATCTCATCGACTTTACGGCCGTCAGGACGGACTTTGTCCTCGATGATGAGGCGGCGAACCTCATCCGCTACCATGCCTTCGAGGATGTCGTGGACCATCATCATGGTCTTCTGATGGGCTTTCTCGTTCTCGTAGGAACGGGCGTCATAATCCTCTAAGATCTCGTTTTCAAGCGCGTCGATCGCGTCTTGCCTTTCAAGCTTATCGAAGATCGAGATGGCCTTGACCATCTTCTCGCCGATGCGGTCATGGATGTCTTTGATGATCTCGGGATTGGGGGCATAGAGATCGATGTGGCGCTTGGGCTTGCCGATCTCGGCGATGATCTTCTTCTGGAAGCGGCAGAGCTCTTTGATCGCCTCGAAGCCGAACATGATGGCGTCGAGCATCTCCTCTTCCGGGACCTGGCTCGCCCCGGCCTCGACCATCATGATGGCCTCTTCCGTGCCGGCGACGGCGAGCTCGATGTCGGATTTCTCTTTCTCTTCCATCGTCGGGTCGATGATGAGCTTGCCCTCGACCCTGCCGACGTAGACTCCGGCGACCGGGCCATCGAAAGGAATGTCAGAGATGCAAAGGGCCAAAGAGGCGCCAAGCATCCCGGTCATTTCGGGGGTGTTGTCCATGTCCACGCTCATGACGGTGGAGACGAGTTGGACCTCGTTGCGGAAGCCCTCGGCGAATAGCGGGCGGATCGGGCGGTCGATTAGACGCGCCGAAAGCGTGGCGTGCTCTCCCGGGCGGCCTTCTCTGCGCAAATAGCTGCCGGGGATCTTCCCTCCGGCATAGGCCTTTTCCTCATAGTTGACGGTAAGAGGGAAGAAATCTCCTTCTTTGGGGGTGTCGGCGCAGCAAGCGGTCGAAAGGACCACGGTGTCGCCGAAACGGACGAAAGCAGCGCCATCGGCCTGCTTGGCAATCTCGCCGGTCTCAACGACCAAGTGACGTCCGGCGAATTCGGTTTCGAATACCTTTTTCATTGTTTCTCCTGTAAAAATTCTCAACGGGCATAGTTTAGACCTATTGGATGGGATTAACACTAAAAAGATTTCTTCTCCCTTAAGGGAGGAATCCGTGTCGCCTAGAGCAATAAAAAAGACCCCGAAGGGTCTTCATTCTCCAAAATAGGTTTGCAATTACTTGCGGAGGCTGAGCTCTTTGAGGAGCTTGGCGTAGCGGTCGACATCGGTTTTGGCGAGATAGTCGAGCAGGCTGCGTCTTTTGCCGACGAGGATGAGGAGGCTGCGATGGGCAGCGGCATCCTGGCCGTTGTTCTTGATGTGGGCGGTGAGGTCCTGGATGCGCGCGGTGAGAAGGGCGATCTGGACTTCGGTGGAGCCGCAGTCTTTCTCGTTCTTGCCGAACTTCTTGATGATCGCGGCGGACTTGTCTTTATTAAGTGCCATGTTTGTTTTCTCCTTGTTTTTGGTACTTGGCCTCGTCTAAGTCGAATCTGGAGAAGGGTTCTGACAAAGGCGGGCTGCGGGAGGTATTTTAGCAAGGTAGGCAAGCTAAAGAAAGCGGAATTTCAACGAGTTTCGCCCAAAAAGGAGGTACACGAAGCCCTGAAAATGGGCGCAGGGCGATTTTCCGTTTACTTTTGGCCTTTTTGGGCTAGGATATCGGGGCTTCTTAGAAGAAAAGTAGGTTACATCATGCGCAAATTCAATCGACTTCTCATCCTCGCTCTCCCCTTCTTGCTTATTTCCTGCGGGGGCGATAAGGGAGATCCTTCCTCCTCCCCTTCTATTTCCATAAGCGACTCCGAAAACCCCTCTTCAGAGGATTCAAGCGAAGATTATTCGAAGTGGAGCGAGGATCAGAAGATGCTCCTAGAAAACTATGCAGGAGCAATCCTCCCCTACCCTTCCGGGTTTGCTAGCGAGGTCTCATTTGAAGTCATCACCGACGAGGCGAGCGCTTCCACTTACCTCCAAATCCTCGCTAAGTCCGAGAAATTCTCCATCGCTTCCTATTACGAAAGTCTCCTTAAAAGCGAGTGGTCCCTCATTAGAGACTACAACGGCAAAGCCGAGCAAAGCGATGCGAAGGGGAATGCCTATTATGAGCTAGTCAAGATAGACGATGGCTTTGGCTATCTCCTCACCTACTTCCATTACGAAGGCGAGAAGGAGTCTTATGACGTTATCCAGTGCTACAACGACTTCGATACGGAGCTCGACAATAGGACGTCATGGACGGAAGAAGAGGAGGAGAAATACAGATCCGCGCTCACCGAAGTGCCTCCTTTTATGAAGCTAGGGGAGCGCAACGCGGTCGTCAGCGATGGATCTAGCCGCGTCTATTGCCTCGATATGCTCTCAAAAGACCTTTCGAAAGAAAACGCCGCGATTCTCATAGAGAACGGCTACGTTCTCGATGCGGAGACAAGCGCCTCCCATGGGAACTTTGTCTTGGTGAAGACCTTTGAAGACGGCTCGACGATCTACGCCTCCACTTATTATTACAGCGGCAACTACGTCACCTTCTCCTATGGCCCGAAGATCTACGAATCTTCCTCTTGGCTAAGCGAGCTGACCGCCCCTTTCGAAGAAAAAACAGGGTATCAAATCCCCCAGTTCGAGGCCAACAAGTACTATGGCTACGTTAAAGACGGGGTTACTAGAATCTATTGCTACACCGACAATTTCTACATCGACACCCAATATGAGAGGGCGCTCCTGCAATCTGGCATCATCTACGACAACACCCAAGGCTTCTACGCCGACTGGGCAGAGACTTATTGCCTCAAGCCCTTCACCTATTTCGACGCGGACGGCAACACCGTCTTCGGCGTCGATTTCTCTCTCCTTGAAGCCCCCTATGACACCATCGAAAACTCCTGGCCAAGTGATAAGATTCAAGAATTCCTGAAGGAAAATTCGATCTCTGGCTCCGTCCCAGAGTTCGACTTCTCTTCCCTTAGCCCCCACTCAACCTGCCATACGAGCGTCACTAACTACTCTACGTCCTACGACGAAGCCTACGCTAAAGTCAAGGCAAGCCCCTCTTCCTACGGTCTTAAAGAAGACGATGAAGACGGGATTAAAGAATCCGCCGAGCAAATCGCCAGGCAAAACACCGTCTACACCATCAGAATCTACGACCCGGAAGTCAGGATAGACGAGACGAAGACCGAATTCAAAGTCAACGAAGCCTTCTTCGCCCTCTGCAAAAAAGAGGGCATGAGCAGAGTAAGCAGCAATCTCTACGACATCGCTATGGAAGACGAAGAAGGGCGAATCGCCATCGGGATCGATCTGAACCACCAGGAAGTCACGATCATCAGCATCACCTACGGCTCAAACCAGAGCCACGATCCCATCTTCCGCTTCGACGAGGAAAGCCTGACTTTGAATCCAGGCTCCGTCTACAAGCTCCGCTACACCTGCGAAGGCTATCCTTACGAGGTGAAGTTCTCCTCGAGCAATTCCAAAGTCAAGGTCGATTCAGAAGGAATGGTGACTGTCGATGCAGACGCTGAGCCTGGAAGCGAGGCCACCATCACCGCCTCGATGGAGATCCCTAGCGAAGGCACCCTCTCCATCACCTGCAAAATCCTGATTGCGGAGAATTACACTGACGAAAGCGCCATCAAAGCCGTCGCGAAAAAATACAACGATTATTTCTCCTTAAGCGAGGGCAACGCCAAATACGCTATCCCGGAGCATGTCAGCGAATCCGATGTCGAGGAAGGGACGGTGATCTCTTATTGGAACTTCGACGTTTCTACCTCCTTAGCCTCGATTGCAGAAGCCCAAGGCTTCGTCGAAACTAGTCTCATCCCCACCGGTTTCCTCGCCGCGGGCAAATGGGAGGAAGGCCAATTCGAAGACGGCACAGCGAACCAGACCATCCTTTATTCGACGCAGAACGCGGACTTCGATACCATCACCCTCTTTTATTCCCTCTATCTAGACTCCAGCGACAACTCAGTCCACTTAAAAGTCATATCGACCATCTCTTAAACGAGGCAAAGCTCTTAGAGGCCGTCAAAACACGGCCTCTTTTTCTTTCCGCGAAAAAGACGAGTTTTAGCTATTTCCTAAGACGAACGGGTAAAAATTCAGGAACGTCAGAGAAACCTTGGGGTTTATCTTGAACACCTATCCCACGATGTCTTTGCATTTCGGAGCAAGCATCATTTCTAAGCGCATTTGAAAAGTCATGAAGTAATATCGGGCTCTATTTTCCGTGATGATGGATACGCCTTCAAACTCAGAAGGCAATGAGAAGATGAGCTTCTTTATTTCTTCAAGATGCAGCGCGGCTTTTCGATAAACCTTCACCACAGCTTTCTGAAGCTCAGGGCTATCACTCTCGAGGAATTGGGAGGAGGTGATTCGATCGCCTTCATCGCTTTCATAAGCCGTCACGCCGTTTAGCGCGCTAGCAAGCAGTCTTTGCGGGTCTTTGAGCACGGCAGAGATTTTTTCCTCGCTGCTTTTACCATAGAAAGAATTCCCGCAGTCATAGACCGGGGCGAAGCGATAGGACCCATCGGCCTTGTTTTTGATCACTCCCCAATTATCCTCGTTCCGGTCATTGTTGTTGATGAGCAGATCCACAAGGGCGACTTCGAAAAAACGAGCAGAGGCCCCTGGAATTTGCGAAAGCGCCTTATTGTGCTCCAACTGAAAAAGAACTTCGTTTAGATTAGAGGGGGATACCGCCGAGCAATCGTTCCTAGCCATGGCTACGGGGCTTGTGTCGTTACGAAGAGAGGTGTAGGGAAGGAGAATCTCCGCCCCTTCGTCTTTGATGAAGTCTTTGCAAGCGCAGACTGGCTTTAGGCGCTTTCCATCAAAGCAAACTCCGAGGATCGTTTCCTGCACATCGTATCCTAAAATTTTGAAGATTTGGCTGCCGAGGTATTCATTAAGAGGCGAAGTAACATACGAAATTCCTTCCACCCCTCGCATGCCCAGCGTGTTTTTCGGAAATTTCAGAATCCAGGGATCACCCTGATAAAGAACGCCGCGTTTCACTCCGGCTCGCCCGCCGTATTGGAGGTCGCGGGCACTCAGCGGGCAGACGCTGAAATCGATAAGCCCGTTCATAAAGCGTACCTCCTTTGCAGGAGCATCCATTGCCCGTCGGTGATCTGATGGCGGCTGGCCTCGAGCTTCCCCTGCGAATCGATGGCGTCCGCCCAGTTCATATAAATAGGGTAGTCATCGTTCAAATCCGCGCGCTCGGCCTTGTCCACAAGGCCTTGCATGGTATGAGAAAGAGGGAAATCGATTTTGACGGAATCGTCGATGCAATGATAGGAGCGAGGGCATCTGGCATCGAGGCGGATGAGGTTAAGAATGTAACGGTTCACGTTTTCGACGCTTTCAAGTTTTTTAAGAACCTCTTCATCGTCTTTGCGAATCCGAATCTTAACGGTCTTGTAGTTCTTCTTTATGTATTGGTTGACGTAATCAGATTGGTTGAACATAAAAATCCTCTAAGGGAATTATAAGCATTAGGGGGCTAAATAAAACAAATATTTTTTTCCTTTTTTATTGCTAGTCTTTTTATGTAGTTTTTTTTAAACCGTTATGACGGTTATTCATAAAAAGCTTGCGTCATTTATTAGAAAGCCATGGTGTCGCTTGGCTCGTGGCGGAGGATGATCTTCTCCATGGTTTCTAGAAGCGCGGCATTCCTCTCTAGCGAAGGCAGCTTGCTTTCCCCTAAGGCGCAGACGAAAGCGCAATAGATATAGAAGGCGCTTTCGCAAGCGCGCTTGAGCCTAGAAAAGGAATAATCTTCGCTAGGCATGGCCTCCCCTGCCTGGAGGAAGAGGCCTTCTTCCCAACTCCGGGCCTCTTCCGCCACCGCTTCGCCTCTGCGCAAAACCCTTTTCATCGCCCCAATTCGCTCAAGCGCGGGGAAGGGTTTGACCTTTCTCTCTCCCTTTCCTTCCTTTTTATAGATCTCAAGAGAAGGGAATCCAGATTCCAAAAAGAGTTTGCGGAGATAGGCGATGGACATCGGGCAACTCTCATCCCCGAAGGCGCGCCTTAAAAACCAATAGACCCTGTCGAAATAGATCTTGTGGGCTTGCTTGCGTTGGAGAGTCGCCTCCTCTTTCTCGTCAAGATAAAGGATCTCCAGTTCTCCCCGGGGGCAAGAAGAATAGATCGAGGACATGGAAGAAAGGCTAGGAGCGATCATGAATTCGTAGGCGCATAAGATCTTTTTGATCTCCGAAAGGAGGATTAGCTCTTTCTCTCCTCTTCCTTCGACCCTAAAAGAAGGCTCGCCAGGTTTAGGGCAATACGTTTTCAAGGCGAGGGCCAGTTTCTGGATCGGGGCGCACTCATGGCAGCAAAGGAGCCCTTCTCCCGAAACGCCTCCGTCTTTGAAAAGCTCAGAGCAATAATGACACTCTTGTCTTCTTTTGTTCATTGCAAGACGCTCCTTTTCCTTAGGCGAAACATCCAATTTAATTGTAAGCCTTTGTTCCAAGGTTTTTGGAAAGCATTATCGTAATTTGATTGTTTTCTTTTGCTTTGGAATCTTTATACGGCAAGCAATTTCGCATCGTTATTTCGCTCTTTGGCCTGTTTTCTACCATTATAGAGATAAAAACGTTTCCCTTTAAGGTTTCTTGAAGTGTTTGTAAATATTTAGAAAACGAAGTTTCTTTAAAACTGGTGTCAAAAAAAGTTAGAACAGGGCTTAGCCTTCCTTTGTGATCTATGATTCGACGTTTTGACGTGCTTAAAACATCTTGAAGGTCGCGAAACCGTTTCAAGTTAAAGCGAAAACGCCGTTTTCAAGGAGATGGCGATGTCTTCAAGAAAACTTCTTGCTGCCAATCGCCTCGTGCATCTTTTTGATGAGCTCTTCCTGCTCTTTATCCAGATAGAAATCTAGATAATGCTTTTCTAGGGGAGAGAGGGTGTCGCGGTTATAGAAAGCCTCGGCGATGCCCCCGCACATGCAGGCGATCGTGTCGCTGTCCCCGTCTTTAGGATTTAACACCCCAAAATTTAGGATTTGAAAATTTTTTCAAGAA
>CAVFEQ010000064.1:0-8490 GCA_963621535.1 Paludibacteraceae bacterium | reverse complement strand
AGCCGGAAGGGGCCAAAATAACGTCATTTTATGTACATTACTTTGTCATCTAACCGAATTTTTCGTATTTTTCCAAAAAATGCAGATCGTTCCAAAAATTTTCTTTTTTAAATACCTTTTTCCCGGAAATAGAAGGACGAAAAAAGCCCCATCCCAAGCAAGGAGGGACAGGGCTTAGAAAGGAGATCCTTGATCAATACATGTCCGCGGGGGCGGGGGCGGCAGCAGGCTTTTCTTCCTTGAGCTCAGTGACCGCGGCTTCCGTGGTCACAAACAGAGCGGAAATGGAAGAGGCATTGAGCACGGCGCTGCGGGTGACTTTGGTCGGATCGACGATGCCTTCTTCGAACATATCAACCCAGACACCGTCTTTGGCATTGAAGCCGTGATTGGTTTCCTGTTTCTTCTGCGTCTCGACGATCTCATCGGCGTCGCAGCCGGCGTTCTCGGCGATCTGGCGCAGCGGGGCATAAAGGGATTCGATGACCGCGTCGATGCCGCGTTGGACGTCGACGTTGTTGTCTTTGAGGGTTCCCTTGAGGGTCTTATAGACTTCGCAAAGAGCGGCTCCACCACCGGCGACGATGCCTTCAGCGACCGCGGCTTTGGTGGCGTTGAGGGCGTCTTCGATGCGGAGTTTCTTCTCTTTGAGCTCGCTTTCGGTGAGCGCGCCGACTTTAAGCACGGCGACGCCATCGCTAAGCTTGGCGATGCGTTTAGCCAAAGCTTTCTTGTCGTAATCCGAAGTGGATTCGGCGTATTGGCCTTGGAGATCGGCGACGCGGGAAGCGATGTCCTCTTTATTGCCTTCTCCGCCGATGAGGGTGGTCTTGTCTTTCTTGATGATGGCTTTTCTGACTTTGCCAAGATCTTCGATCGTCATATCCTTGAGTTCCATCGAGAGATCTTTGGAATAGAAGCGGGCGCCGGTGACGGTGGCGATATCCTGAAGAGCGTTCTTCTGGGCGTCGCCGAATTCCGGGGCTTTGACCGCGACGACGTTGAAGGTGCCGCGGAGTTTGTTGACGATGATGGTGCTCGTGACATCGGCGTCTAGATCATCGGCGATGATAAGCAAGGGCTTATGGGCGTCGACGACGGATTGAAGAAGAGGAACGACATCGTTGATGTTGCTAATCTTCTGATCGGTGACCATGACAAGAGCATCATCGAGTTCGGCGATCATCTTCTCTCTGTCGCTGACCATATAAGGAGAGATGTAGCCTTTGTCGAATTCCATGCCTTCGGTGACGGTGAGCTCGTCGGTTATGCCTTTAGAATCATCGACGGAGATGACTCCGTTTTTGCCGACTTTCTTCATGGCCTGAGCGATGAGGGAGCCGATTTCAGGGTCGCCGCTAGAGATCGTGGCGACGGATTCGATGTCTTCGTTTGTCTCTACAGGGCGCGATTTCTTCAAAAGCTCATCCGCGACGGCTTTGCCAGCGGTCTCGATGCCTTTGCGGACAAGGACCGGGTTAGAGCCTTTTTCGACCGCGGCGATGCCACGGTGGACGATGGCCTGGGTGAGAAGGGTCGCGGTGGTCGTGCCATCCCCAGCGAGATCGTTGGTTTTGTTAGCGACCTCATAGACGAGCTTGGCGCCCATATTGGCGTAGCTGTCCTTGAGCTCGATTTCCTTGGCGATGGTGACGCCATCGTTGGTGATGAGGGGCGAGCCATAGCCTTTGTCGAGCACGACGTTGCGGCCTTTGGGGCCGAGGGTGAGTTTGACGGTGTCGGCAAGGGTGTCGACGCCACTAAGCATGCGGTCACGCGCTTCTTTGCCGAATTTGATTTCTTTTGCCATTTTGTTTTCCTTCTTTATATATAAGGATATAAGAGCGTTGCCTTATTCAACGATCGCGAGGATATCCTCGCCTTTGATGAGAAGATACTTCTTCCCATCGTCTTCGTAATCGGTGCCGCTGTATTCGCGGTAGATGACTTTGTCTCCGACTTTGACGGGAGCGACGATCAGATTCCCTTTCTCATCTTTTTTGCCGGGGCCGACCGCGATGACATTCGCGACGTTTCCCTGCTTCTTTTCAGAAGTCAGCACGATAGAGCCGACTTTCTTTTCGCTGGGTACCTTCTCCAGCACGACGTATTCGCCTAATGGTTTAATCATTTTCAATCTGTTCCTCCAGATATGCGATTATAGTAGTCATCTTTTTGGCACTGTCAAGGGTTGAGTGCTAAAGAATTTGAATTATCCCGTCCCTGTCGAAACTATTTCGTTAGCACTTTCACCGCTAGAGTGACAAAAGCAAAAGAAAAAGGCGCTTTCTAGTCGCAGAAGGCGCCTTTAAGAGAATCTTAGCGTTTGATGGTGCTTTGCCCTTCGATGTAATGGGCATCGAATTTCGCGGTTTTGTCCACGAGGTTCTGCGCCATGAGATCGGTGAGCATGTACATGGCTCTCTTCCCCACTTCTGCCATATCGATATGCATCGCGGAGAGGGTCGGGCGGACGATGTTAGCGTATTTGGTGCCGACCAAAGAGACGACTTCAACGTCATTGGGGACGTTGAGGTTGGAATCGGTCGCCGCGTTTTCCACCGCCGCCGCGATGGAGTCGCGGTAGGCGATGAGATAGGCTTTCTTGTGGGTTTTGAAATATTTGATGAAGTCCGCGTAGGTGTGGGTGTAGGAATCGTCGCAATTGACGACCTGGTAAGGCTTGCCCAAATCCTCGTGGGTCTTGATGAAGGCTTTCTCGCAGCGGTTAAGCAAGCGGCCCGCATTATGGACGTGGAGGAAGGTCATGACCTTGTCCCCGCCTTTTGCGTAATAGTTCTTGATGACCCTTTCAAGCTCGGCATCATAAGAGAAGGAGACATTACCTACCTTCTCGCTCGTCAATTTGTTGTCGATGACGATCGAGGGGACGTTGTAGGAAGCGATCTTCTTAACGTCGTCTAAGCCCAGCTGGTCGTCAAAGATGATGGCTCCGTCAACGTGGGCGGTGATGACTTTGTCGATCATCGAAAGCGCCTCTTCCCTAGAATGGGAGGTGGAGAAGAGAGTCAGCAGGAACCCTTTTTCCTTCGCCACGTCGGTGATGCCGTTAAGAAGGTTAGCGATGTAAACGTAGTTGGCGCTAGGGATGACGACGCCGACATTGGTCGAGCGGCTGGTGGCGAGAGCCTGGGCGAGGCCAGAAGGCTTATAGCCGAGGGCAGCGATGGTGTCCTCGACTTTCTTGCGGGTGTCCGGGGTGACCGAATCTTTTTTGTTGATGACGCGGGAAACCGTGGCCAAAGATACCCCCGCCGCTTGGGCGACCTGGTATATCGTCACGCGATCTTTTAGGTTCTGCATTGATATTTACCTCCAAAAAAGAATTGCGATATCCGTATTATTCACTTTGCTTTTAGAAAGCACAATGCGAATTTTCATTCTTTTTTTCAATGATTTTCATAAGAGCGAACGCAAAATCGAATTTTCTTCTCTATTTCCGGATTTTTCTCGCTCTTATAAATAAGGATAGATGCATTCATGCGCGTCTTTAGGAAAAGTTTACATTATCTTTCACGGATTTGAAAAAAGCGCCGGGCGGCGCTTTCTAGGCATTGAAGAAGTCTTCCCCGGGGTTTCCTTTGGCGATGAAGGCAAGCTTGTCTTCCTCGTCGAGGCGGAGGTCCTTGGGGGAGCAAATTTCGCAGTCGATGGGGATGTTCCTTTCGCTATGGGCGAGGAATTCGGTCCCATCCGCTTTAAGGCAATGGTCTAAGGCGACCACCACTTTGACTCCGCTTGAGACGTTGCTATAGCGGGTAACCGTGTCAAGGCTCTTCTCGTCGAGGCTCAGATGGACGATTCGCTTTTTCTCATCAAGAGGATGCTCCTCAGTGGAAATGACTTCGCCTATTGCGTAATAAGAGGATGGGCAGGGAGGCAAAGGCTCCTCGCCGGCGTTGATGAGCATATGGTTTATGACCTCTAGAAGAGGGGAGCTAGGCAAAGGGATCATCCCGTTCGCTTTGATCTTCACGGTTTTGGAAACGTTCAGGAAATTGATCCCGATGCGCTCAGCGCCATGGTAGAGGGAAACCACATCCCCCACTTTCTTGCTGGCATCAGGATAGACGGAGGGGTGGATGAGGCAATAGAGGACGTCTCCCCCTGTCGCCCGGTTGTAATAGAAACGGTACATGTCCTTGCTCCTTTATTTGCTTAAGACGATCCGATGGATCTTTTTCCCTTCGGATCGGAAATTCCTCTCGTATTCGCTCATCGCGTCATTTTCTTCGTCGAAGAGATAGTCATCGGTGGAACTGACGATTTTTAATCCGGCCAAAGGGGCCTGCTCCAAAGTGAACTCGTAAAGGGAGGCGTTGTCGGTCTTGATGAGGAAACGCCCATCATCTTTGAGCAAAGCGGCCATTTGGGCAAGCCTCTCTTTGGTCGTGAGCCTTCTTTTCCAATGTTTTTTCTTTGGCCAGGGATCGGAGAAATTGAGGAAAATCGCATCGAAGCGAATGTCTTTGAGCTCCTCATAAACCTTATCGAAATCGCCTCCGCGAACTTTGACGTTAACCAAACCCGACTCAGCGAGCTTTTTGCCGAGAACCCCAAGGACGGAGATCTCTCTTTCCAAAGCGAGATAGTTCCCAGAGTGTTTAGCGGCCATTTGGATAATGAAATCGCCTTTTCCTGAGCCGATTTCCAAATACAGAGGTGAAGAGGCGAAAAAAGGATTCGAAGAGTCCACTTTCTCCAGATAGAACTCCGGGTGGTCACTTAGAAATGGAGCGGCCCATTTTTTGTGTCTAGCTCTCACTTTTTCAGCTGCCCCAAGGAATAGATCGCATCCGCGTAGATGGCGATCTGCTTGTAGAGGTCCTCTAGATAAATGTATTCGTTCGGGGAATGGATGTCGCCAGGATGCTCTTTAAACGCAGAACCATAAGCGACGCAGTTCTTCGCTTCTTTAGCATAGGTACCCCCGCCGATCGCGAAGGGTTTGTCGAAGAGTTTGAACGTCATTCTCTTATACGATTTCATGAGTGTGGAGACCAGCGGACTCTTCTTGTCGAAAAGGAGGTAGGAGTCTTCAGAGAGGATGTTAACGTTGGTGTTGGTCTCCTGCTCGAAATTAGCGATGGCTTTCTTGGGGTCAGCGGTCTCGCCGTAGCGGTAATCGATCGTCGAGGTGAGGATGCGTTTGTTGGAGTCGTAGTTGATGACCCCATAGTTCCAGGTGGAATCCCCGAAGATCTCGCTATGGGCGTCGCCATGGAAGGATTTGCCGGAATAGTCTTTGAGAAGATCGGCGAGCTTCTTCAAGAAAGCGATTTTGTAGAAGTTGCCAAGGAAATCAAAGGCCTTGATGGCGGCGTTGTCCCCTTTTTCGGGGGCGGAGCCATGGGAGGCTTTGCCTTTGAAGGTCAAGATGTCAATCACCCCGGCCTCGGAAAGATCGATGTTCTTGTTGCCTTTGATGGCGTTTTCTAAGTTCTTGTCTTTAGGAAGAGTCACGACAAAGGAATCGCAAACCGCATTAGAAACCGAGCCGCCATTCATCGCGATGATGGGCTTCAAATCGATGGTCTTGGAGAAAACTCCCCGCGTGATTCCCTTTTCCCCGTAGATCAGAGGGAAATCGGCATCGGGGGTAAAGCCGTAATCGGTTGGGGTTTTGCGGAGTTTTTCGAAATAAGCCTTCAAGCAGGAAGACCCTCTTTCCTCGTCTCCGCCCGAAACTAGGCGCACTTTGTATCCCTTAATGAGATTGTTGTCTTTCAAAAGCTTGACGGCCATCAAAGCGGCGACAAGCGGTCCCTTGTCATCGCTGGTGCCACGCGAAATCATTTTCGCTTCCTTGCCTTCGCCCACCACTTTCGCGGAGAAAGGAGGGTAATCCCATTTGCCGGTCGCGGGGACGACGTCGCTATGAGCGTAGACCCCGATCTCTGGGCCATTCCCTTCCCCGAAGGAAATCTCGGTGCAATAGCCTTGGCAGGTATCGACCTTGAATCCGTATTCCTCGCCTTTTTTGGCAAGATAATCCAAAGCGCTTTTCACTCCCGCGCCAAAGGGGGCGCCTTCTTTGACGGTCTCGCTATCGTAAACGGACTTCTTTTTGACGAACTCGCTTAGGACCTTGAGGGCTTCTTGCTCGTACCCTTTGCTAAGCTTTTTGAAATTAGGCATTCACATTCTCCTGATGAAACTTCTTTCCCTTAGGGAAAGGCAACGAGAGAAGTATAGAACAAGCATCGGGGCGAAAAAAGGATAATCAAAAAAGGAAAACCCAAAGTGGGCAAATCTCATTCCTCTTTCATCAGCTCTTCTTCTTTCGCGTAAATCTCCGAGGAGGAAGCCTCCACCGGATAAACGGCCAAAACGTAATCGCTTACGCTTTGATGGTCCTTCCTCCACGCGGAGAAAGCGCAAGAGAAGACTAGGGTTGCCCCAAAGGTGAAGAAAGCCCCGCAAAGGATCAATATCCACTGGAAAAGGAAATGCAGAAGCCATCTTTTCCAAGACGGGGAGAAGCCCCATTGGTCGAGATAGGCGAGCTTTGTAAGAAGCATCCCCAGGGTCCTTTTTCCTTTTTTAAAGCACAAGGGGAATGCTAAAAGCAAAACGAGGCAAGAGAGCGAAAAAGAGATCAAGAAAGTCGTCGCGTATCCCCAAAGGATCTTAACTCGAGCATCAGCGAAGCCCGCCTTCAAATCCAAATCGCTCACGCCGTGGCTTTCAGCAATGTCGCAATAGGCATTGAGATAGGCCTCCTCATAAGCTTCCTCTTCAAATAAGCGCGCCCCATCGTCGCCGAATAATCTAGTTCCTTCGTAAGAAGAAGCCTTGTAATAGGAGTTCAGCTTTTCTTTACCTTGACATTCTAGTTCCTCACTCAGATAGACCGTGTAGCAATAAGACAAAGCTTCCTCTAGCCTTGCGTTCTTTTCCTCGAATGTGAGGGAAGAGTTTTCCTTCAGGGAAGTTGAAATCAAGCGCACGCCCCCATCGTTTTGCTCATAAAGATGGCTAGAAAGCATGATTTCCTCCCGAAAAAGAGTGGGCTCCTTATACGAGGGGGTCAAGAAATAAAGAGGGAAGGTCGCTAAAGAAAGCAAGAAGGTTAAAAGAATGACCGTGAGGGCGTCAAAAAGGGCGCTAGAGGCCAGGCGAAAGAATTTTGGGGTCGTCGCCTTGATTTCAATGGTCTCAGTTTTCTCTTCCATCGACGGATTTCCCTTTGAACACGAATTCGCTCCAGCTGGCTTTCCCCTTCAAATAGAAGCAGCCGGTGTAGGAGAAGAGGATAAGCGCTAGCGAAAGGAAAGAAAGAAGAAGCAAGGAAAACGGTCCCCATAGAGCCCTCGTATAAAGGTCGCTCGCCCCCGAGCCGTAGAAAAGAAGCGGCATCAGGCTGGGCACAAGAAGAGATTCCGCGAAGATAAGAAAAGCTCCCAAAAGTCTCTCCCACCAAAGGAAGAGAGTTCCATCGCGATGGATGAGGCTGATCTTCAGAAGACGCTTCCCCAAAGTCGCTTTCTCCTTGAAGAAGAAAGGCAAAGCAAAGCAATAAAGAAGGCAAGCGAAGAGATGGCAAAGCAAGGCGGTGATGATCTTATAAAGATAAATCGCGTCCCTTTCCCAGGCAAAAGAAGCGTAGATTTGCGCATAAGGAAGGTAATGATTCTGAAAGTCATCCACCACGTTTTTGCACAGTTTTTTATAGCTATCCTTTAGTTTTGCGGAGATTTCGCTTCCAGAAGCATAGCTGCTGTTTTTGAAGTATTCGTTCAAAGCCTTCGCCTTTTCAAGCCGCAAAACAGGGTATCCGGACCCTTCTTCAAAATAGGACTCAACATCGGCGAAAGAGGCCCAATAGGAAGCGATTCCAGAAGGCAAGCCGCCTTCAAAGGAACTTTCCTTATTCGCTTTGAACGTAACGAAATAGCGGTAAGGCAAATCGCTTTCCTCATCGAGCTTCTTGTTCGTCCCATAAATCAGGGAGGAAGGAGTCTCCTCGTGGGCAAGCAAGGAGGTGTAGGCGGCGTTTTTCACATAATTCTCCGCTCGCTCATTGTAGGAGAGAAGGCCCCCATTGCCGTCGCTTTCCCCCGACCCGCTTTCAAGGATGAGGGAGACCATCTCCTTTTGATAGGTCGAGGCAAAAGAGGAATGGTCTTTATAAAAAGGGATAAGCGAGTCAAGATAGCCAGACAAAACGAAGCAAAAAAGGCTCAGCAAAGAAAGCAGTGCACCCTCAACAAAGAGGCAGGCAAGGCGTCTGCCTGGCTTTAAAGAAGAGGAAAGCGAATGCTCGCTTATAATTTTGCGAGCCATGAGCCGATCTCCTCATACTCGTCGACCCAGACCACGATGAGGTCAAAGGAAAAGAAATAGGCCGAGACATCGCGAAAGACCTTCGGGGAGAAGCCTTTCTCCTTCTTCATGAAAATGAAGTTGAACTTGAGATAATTCGAAGCAAGCTGCAGGATGCGCTTCATATCAGGGTCAGTCAAAGAT
>CAVFEQ010000063.1:0-8573 GCA_963621535.1 Paludibacteraceae bacterium | reverse complement strand
TCCTGGACCTCGGCCCCGTTCAGTGAGCGCTTTGCGATTACTTTGTCAAATAACGAGCGGCCAAAGAACGTAAAAAAGCAATTGAAAAAGGGTAGGTGACCTCTTATAATCCTTCTTGCCGCGTTGATAAGCGCGTGGAGGAATACCCAAGTGGTCGAAGGGGTGGGCTTGGAAAGCTCATAGGCGGGTAACACTGCGCTGGGGTTCGAATCCCCATTCCTCCGCCAGCGGCAATCTAAGTCACCAAAAGGTGGCTTTTTTCTTTTTTTGGTTCTCTTTGGCGACTTCAATCTAAGGAATAGGCCGGCTCACCATCCGATACGCAGATATTCAAGCCGGCACGAGGGAGCGTTTTGAGAAGTCATCTCATCGACGCGGACCACATAAAAAACCGGAGCAGCAAGGCTCCGGTTCAGATTGTCGAATCGCTTAATCCTCTTTCGGCTCAGAAGGAACTTCAGTCGCTTCCTCTTTGGCGATGCCAAGACGTTGAGCGCGGCGCAAAGCCCTTTCCGAATCCCTGTCGCCTTCGCGAGCGAAAACCGTGAGGCAAATGACGGCAAGAAGCGCGGAGGCCCCGACAAGGATGATGCCCCAGTAGCGATAGCCAAGAGGCGACCAGCTCGTGAGCCAAGCTTTCTCGGAGATGAGGATCCCGTTTTCGCTTGCAAGCATCGGGAGGTGCTCCCCTACGATGCCCACGACGAGGAAGACCAATCCAGCCAGCCCGAAAAAGGCGGCGATGGTATACCACACCAGCTCTTTAATAGGGAGTTTCTTGGTCTGCTTCTTTTCCATAATTAGGCGGCTTTCTTTTCCTCTTCGGCGGCGGCTTTCTTCGCGTCGTCTTGCTTCACCTGCTCAATAAGGGCATTGATGGTTGGGACGTAAATCGCGCGGAAGGCAGCTTCGGTATCGCGGACATAGAGGTTGATGGTCTCGATGGTCTCTCTCATCACGTCAGGGAACTTTTTGCCGACGGGGAGATCGCGACGGCCGGTCATATTCTCCATGAGCCCGACGATCTTGTCTTCCATATTCTTATAGACGGCATTGGTAAGTTTGGCGTTTTGACGGACGAAGTTGATGTTTTGGATGATCGCGGAGATGTCGTTTCCGATGAATTTGGAAGCGGGGGTTTCTTCGCCTTTGGCTTCGTTCCTGGCTTGGTTGTATTCGTTGAAGAGCTTGCAAAGATCATTGACCAAAGCCATATAAGCCACGCCGCGATACATCGCCTCGTCCGCTTCGTGGAGCTTTTCCACGTCGGCGACGTCGAGTTTGTTCTGATGGCCGTTGGCAAGGACGCCCATGATCATGTTGTTCACGTTCTCGTGGATGGGAAGGACGTGCTTATAGATGGCAAGGTGCTGGTTGTGATCCACGCGGAGGCCGTCATCGGCGGCTTTGAGGATGGTGGAATCATCGCCATAGACTTCGGCGTAGAAATCGCGGATGGAAGTTTCGAGCTTCTGCCCGTTCTCGCCGGAATGTTCGATGATATCCTTAAGAGGAGTGTGTTGATCGACTTCGACCAAAATGGAGCGTTTCTTCTCCTGGAAGAGCTTTAAATCGTAAGTATCCTTGCGGATGCAGTACTCGAGGGTATCCCTCACAGCCACGTTGTAGTGTTCGAGCGTGGTAACGACTTCGCTGATTTGATTCATTTTTCTGATTTTCCTTTCGGGGTTTCGCTATCCTCCGATGGGTATAGCACTTCTTCCAAATCGCTCACCCTTTTGATCACGTGAGCGGCATGGGTTCTGACGGATGCGGGGCTATGGGCCATGCAGTAGCTTTGCTCATGGAAAGCGTCGAACATGGGGATATCATTGCCGGAATCGCCAACAACCATGGTATTATCGTTAGATAAACCCAACTTTGCAAGATAGAAGCCGATGCCTTCCGCTTTTGTGCATCCCTTGGGTGCGACTTCGATAAACTGATTGACCCAAGAAAAGCTGAATTCGGGATATTTGGCCTTCAGCTCTTCGGTCATTTTCTCCGCGAGGGCTCGTTTCTTTTTGCTAAAGCCAACGAGGAACATCATCTTGTAGCCGTTTTCTTTCTCAATCTCGTCGTAGAAGACATGATCGCTGCGGATGGTCTTTTCGCGATACACCCCCTGCACCGCTTCATAGGCCAAATAGAAGAACTGGGTCCAGAAAGAAGTGAAAGAGCGCGTCATCACGGTGCCCTTTGTGGCGCTATTAAGCAAAAACAGCTTCGGGCGATAACGTTCCCTGAGTTCATCGATGAGCTGTTTGAACTCTTTCGCAGGAAAAGCTTGCTTCTTGATGATCTGCCCATCCGCGGAGACAATCGCCCCGTTGCAGCAAATAAAGTCGCAATGCGCGCCGAGTTTCTTTGGGATTTTATGCATGAAGGGCAGACCGCGCGAAGTGACGACGACCAAGCGCCCGCCATCGGAAATGAAGCGGCGCAAAAAGCGTTTGTTGGCCCGCGTAAGCATGGAGACGATCTTCTTCGGATAGAAGAGGGTTCCGTCCAAATCTGTTGCGATTACCTTACCTTTCATAGATGAAGGCAATCTTACCCTTTTTCTCTTCCTGGGTCATCTCTTTTCTAAAGAAAAGGACCCCGAAGGGTCCCTGGAAACAAGGAAGGAGATTAAGCGATTTTGTTCTCGGCCTCGATGACGCCATAGCCGCCGTCTTCGCGCTTATAGGCGACGGAGATGCGGTTCTCTTCTTCGTCGAGGTAGATGAAGAAGGCGTGGCCAATGGCCTCCATGCGGGTGATGGCCTCATCAAGAGACATCGGTTCAAGATAAATGGACTTGGTCCTGACGACTTCTTCCGCCTCTTCCTCTTCTTCCTCTTCCATGATGTTCTCAAGGGCGATGGCTCTACCCAAGGAAGCGGATTCTTTCGTGCGGTCCATGCGGGTTTTGAGTTTCCTCATTTGACCCTCAAGCTTGTCCATGGCGAGATCGAAGGCGGCATAAAGGTCGCTGTTTTTGACTTCGGCGCGGAAGGTCATCTCTTTGGTGAAGATGGTGATTTCGACTTTGGCCCCGATGGTGTAGGAGCGGACGACGGCACGGCACAAAACGGAATCGTCGATGACGAAATATTTGTCCATCCTCGCGAGCTTCCTTTCGAGCTCGGCTCGAATGGAATCGGTGACTTCAATGTTCTTACCGATGATTTGGTACTTCATATTTTTCCTCCAGGCCTTCAAGGCCTCTTACCGCCCTTATTGTATCGAAAAAAGGGGCGTTATTCACCCCTTTCACAAAGAATTCTCAATTTGCTATGTTCGCGCAATTTCACTTCCCGAACAGGAACGTTTTAAGCTGGGCGACTTTGTCTAATTTCTCCCAAGGCACATCCAAGTCCGGACGGCCATAACAGCCGTAGTTGCAGGTATCGGCATAAGAGAAATGCGGAGTGGTCAAATTAAAGGCGGCGATGATCGCGCCGGGGCGAGGGTCGAAGAAGCGTCTCACCGCTTCAAGGATTTTCTCATCATTGACATGCGCCGTGCCGAAAGTAGCGAGCCCAATCGAAACCGGATCAGGGACGCCGATAGCGTAGCTAAGTTGGATCTCCAAACGATCCGCCGCTCCGGCGGCGACTAGATTCTTCGCGATGTAGCGCGCGTAATAAGAGGCCGAGCGATCGACTTTGGAGGGGTCTTTCCCGGAAAAGGCGCCACCCCCATGCCTCGCGCTGCCCCCATAGGTATCGACGATGAGCTTGCGGCCGGTCAAACCCGTATCCCCGGCAGGCCCGCCGACAACGAAGCGCCCAGTGGGGTTAATCAGAACTTTGAAATCGGTGTTAAGCCCAAAGCTCTTCGCCACCGGGGCCATGATGGCATCGTAGACATAAGATTTGAAAGCATCCATATCCACGTCGGGGTCATGCTGAATCGACATGAGGACCGTATCGATCCGGATGTTCTTTGGATCGGTGTAATCAATGGTCACCTGGCTTTTCATATCCGGGCGTGCACCGGAAAAGGAGCCGGTTTTGCGGAGTTTTGTGGCGGTTCTGACAAGTTTGTGGGCGATAGAAATCGGAAGAGGCATATAGCCTTCGCTTTCGTTGGTGGCATAGCCAAACATGATGCCTTGGTCGCCTGCGCCTTGGGCCAAGGGGTCGCCTCTATCCACCCCTTGCTTGATGTCAGGGGACTGTTCTTTGACCAAGACCTGCACCTTGCAGCTGTCACAGCCAATGCCTAGTTCTTTGTCCGTGTAGCCAATTTTGCGAAGCACTCCCCTAGCGATTTGCTCGTAATCGATTTTTGCATTGGTGGTGATCTCTCCGCCGATCAAAACGAATTCCGTGGTCGCGAAGACTTCGCAGGCGACATGGGATTTGTCATCTTGCCTAAGGCATTCATCAAGAACGGCGTCAGCGATTTGGTCGCAGACTTTGTCGGGGTGTCCTTCGGAGACGGACTCGCTGCTAAATAAAATTTTCTCTTTCATGAGACCTTCTTTCTCCTCTAGGCAATAAAAATACCTCCCACATGTGGAAGGCAACCGAGGCAGGTGCATTTCCTCCAAGCATCGTTCCCTTGTGGGCAAGGGCTCACAACGAGCACTTACCTCTATAGAGGAGTTGCTAGCGCCCTGGTTACGTTGTGATGGCGGCGCTTCTTGATGTCTGGCTTTTTTGCCAAAGGAACTATAAGGAGAATCCCCTCCTCTTGCAAGAGCGAGCCAAAAGAAAGCGGCGGGTCGCCCCGCCGCTAGGTTTATCATTTCAATTCCTTGATTTCTTTTAAGGCCTGAGCCAATTGATCGGGGCAAGAAGTACTCTTACTCGCGCATTTGATGCCGTCAAGAGAAGCGATGACATCGTCAATCTTCCTCCCTTTGACCAAAGCCGAGACGCCTTGAAGATTTCCCGGGCAGCCCCCGATGACCTTCAAAGAAACGATCGTGTCCCCGTCAAAGGCGATTTCCATTTGCCTTGAGCAAACGCCTTTCGGGGTGAAGGTATAGGTTTTCACCATAGGCCTTATTTCACGATTTCGCCATAGACGAGGCCGGAGCCGCAGCAGGCGTTGGACTCATCGGTATCGATATGCATGGCAAGCGCGTATTTGCTGGAAACGCGAACGACGGTGTCAGCGAAGATGGTCGCTCTGCCTTTTCCGCTGTCGACTTTGACGAAGACGATCTCCCCGTTTTTGACCCCGAAGTGTTCTGCGTCTTCCGGAGTCATGTGGATGTGGCGCTTGGCCGCGATGACGCCTTCTTCAATATCGACTTCTCCGGCAGGGCCTTTCAACGTGCATTTGCCCGATCCTTTGATGTCGCCAGATTCGCGAACAGGGGCGGAAACCCCGAGCTTGCGGGCTTCGGTGAGGGACACTTCGACTTGGTTATGGTCGCGCACCGGCCCAAGGATGGAAAACGCCATGCTGGGGCGAGGAAGCTTGCCATCAGGATCTTTCCTAGGATCATTGTAGCCAAGAACCTCAACCTTGTCGGTCGAAGCGAATTGACCAGGCTGGGAAAGCATCTTTTTCGCGGTGAGGACATGGCCTTTCCCGAAGAGAACCTCGAGGGTTTCTTGGGTAACGTGGACATGACGGGCGCTGGTTTCAACGAGAATTTTGTCGGATTCAGACATGTTTCAATACTCCTTTGATTCGAACGCGGAACATTATAGACCTTAGGAAGCGAATAAAAACCAAAAGCCGTTTATCGATATGCTTATTCCTTATATAAATAGGCCTTAACGGCTAAGGAAGTAACAATTCCGCCAGGTCGAAGGCAAAAACAAGCCTAAAACAAAAAGGGAAAGAAAGAGAATTGCATCGGCGAGAATCCTCGATCCCAGGAAATCCAAGCCGCAGCAAGAAAAGCCATATAGCAAGCCAAAACAAGCTAGGGACAAGAAGGCAAAGGCGAAGAAATCAAGGGTAAGTTTCGCTAAGCGCGGACGGATGAAGAACACGCAGCAATGGGTTAATAACTCATAGACAAAAAACGAAACCGCAGAAGCGGAAAACCCCGTCAAAAGCCAGCCAAATCCAGTTTTAGAAAAGGAATACTCCGCAAAAAGCCAATAAAATAGGCAATCAAGAAAACACAGCAAAACCCCGCTGAAAATGTAGGCGGTAGGAAACCTTGCAATGCGGATGGAGTCAATCACTTTGCGAAAATGGGTCGAGGCGTTGTCGTTAAGATAAATCGTCTCAATGGGCACGGTGCGGATTCGCTCCTCTCTGGCGACGCTCGCCAAAAACCCCATCTCGAATTCGTAACGAGACCCTGGGCTAGCCAAAAAGGTTGAGAAATAACGCTTTGGCACTCCGCGCAAACCGGTCTGCGTATCTTCAAGGGAAAGCCCGCTCATCATCTTGAAATAGAAAGAGCTCCACCACGATCCGCTTTGGCTGGCCCTAGGCATGTCCTTCCGGTTTCTCGCCCCTAAAACTAGCTGCTCAGGATGCGAAACCAAGGCGTCGCGGACCTTCAGAATGTCTTCATAGGAATGCTGTCCATCCCCATCTGCAGTGACGACGCCACCCAAATCAGGATCCTTCTTCATCAGATAGGAAAGCGCGGTTTTCATCGCCTTGCCTTTGCCTTTGTTTTTCTTCAGTCGAAGCAAGGTGAATAGCCCAAGCTCCTTAATCGAGGCAAACCTCTCCTCGAATTCAGCACCAGACCCATCATCGACCACGACGAAATAATCGAAATCACCTTTTTTGAATTTCGAAAGAAAGGGAAGCACCAATTCGGTAGGCTGGTATATTGGGATAATCAGGGCCTTTTTCATGCGCATATGATTGTCCATAGGACAAAAAAAGGCAAAGGAAAGCAAAAGTTCTAGGCCTTTTCGCATGAAAAAGTCTATCCTTGTCGCGAACGAAAGGAGGCCCATCGATGAAAGACGAAAACAAACCTCTCGACGAGCAAAACAAAGACGTCGAAACAGTCGAAGAAAAGAAAAAACCGGAGGATGCCCCTTTCAGTAGCGAGACGGAAGAAGAGGAAGAGGAAAACGACAACGGAATCGACGTCGAAAAGACCTCTGAGGAAGAACTCGCCCGTCTCATCGAAAGCAAGGATAGAAAAGGGCTGATCGAAGTCTTCGACAAAGTCCCAACCATCGATATCGCCGAAGCCGCCAACGATCTTAGCCCCGAGCAGCTTATCTATATCTTCCGCAACCTCAGCAGCTCCCTGACCGCCGATTTTTTCGATGGTTTCACCCCTGAGACGAAAGAAAAGCTCATCAAGGCCATGACCGACCGCGATCTGGTCAAGATCATCAACTCCCAAGCCGCAGACGACGTCGCTGATACCGTCGGCGGATTGCCTGCCAATCTCGCTTCCAAAGTCCTCCGCGCCGCGGACAAAGACATGAGGGAAGACATCAATCAACTTCTCAAATACAAAGAAGACACGGCCGGGTCCTTGATGACGACGGAGTACATTGAGCTTCTCGACACCACCCGCGTGGACAAAGCGATCCAGGAGATACGCGAAAAAGGAAGAGACGCTGAAACCGTCTATACCATCTTCGTCCGCGATAGCCTGCGCCATTTCGAAGGGACCGTTGACCTCGATGACCTTATCTTTGCTAAACCTGACGAAAAACTAAGGGACATCATGAACGAAGACGTCGTCTCCGTCTCTACAAGCACTGACCAAGAAGAAATCGGCGAAATGTTCTCCCGTTACGACTTGAACGCATTGGCCGTGCTGAATGATGATGATCGCCTCGTCGGGGTCATCACGATCGACGATGCGGTCGACGTCATCAAAGAGGAATCGAGCGAAGACCTCGCACGTATCACCAACATGGAGCCAAGCGACCGCCCCTACACCGAAACCTCAATTTGGAGCAACGCGAAAAAATGCTTCCCCTGGATCATCGCGCTATTGATTCTTGGAACCTTCACGACGATGGTGCTTAATCGTTTGGAAAGCCAAACCATCTTCACCTCTCTGCCGATCCTTATCTCCTTTGTCCCCACTCTCATGGATACAGGCGGAAACGCAGGAGGCCAGACGACGGGGCTTATGATCCGCGGATTGGCGATTCATGAATTCGGGCCAAAGGAAACATTAAAAATCGTTTGGAAGGAAATCCGCTCGGCCTTAATCGTCGCTTGCTTTGTCGCGGTGTTCGCCTTCCTTTGGGTCGCGATGGAAGAATATACAGGGATCGTCAATATGGGCGTCGTCAAGGACACCTCCGGTAAGATCTTTGATTTCACCGGCATGAATATTTGGAACGGGTCGGCGTTCATGGGGAAATACGAGGATGGGGTTCTAGTTGTCAGCGGAGCGGACTTCGCATCCCATTCTTTGATCTTTGCCGCTTTGGTCGCTTTGACGATGTTTGTCGCCATCACCTTTTCCAAAGCGATCGGAACCCTTCTTTGCATGGCCAGCGCCGCCATCAAAAAAGACCCCGCCATGTTGGCTCAGCCCCTTCTCACCACGGTGATGGACGTGGCGACTTTGCTCATTTATTTCGCCATGGCCTGCGCCTTCTTCCCGAAATTCGCGTAAATATTTGCTAGTTTGCAGAGTAAATGCAGTTCGACCCTAAAAATGGCGTATTCTCGGA
>CAVFEQ010000062.1:0-8873 GCA_963621535.1 Paludibacteraceae bacterium | reverse complement strand
TGGATTTTAATTGACATTTTAACACCCCAAAATAGGGGTAAACTCCAAAGACAGGATTTATGTGAAACATTTTATAGTTCAAACACTTTTTTTGTTTCACATTTATAAAAACTCTATGCACTGGTAGCCATAAAGCAGACACTCCATTCAAATTTCTGGACAGTTTGATCAAGAATTCATGCAAGGAGGTCACAAACGGAAACACGGCGAAAGACAAATTAGACATAGGCAGACGCGTTTAAGAACATGAGCAAGCCGACATCGCCAATGGGCTCAAGGCCAGGGAGTACCTGGAAAAGCCGACGACCGAGATCCCGGAAAGCCCAAAGGAAGAGGAATTCGAAAAGCTGCTGCCTTGGAATATAAATCCTAATCTGATTCCATCCGAACCGGTTCGAACGGGGCAAAATTTAGTCCTACGAAAAAAGGTTTGATAACATGATGAGCCCCACAAGGGATTGTCAAATCAGCCAAAAAAGAAAACCTTATTCAAGAGTAAATCACTCAAGGGTGAGGCTTTTTGAATATGCTTATGGATGTTCTTTTAATTAAACATGATTTAGATCGATTGTCATATGATGTAGAAAACAGGCTGAAGAAAAGAAAGGAAGATAGCGATGGATGATATATGGCCAGGCAATTCGACAAACCCGCTGAATAGGGCGCTAATATCTATATACTCATGCTGCGGATTTCCGCAGCATATCGAGAACTGTCCAATTCTCAACAATCGCTTTATTCGCCTTTCAGAAATTGTTTTTCAGTTGTTACTCTCTTCGAAATTTTCGACTTGATCCATTATTTTAGAGAAAACCTCAGGGCTGTATTGAGGCGGATATCCATTCTTTACTAAGCAAATCTTGATATCTAATTTTAATTGGTCTCTAACGTTTTTGTTGTTCAGCCAATCTGCGTATGAAGATTTTGTATCTATGATCTCCTTGACCTTTTTCGATAAGAATTTGCATTTCTCATTAATAATTACGCCGTCGACATTTTTATCTTCACCATAATCAAAGTTATATTGATCACGTAAGGCGATCAAAATGTCATAGAAGGCTTTTTCTTCGAATGTTAGGCCAAGTTTTCTAAAACTTTCTTTGCTTTCCTTCATTTCTTTGAGCAACTTCAAAGCTTGTTTTGTGGCTTCTTCGATAATGTCTTTTGATGCTTTTTCTTGCGTTTCACCTGCTTCCTCTTCCGATAGCGTTTGCCTTCTATCGTGATATTGCTCGATTGTCTTAGCCAAAAGATCTTCATATTTTTTAGCTTCAACCTGATTGATTTTTGAATACTCACTAATTTTCTTTCTAAGCAATTTGACAAGTATCTCTAATCTTGTTGCTGGCATTTTAATGTCTGAAAGTTTTTCAACAAATTCTGGGCTGAAAATATCTTCTTTTTTACCATTTTCAAGAAGATTCTCAACTTCAGTGTACTGCAAAGCTTCTTCGACCATCTTAGCAACGTTCTTATTCATTACTTCGGCATCAATTTGTGAGGTTCCGGACATCTTTCTCACAAATCCTGCTACAGCCATAAAACATTGAGCTAATGCGGATTCTTGATCGTTAAGTCTTCCTGAAGGCTGGCACACTTCATAAGCTTGTCTCATTCTTCGAACGGTCTTTAAAAAATACGTTTTGAAAGAAACCTTTTTAACCATTGAATTGTTATCGGAATTAAGATTAAGCTGCAATGTGCTTTCAAAGACATATTCAGCAGCTTTAGCAAGCAAACTATATCTAGATGTCGGATCGCAATTAGGGTCCAAAAACGGTTTTACATCATAATCCTTGAATAGATTCTTAAGTATCTCTAGTTCGTCCTTAAAGATTGTTGTAGCTTGAGCGACGTCATCTTCGCTAGGAGCTACAGAGGTATCCCCTCCATAAATCTTCATGGCTTTGCGCATATTATTTCGAATACCGATATAATCGACAATCATTCCGTATTCTTTGCCGGGATATTTTCTATTAACACGGCTTATGGTCTGAATGAGAATGTGCTTTTGCAAGGGTTTATCATTATAAAGCAGTGTTAAAGACGGGACGTCGAATCCGGTGATCCACATATCGACCACGATGACAATGCGGAAGTTGGATTTGTCTTCTTTAAAATATGCGTCCAAGTCCGAAGAACGCTTATCGTTTGTGACGCCGCCAAGATAATCATACATATCCTTATTGTCATTCTTACCAACGCTAGCAACCATCGCCATAAATGGCATAGGCTTAAGACGTTTGTCGTCTTCAGCAGAAACGTTCATTCCATCAGGATGTTTCCTTTTCACAAACCATTCAGGATATTTATGTTCAAAAATCTTTAGTAATCGATAGGCGATCTGTCTATTAGAGCAGACAATCATCGCCTTTTGGACTCTATTAGGATCATTATCGCATGAAGCGACATAATGATCGTGAATATCAACTGCAAGTCTTTCTAGTCTTGATTGTTCCCCTAAAATGACTTCCATAGAACTCATGGCCTTTTTAGAGGCATCTATATCTTCTGGAGAAGATCCTTCATCTTCACACCGTTTGTAATAGTCTTCGATTAATTTAATTTTCTCCTTATCGAACAATACTTTTGCGATTCTTGGTTGATACTTAATGGATACGGTGATTTCATCAGCGACGGCTTGATCCATGGTATATCTATCGATTTCTTCGCCGAATGTTTGATAAGTTTCCGCTATTGGAGTACCTGTAAATCCGACAAAAGTAGCATTAGGAAACGCCTCTCTAAGAACTTTGGCATATGGCTTTGAAATCAACGCTTTCATATTCTTATCGGCGTCTTTGCTAAATTGGATTTTTGTAGATTTATCCAATTGGCTTCTATGTGCTTCGTCTGAAAAACAGATTATATTTCTTCTGCCGTTGATTAAACCTATTTTGTCGTTTTCCCTATCGCAAAACTTCTGGATTGTGCAAATGTAGAATCCGCCGCTTTGTCTTGTCTGAAGTTCTTCTCTTAATTTGTTTCTTGTCGGGATAACTTCAACGGATCCAATGTTTAAGAATTCGGTGCTCGTGGTGAACAGTTTAGCTCCTTGGTTCTGAAGATCGTCCCTATCGACAATCATAACGATGGTGGGGGAACCAATTTCGGGAATGTCGGAACATCTTAGTGATAATTGGCGCGCTAAAAAGGCCATCGTGTACGTTTTGCCGCACCCAGTTGCACCAAAATACGTTCCGCCCTTACCCGTCTTCTCTTTAACTGATTTGACAATGCTTTGTTTGAGCAACCGGGAAGCGAAGAATTGTGGATACCTACATACTATCTCGAACTCATCCCCATCAAATTGTGAGTCTTTAAAATAAATATAATCTCTAAAAATTTCCAAAAATCTAACAGGCGAATATACGCCTTCAATCATTGTTTTCGTTTCTTCAAACGGCAACGTCGAAACCTTATCGTCGTCATTGACCCTTCTCCAAGCATAAAAATGCTCATATGGAGTTCTCACGGTTCCCAATCTTGTTTTGACGCCATCTGAGATACAAGCTAACGGGCAATAATGCAACAGGTGAGGAATGTCCCTCCAATATCTGATATTGATTTGCTCCCAGGCATCATGGATTGTCGCCTTATCATCGGCAGGATTCTTTAATTCAACGATACATAGCGGCAATCCATTAACATATAAGACAACATCTGGTCTTCTAGTTTCGTTTTTGCCGTTATTTGTGTATTCAATCACAAGTTGATTAATGGCCTTAAAAACATTGTTAGATGGACGCTCAAAATCAATAAGCTCAACATGTTTATTTTTTCCTTCTGAATCAACGATATTTAATCCATCAACCATCCAGCCATATACTTTGTGAAGCGTAGCGAAATCGCTTTCGCCACCAACGAGTCTTGTTTGGTCATAAACAGTTTCTAAATCATAATCTTTCAGATTTGGCTGCGTTTTCTTTAGAAAGGCGAAGAAGTCGTCTTTAATTAAGACGTCTCTTTTGGTGAGCCTGCTAACATTATATCCCGAACAATAGTTCCATCCTTCTTGCTCTAAAAAACCGATGAATGCATATTCGTATTCGGATTCGCAATAATGACCGTTGTATTCATTTAATTTTGCCATAATTTCCTTACTCTCCCCTTATCCTTTGGCCTCTAGTTTTAAAACAATGTCTTTTAAATTATCTTTCAACATATTCAATTGAAACTTTTGAATCTTATCGATTTTTCCATTGTCAAAATCGATGCTTTCTAATTTCTCGACAAGTTCTTTTAGTGAAAGAAGATCGCACCTAAAGTAGTCATTAATATTGGAAAAACTTAGATATACGTATTGGATTATCCCTCTAAAATCGTCAATTTCTTTAGCTGAGGCTTCTCCCAACATAGATATCAGCTTTGAAGAGTCGAATTTATTAATGAATCCGTTCCTATCTGTAAACGTGATTTTGTTTTTCGTTAAGTGTTCGTAAAAGTCAGGAATATCTTTTGGGCTATATGTAAAAATCCGAATATTTTCATCCAGATTCTTTTGGTGGCTTTCTATTTCGTTTATGAATTTTTCAA
The DNA here is from genome assembly GCA_963621535.1 of Paludibacteraceae bacterium. GTDB lineage: Bacteria > Bacillota_I > Bacilli_A > RFN20 > CAG-826 > Alloenteromonas. Next base: position 4,337 of record CAVFEQ010000062.1, on the reverse strand, counting down.
ACTCTTGCGTTGATTCATTATCCATCAATTGAATACTGGACTTTAGGTAGGTGTTGACTTTGTGTCCGTCGTCGATTGAACTTTTTGCGTTTTTGAGCATCAAAGAAAGGCATTCGTCAATTTCGCCCTTGAAGCCAACTTCGTGTTTTACTGAGATTAGGTAGTTGGCGATTCTTGCGTAGTCGTCATGGGGTATATGCGTGTCTTCATCAAGACTATCCCGAATGAACTCTAGGGTTGATTTCAATTCTTCCTCGTTGGAAACGTAATAACTATATAAAACCTTCAGTTTTTCATCAGCGACGCTAATATCACTAGCGTTTAAATAAAGAGACTCCAATTCTTTGAAATTCTCATATACGTAAACATGGTTTTCGATGTAATCATACATGGCTTTTTGCAAAGGGTATGCGTTTGTCCCCAAATGCTGAGATAAAAAAGATTGGCTATCCCAGATTCTGCTTCCGCCATTGTTTGCCTTGATACTGTAACAAATCGTTCCGACGAAGAGGCTCTCGATAAACTTCAGATCGAAATCGTTCCCCCCTTTTTTTGTTACTTCGTGCATTTTTTGGCAGGCGTAAAGGACGGATCTTAAATTATGACATTTTAAAACACCCAATTGCTGGCAAACTCTTCTAGAAAATGACGCATCCCCATTAGGATCTTTTTCCTCAAGGAGTTTGTTGAATATAGGATTGTCGAAAGATCTAACAATGCTGGTGATTGTTTCAATGGTGTTTGAAACGAAGTGGAGCGTATCGCTTACGGTTTTTTCCTTTATCTTGAGATAACTTATGGATTTAGACGTGTAATTTGGATTTTTATTACCATCGTTGTCGGCTTTTTCAAGCTCGATGATTTCATCCTCGTTGGCCACGATGAGAACCTTTACACCATCCTGCTCAACCAAATTATTCACGTATCCTAGAAATTCGACGATATCGACGCTCGCACGCTCCAAATCTTCGAAAACGATCAATCTGTCCTTCAAACTGATTGACTTATATATTTTTTCGTAATTCGGCTCTTTGATACTGATGTCAATATTTACATTGACCAATTGTTTCAGGATGGTTTTACCAACGACGGCGGTTCCGCTAATTAGAGTTCTTCCGAAAGCGCTAAGCCATCTATACTTTTTGGGGATTCTCTGGAGTTTGATCTCAAGAAACAGTTCTTTGTTTATTTCCTTCAGGCTCTGAAGGCCATACAAAGAAACGACGGCGTAATTCAATCTGTTTTCACGCAAAAAAGGGCATAGTTTGTTTTTTACATAATAGCTTTTGCCTGTGCCCCACGGTGCGGTAAGCATCAACGCTCGTTGCGATTTATCATTCTTTATATAATTCTCTATGAATGCATTCAAATCCGCGTAGCTCATCATGTCAACAAGCCTCTTCTATCGAGCCTTTAATCAAGATAGAACAAATATTATTAATTTGTTCTTTTAATTGTTCGTTGATTTCTTTTCTGGTTTTATAAGCCGTGTAAATTTTAACTATGGCACGTTGAACATTTATGTCCGGGATTGGTATTTGTACATCACGTAGTTGATCCCAATCAAATGTATCTCTTGCGCTTCCAAAAGCATAAAACCAACAATATCTTGTAAATTCGTCTCGCGAAAACCACATCATCAAATATTCTGAATTGAGTTTATTTTCGTCGATAACTTTGAAGGTTTTATAAATAGGCGACAGCAAATAAGATTCGTCACTATCATTAAAAGCAATAGAACCATCGTTAATATGAATAGGGCTATATCCAAACTCGTTTGGGTCTATTCTTAGATACTTGTCGGTTTCAACACCATTTACCCTACTATTGGAATCGGCTAATTTTCTTTGATTAGAGATACCTTGGATTTTCAAAGAAGGATTATCTGTTTTTCTATCAGTACATTTAATATAGGGTCCAATCTTCTCAGAGGGAATCTTTTTTCTCAAATCTTCGATAAACCCATCGCAAACTAATTTCAAATCGCCCAATCCTCGTTCATAAGATTTTTGATTTTCTAACATTGAAAGATAAATATTTGCAAAATTCTCTTGGATAGGCAAGTCGGGGAGCTCCAATTCAATATCGCGCATGTCTTGCCAGTTAAAAGGTTCTCTTGCGGATCCGAATGAATTAAAACGACTGTAGCGATCGAATTCTTGCCTTTTAAAATACATGAATAAATAATCAGGCGAAAGTAATGGGCTTGAAACCTTAAATACAACAGAAATGGAAGATACCAAGACAACTTCTTTGGCGTTGTTGTATGCAAGTGATATCTTGTCGCCTCTTCGTGATGTGTCCGGAACATAAGCAAAACATCCCGGCTCGACAATCTTGTAGTTTTTTAACGGCACGCCATCCATGTTGGCCTTCGTATCTATAAATTGCTTTTGGGTTGAGATACCCTTAACGAACGCCAATCCATATTTTTCATTCGTGTTAGTTTCGACGCATTGTTCAATCAATTCACCAAGTTTAATTTTCTTTAATGCCATATCCGATACCTTCAAAAGCATCCTCAAGCATTTCTTGGGATTTCTTTTCTTTCTTCATTATTTCTTGCATTTCGCATTGAATTCTCGACATTTCCTTCTGAAAATCTATATCCATGTCATGATCAATAAATTCAATGTATTTGCTTGGCGTCAAAGTCCAACCTTTGGTTTTTATCTCATTTATGTCAACACTTCTATAAAGTTCAGGAACTTCATAGTGTTTTCCATCGGTCTTTTCGCTTTGCCAATCGTGGTAAATATCCGCGGCTTTTTGGATTTGCTCGGGACTTAGGCGAACCTTCTTCTTGTTTTCGTTCTTGACGGCGTTTTCCGTCCATGTCCTCAGATCAACAAACAAAATCTCTTTTTCACGGTTTCTAAGATTCCTCCCATGATACTTGCCTCCTTTTTTGTTTTGGTTGAGTATCCAAAGGGTGACGCTGATGTCCGTCGTGATGAACAGTTCTCTGGGAAGGACGATGATGGCTTCAACTTTATCGTTTTCGATGAGTTTTTTCCTTATTTCCAAAGTATCGCTGTCGTTCAAAGCGCCGTTGGCAAGCAAGAACCCCGCTACGCCGCTGGCCGGTTTCAAATGATATAGCATGTGCAAAATCCATGCGTAGTTGGCATTGCTCTCCGGAGGCGTCGCATAATCCGCCCATCTGGGATCGTTTTGCAAATCGCTGTTATACCAGTTCTTAAGGTTGAATGGTGGGTTGGCCATTATGTAATCGAAATACAAGCCTTTGTGCAAATCGTTGGTGAAGCTCGAATCGTTAGTTCCGCCCAGATTGTGACTGATGCCACGAAGAGCAAGATTCATTTTAGCAAGCCTGTAAGTGGCTGCTTCTTTTTCCTGGCCATAGATATTGATGCTATTCAAACTGCCTTGTTTTGATTTGACAAGCTCGGCACTTTGAATGAACATGCCACCGGAACCGCATGCTGGATCATATAAAGTGCCATCAAAAGGTTCTACCATTGAGGCGATAAGCTGAACTACATCGTGTGGGGTATAGAATTCTCCCTCTTCTTTGGTGGCGTTAACGGCAAATTCCTTTAAGAAATACTCATAAACCCTGCCGATAAGGTCTTTTTCTTCTCCAAAGGCTTTATGGCTAATTTTATTTACTTCATCAACAATCTTTTTAATGTCGTTTGCCGCAAGATTTCTTGTTGTGAATGTGCCTTCAATGAAACACCCTTTTAATTGGGGTGATGTGTCACCAATGTTCTTTAAGGCTTCATCGAGTGCGGTATTGAGCTTTGTTGCAGGGGTGTTAATGATAGTACTCCATCTAGCTTCCACGGGAAGGTTGTACGTTCCGTCTGTAAACGTAGCATCATCGAAAAACGCGGCTCTAATATTTTCATCATCAGGATCTAAACCTTGTTCAATAAGGGTTTTAGATAATTTTTCAATACCGTCTTCGTATTTTTCACCTATAAATCGCAAGAAAACTAATGTAAGCATCATGTCTCTCTTCTCAAAGAATGAGCCGGAGTTTCTTGCCGCTCTTAAATAATCTCTGCAGTTAAATAATATGTTATCGATGTTGATTGCTTTTTCGATTGCTTTCTTGCTCATTTTGAAATCCTCCGTTTAAGTTAGCCTTTATGTAGCAAAATACGTGACTATTTTTAATTCATTATTCATCCACTTTTATGTCATATCGTTCAAAATATGGGACCAGCTTTCTTTTCATTTTCATCGTCGGCTCATATTTTCCGCTTTCCCAACGGTTCACAGTTCCAAAAGAGACTCCGAGCAAATCGGCAAGCTCGGTTTGCGTCAACAGCATCTTTTTTCTTAATTTCTCAATAGCTTCAGCATAT
>CAVFEQ010000061.1:0-8976 GCA_963621535.1 Paludibacteraceae bacterium | reverse complement strand
TCATCCTGGGGCACACCCAGGGCAGGCCGGAGATCAAGAAACGAACCCGACGGCCGAAGCCGAATCAGCTGACTTTGTTTTGAATAACCTTCGGTTATTTTTGATGCACAAAATGGCAAAATCGTGGAAGTCAATACGCAAAAAGCGCCTTGACAACTTTTGGAAAAGACCCAATATTCTTTGTTGACCTAAAAGGTCAGATCAGACGATGAACGAGAGCAAAAGAAAGGAAACGTTCAAGAAACCATTCCTCATCCTGGGGCTTTCTTTCATCGCGCTTGGCTGCACGCTTGGCATCTCCTCTTTGGCCTGGTTCTCTTCCCCCACCACAACCGCAAGCGTCAGCGGACTAAACGGAGAAGCCACCGGCTCCTATTTCGATGGCGGGACCGGGGTGGAAGGCGACCCCTACATCATCGCTAACGCCAAGCAGCTTTATTATTTCGCCTGGCTTCAGGACATGGGCTACTTCAACGAAGCCAAAAGCGCAGAAGACAGCTCCGCCGAAGAGACGATCCCAACCACCTACTTTAAAATCAAAAACGGCGTAAGCACGCTTGATGCAAACGGCTACACCCTCCCGCCGATCGGCATCGAGAAATACCCCTTCGTGGGGAATTTCGACGCGAACAACTGCACGATCACGAACCTGACAATCGCTAACAAAATCGATACGAACTACATCAGTCAATACCCCTCTCTTCTTGATACGACAAACTCCAGGCTCACCGTCACTGAGTTCAATAACACGAGCCAAGCCAGCATCGTCGGCTTCTTCGGCATCATCGGGCAATATAGCAACACCCCCAGCGTGAGCTATGACAGCGAAGCCAACGAGGTGAAGAACCTCTATCTGGATAACATTACGATCAAGACCTCCGACAAGAGCAACCTCCTCATTGGTATTTTCGCAGGGTATGTCAACGGAATGATCGACAATTGCGGCGTCCATTACGCGAAGATGAACATCAATGGGGCGACTTCTAATCTAAGCAATTTCTCCAAAGTGTCTAGATTCGCTTTGATTGGGGATTACAACACAGAAAAGTACTCCTATGACCAAGACAAGGACAGCAGCGATTCGGGCGATGAAGGCTATGGGACCAGTATCGACGTCTATAGTCTCTACAACAAATTAAGCGCTTCATTGGATTCGTCTTCCAATCCTTTATCCATACCAAACAACTACGCGATCCCGATCAAACTCGACTCCTCCGCTTCCGTCGTTACGGGCTCGGGCACGACCACCGTCAATTCTAGCGGAGCAAACATATCCGTAAGCAACGGATCGACAATTAAAGCCAATGAAAGCGCGACGAACATCGGGTATTACAGTGGGGGCCTAAGCGTATATAAGGATACCTACACAAGCAAAGATTTTTCATCTATCACGACCGCGACGAATTCGCCTATTACTTACACTTCGTTAGAAGATGCCCAAAAAGAAAAAATCCAGAATTACTTGGCCAAAGAAACCGAAACGGGGAAAAACAGTGACAACGCAATTGCGTTGACAGGAACTTCTAATTTTAATGCGTCAAACCAAACCAGCGCAAAAAGCTTTCCGACATCGTCTTCTGCATATACCGTAATCCAAGATGCTCGAGTTGGAACATGGACCGGTAACCTATTTATTCCTACAAACGGAATATGGATTGCTCCAATTAAGCCGGGAAGGTTCGAGTTCATAGCCTCCGGAACCATATCCGGAACATGGAATCGTCCCGTCGTTCTAATTGTGAGATTAATTAGAAACGAGGCCAAAAACTATTCGGTCGGATTCAAGAACACAACATATTTAGTCAATTTTAGAGATGATTGGTCAAACAGCATGGTCGGTTTCTCATTCCCAGGTAATCAAAACGTCTATTACGGAATAAACATAACTCAAGACGACATTGATGCGGGCTATGAGTTTTTCATCACAAACGATGCAGACGTCAACGCGTCAGCCTCCGGCTCGCCGGAAATATTTTATCTTGACATTGGCACAGACGGCTCCTCGGGCGACGATACAACCACCAAAACCGTCATCACCAATTTTGATTTCGTCACCAAGGATTCTTCGGGATCGCTGATGAAAATCAAAAACTACAACGAAACTTCCAAAGCGTACGAGAAGAATGAAGATTACGCCATATCGGAAGTAACCTTCAAAATTGGAAACACGGCGGCGGGCGAGACCGTCCTCGCTTTTAGAAGGCTTAACGACACCGTTGGGGTTTATTACTATCAAAGCGCCGAAGTGTTAACGCCTTCTAGTTCTGGGACGAAGACCCCTTCTAGCAAGGAGGACTGCACCTCAGCTTAAACCCTTCCAGGTTTGCTCTTCCTTAGGGCTATAAAATTCTTTCAAGAAGCGTTCAGCCTCAGCATCTGTAACCTCGCCCAGCACGTATCAAGAAGAAAACTCATTCCCCCGTTTTTCATAGTGCTCCACCCCTTGTTTGCTTTTGCCTCATTTTGCATTTCTAGGCATTAGAATCCTAAAGAATTAAGGGACACGGTGTCGGCAAATTCATGCATACTTAAGAAACCGATGCATGAGTGCCGTTGCCCAGTTAAGTAAGAGTTAAAAAGAACATCTTGATCTCTTGAAGGAAAAAACTTTCAAGAAAATCCGAAACTTGCCATCAAGCGGGTCGACCCCGCCTGGCGTTAATAGTTTCGAATGCAGTCTCTTCAAAGCAAGGGGTGTCTTCTCTTTCTTAGACCTTGTCTGTATGACCGGCGTTCTACCCATAAGGAGAAGCAGCAGCCAATCAAGCTTAAACACGTTCGAGAAATACACCTTGCTCCGCTCAGGTCGCCTCGTCCCTGTCTTCGGTTTCATCGAGAATAAGGTGAGGGGGCTCCCTCTGAAATACGGCGTCGACTTCTTTGCGATAAAAAGCTGGTACGACATCTACCACCTAGGCGGGATGGAAATCTGCAACCTCAGATCCGTGATTGAGGCCCTCAGCGAGTACGTGGACTACGGTCAAGACGCTCTCAAGGGCGAGACCATGCGCGGGCTCGCCGGGAACGAAGTCAAATTGGATCCTCATATGTTTGGCACCGGTCTGACCAAGGTCGACTCCAAAGACGTCTGGTCTATCCCACGTCATCCTTAAGTTTAAGCTCGGGCGTTCCTAAGAGGGGTGATAAGCGCTAAGTGACAGGCTCAAAAAAGAATTTAGAAAAACATCCATGACGCCTAAAGAAACGGCCTATATAAATCAAGGAAGCCACTTTCTAAATGAAGTTATAATGAAGTCTTACTTCACTATACTTCACTGAAAACTTCGCCAGCAATGAAGTCAATCCACCAATACCCTCTCGGGATTGGATTGGAAGAATAGGGTTCTGCCCATCTTGATGATGCGCAGATACCCTTTCTCCACCAAGGGCTTCAGCACAGACGACCGGAAATAAGTCGAAGGAGTCACCTTTAGATACGAGGCGATTTCCCCGGCGTCTCTTTTCTGGTTGTAGCAATATGAAAGGATGGGCAAATCGTATTTCCCCTCGAGAAGCTCAAAAGTATGGACCCTCGGGCCGCTAATCTGGCTGACCACCCCTCCTTCATGGGCCAAATCAGGCAGGACCAAGGCAAAAGATTGGCTATTTGAGGAGGCGAAGGGGCGATAGCCCCCCTCATATCCCGCATAGGCCTTTTCGATCTTGTCAAAGCCTGAGCCCTTTTTTTCCATTAGTTCAAGCATCGTAAAGATGTTGCAGATGACTTCATTCCTCCGCGCGGGCTCAATCGAGGAGAGATCTCTCTCCTCCTTCAGATCCCTAGACCCTACTAAAGACCCCGGAGAGATGATCTCCAGCCTGTCTTTATAGAGGTTAACCTCGATTTGGCGGCCCATCATGAAGTAATTCCGATGCCCCAAAGCGTTGATGAGGGCTTCCCTAAGCGCCTCTTCCGGATAGGAGACCAACTTTACCCTCCCATCGCCAACCTTGACGAAGCCGTCCGCGCTTCTGCTTTTGACGAATTCCTTCATGAAGAGGTATTCCTCCAGCAGATTCCCGCACATTGACTTGCTCGCGTAGAAAACATCCTCCCCTTTGCTCACCCCTTGAAACTGGCAGCAGACTACCAAAGTCCTAGAAGAGGCGCAGTCGTCTTTAAAAAGCAAAGCCCCCCGCGAAAGCTTTCTTTCGCTGGAGATGAACCCGATTGAAATCAGCTCTTTCAAGGTCGGCTTTTCCCCAGGGTGGCTCCTCGCGTAATACTGGAGAAGTTTGGTGAAATCCTCCTCGCGATAGCTCTCTTCGCTGAAAAAGTCATCGTAAGAGACGAACTCGCTGCAGGCGACCAAATTTCTTATCTCCTCCCCCGTGGCCGCGGAAGTTTGGCCGAAATGGCGGACGAAAATAGAGCCCTCGCCATCAAACCGCAAGCTGATGGGCGGATACTTCGTCTGTTGGACTGCTATCTCAAGGACGTAACGCAGAGGTTTCTTGCCCGGAACGGGGTGCTCGATGATCTTGTAAACGATCGGCGGCTCGATATGGGATTTGATAAGGCGATGGACCATCAAGACGATCTTGTCGAATGTTTCATGGTCCAAGGCCAAAACCTTATGCGACTTGTTGTCTACCCCGACATACAAGGAACCGCCTTGGCCGTTAGCAAACCCCACGATCTCCTTAAGCCAGCCGTATTCCAGCCGATGCTTCGGGTCAGCGGGATTCTCCCCTTCCTGGATTATGCCTTTAAATTCGACGACGTCGTTTTCTAAGTTCACGTTGGGAATCAATTCTTCAATCAGCATATTCATCCTCCATCACGACAATCATAGCGCTTAATGAAGTTATAATGAAGTCCTACTTCACTATACTTCACTGAAAACTTCATCGTTAATGAAGTAGGGTTACGTTTACATTTATAACGGCCTCTTTGATGAAAAAAGCGAAGGAAACGATGAGGTATAGGAATCGTTTTTCTATCCTCGACCGTTACGGCGAGAAAGGAAAAACGAAAAATATTTCGCTTTTCGTTTTCCAATTTCGCTTTTCGTTTCTCCAAAAGCGAAATCAGCGAAGGGAGACCTTTTCTCTATTGGTGAAATAGACGTTCCTTTTGCCTCTAGCCTTGATGAACAAGAACCTCTGACTCACCAAATTCCCAAGGATGTCTTTCCTAAGGTGCGTCGACAAAGAAACGTTAAGGAAAGAAGCGATTTCAGGGGCTTTTCTCCCCTGCATATAGCAATAGGAGAGGATGCGGTCATCGTATTCGCTGCCTTTTTCGATGAAGGAATGGGAAACATTAGGGAGAGAGCCCTCGTTAAGAACGCCGGAAGAATAAGTAAGGTCAGGCAGAGTCAAAACGAAGGAGTCGTTGTAGCTTTTCGCGAAGGGCTTATGGCCAAGGTCGCAAGAAGAGTAATCGCTCGTTATCTTTTCGAACCCGCTGCCTAGGGCCTCCATGTAACGGATCAGTGTGAAAACTTTGCAGATGAGGGTATTCCTCGGCTGAGGGCGAATGGAGGCGAGATCATAAATCCGCTCCATGCTTGGGACTTTCGAAGGCAAACAGCCGGGTGAGACAATCTCCAGACGGTCAAGGAAGAGATCGAGCTGAATGAAAGATCCCGGGAAATAATAATTCCGATGAGCCAAGGCGTTCACCACCGCTTCAAAGACGGAACGCTCGGGGTAAGAAAAGAACTTCACTCGCGTCGAGGCTTCCTTCCTATATCCCTCTTTCGAATGGGCTTTCACGAAAGAAAGGCAAAAATCCACTTCCTCAAGCAAAGAGGAGGAGCAAGAGGCGGGATGGAGGAAAACGTCCCCTCCCCGATCAACGCCCGGCCATTCAACGGCTTTGATGAGCAAAGATTCGTCTTGATAGCCATCTTTGAAAAACAAAGCCCCTTGCCTGAGATAACCTTCTTCATCGAAAAAGCCGATGGAGGAGAGGATTTTATCCGTCAACGCCTTCCCGGTTTTCTCCTCGTAGACGGCGAATAAGCGCGAGAAATCGGATGCGTTGTACTTGATCTTGGTCTTTTGCAAATCAAAAGGGAAATTCTCGATGACGTTATACATCCTGCCGATTTCCTCGCGGCTTGCGAGGCGGCAAAAGCCGTCTTCCCGCACATAAACCCCTTGGTTTCCTTTGTAGGTGAGATAGACGGGCTTTAGGCCCGAGGGGGAGACATCTATCTTCATCACATAACGCGTCTCTTCCCCTTCCTTATAAGGCAAATAGGAAAATGTCAAAGGCACCCGAGGGGAAAGGAACTGATTCACGTGATTGGTAAGGATGAGCCTTTCGTGGTCGATTTCTTCTTTCTTAAACCCGGCGAGCAGCCCATCGTCTCTGACTCCGATATAAAGACTGCCGCCTTCTCCATTGGCGAAAGAGGCCAATACCCTCATCCAATCTTCGGGCTTTTTCTCGTCTAAACGCATCTTTAATTCATTGGTCTTGTTCTCAAAGAAATCCGTCTTTAGAAGTTCGCTTATCGTCATATACGCACCCCTTTCCTTCGTTATTATAAAAGGAAAAGCGAAATTCCGTTTAAGAAAACGAAATTTTTTTCGCTTTTCGTTTTTCAATTTCGCTTTTTGCTTCTCCAAAAGCGAAATAAGGGCCGTTCTTAAGCGATGAAACAATCTTAATAACGTTTCTAGAAGCATTATGTTCGAACGTTTTTTCCATCGCTAGGGAAAGCAAATTAAAAGGATTTTGGGGTATTCCTAGTCCATCCACCTGTTAAACAGGAAGGGTTGTCCGTTCTTCTTGCCATTGCAAAAACCATTCTTGCTTTGCAGGCTCAAAAGCAGAAAGAAGGAATAGGCAAACGTGTTTTGGCAAAGATTCTTAGCTTAGAGGCGTGAATAAAAAGTCACAAAAGCGTCGCAGATCCAATTCAACCCATCATGGCCAGCAAACCCTTTTGCCATTTCTCCCCTAAAGGCGTATCGTTTCCTAGTTTCTAGGAAAGGGAACCAATGAAAGCGAAGCAAAAAAGCGGCGTAACCAAGAAAGCCATCTTTGTCCTCGGAATCGCCTTCCTTTCCTTAGGCTGCACCTTGGGGCTTACTTCCCTAGCTTGGTTCGTCTCGCCTAAATCGACGAAAAAGGTCGACGGGATAAATGGGGAGGCGACCGGCTCTTATTTTTCGCCGGTGAACGAAGACGGGAAGGCCGATGGCACGATTACCCACCCTTACGGCATAAAGACCGCGAAGCAGCTTTATTATTTCAACTGGCTTCAAGACCTTGGCTTCTTCAACCGCGACGAAAATGGCGATGGGGTCATCGATCAGCAATGCTACTTCGTCTTGATGAACGACATCGACGCGGACGGTTACACCTTGCCTCCGGCGGGGACTAAGGATTTTCCCTTCGTCGGGAACTTTGAAGGGGGCGGTTATACAATCAGCAACCTCAAGATAAGCAACTCTTGGAGCAAGCTTACAGACATCCCAAACGGGGCCAGTAAAAACGACGCGGGGACGATGCTTTCTAACGCCGAGATCGTCGGCTTCTTCGGCATCATCGGTCAATATTCCTCTAGCGCCTCCAGCACGTCTAGTTCCACCACTACCGGCACGGTCAATTGCAAGAACAACAGCGGCACCGTGACTAGCGCCACCTACACCATCCGCTCCACAAGCAGTTCGGACGGCGAAACGACGACCACCTATGTAAACGCGGTCAATAACCTCTATTTCGATGGCCTTGAAATCAGCACGGTGGCTAAGAGCACCTTAGCGGGTCTTTTAGCGGGTTATGTCAACGGTCAAATGGAATATTGCGGGGTGAGGTCAGGGAATTTAAACTTCGGCATGAACGTCGGGGTCATCGCTGATGAGGTCCTTGGGACGAGCAACGACAAGCTGAGCAAATATTCCCTCGTCGGGGATTACAACGCGAACAACTTCTCTTGGGCTGGAAAACCAGAGGACGGGTCAAGCGGGACCGACTGGGGCGGAAGCATTGACATGTATTCTTTTGGCAAAAGGTTGAGCTATATCTTGGGCGCTAACAACACATACAGGAGCGTAGGATCAAGCATTTTGAATTACTATCAAAACAATGGCGAAAAATATAATCTAAAAAAGCAGGGCCTTTACGTAATGTCCCAAAAGAAAAACGTCGCATTCCACGACTTCACCACAAAAACCGGTGATGTTGGGTATATTTCTGGCGGACCTTCTGAGGGCATCTCCTATTTTCCGCTCAATATAGATCTTGATCTCGATCAGATGTCGGAATTTTCGGTTACATCCAGCAACACTAGCGACAGCGGGGTCAGCGGGGTCGTATCAAAGACGACTGTGGAATATCAAAATGGCCAAGGCGAAAACCCAACTGCTACCAACCCTGGCTTCATCACCGGGGTAACCACGAGTAGCCCGGGCAAATATTACTACTCAAGCTCGTTCACCACCCGTTATTCGGTTAACGCGCTTTCAAAGATCTCCACGTCGCTGAACAATAGTTCGGGGACATACGATTCAAGCAAATTTGTGCTGTATGGCTTTGATTATTCCAAAATTTCCGACTCAAATTACCCTTTGTACAAAATAAAGGACGACGACAACAGCTCGAGCATAACCGGATCTGATTGTATCGATGCCACATCATCCTCATCCAATGCGGTTTTCCAACAGTATTCGAAGGTCAAATCGAATTTCAACACTTTGATGACAGGCAAATCCCTCTACTACAGCATTGGCTGGACGGACGGCGCCACTCCAAGCAAATACGCAACGAGCAGCACCATCAAGTTAGCGGGGAACGAATACGACTCCCTATATGGTCCAGGCGTTGACTTTTACGTCCAAGAGCAAGGCTATATCACATGTATAGCCGGAGGTTCCTACAATACGACCAATGGCGCGATTTTCTCCTTGTATAAAATCGATCGTTCCAGCGATTCTTGCACACTGGTTAACACGATTTATAAAAAGTTCTAGTTTGCAAAATGTCCATAATAAAGCGCGATGTTATCTAGCTTTTTT
>CAVFEQ010000060.1:5452-9591 GCA_963621535.1 Paludibacteraceae bacterium | reverse complement strand
CCGAAGGCTCCTCAAGCGAAAAAACGCCAGATTCCGATAAAAATCTGGCGTTTTTGATGTTTTTCCGGATCGTGCAAAGACTATGTACCTAACTTATTAACTTGTTGTGGTAAAAAACAAACAGGCTTCAAAGCTATCGGGCGGATATCAGAGAAAACTCTCCATCGCCTTAGCGCTTGTTTCTCATCCGAAGGTTCTTTTTCTTGACGAGCCTACTTTGGGGCTTGATGTCATCGCGAGAAGGGAGCTATGGAAAACGATTCAGGCATTAAAAGGCAGGATGACAATCATCCTTACCACCCATTACATGGAAGAAGCGGAGGCTCTGTCGGACAGGATCGGAATCATGAAAGACGGGAAGCTTCTTTTCATTGGGGCGAAAGAAGATCTTTATGAGAAAACAGGAAAGCCCAATGTTGAAGAGGCATTTATTCAAATCGCATCCGGAGGTGAGAAAGATGAGTAAATCACTTCAAAGGATATTTGCGCTTACAAATAGAAACATAAAAGAAATTTTAAGAGATCCTCTTTCTTTAAGTTTCACTCTCGCCTTGCCTTTAGTTATGGAAATTCTTTTCTATCTCATCTTCCATAACCTGACAGACCAATTCCAAATGAAATATTTAGCACCCGGCATTGTTGTTTTCTCTCAGAGCTTTTTGACATTGTTTGTCGGTCTTTTAATATCGATGGATAGAAGCACGTCGTTCCTTACAAGGCTTTACGTATCAAAAGCAAAATCCTATGAATTTATCTTATCCTATGCAATCAGCGTTTTACCGATCGCATTTGTCCAATCCGTTTTATTCTTCCTAATTGGCGGGATTTTTGATATGACTCTATTCGGCGTTGGAATGATATGGTCTATTCTTTTGAGCCTCGTAACTTCGCTGTTCTTCATCGGCACGGGGATACTATTTGGCTCACTCTGCAATGAAAATTCAATCGGCGGCATTTCTTCTATCGTCATCGTTGGTCAGTCTGTGCTATCGGGGATGTGGTTTCCTATAGAAGGATTAAGTGATGGCATGATAACTTTCATGAAGGTATTGTCTTTCAAGAATGCAACAACGCTCGTACAAAATGCCGTTATAGGAATAGGCGATATATATATACTGATTTTGTATTACCTCTTTTAATCGTTTTAGCCTATACGGTTGTGGCTTTTGTAAGCGCGATACTTGTCTTCAAAAGCAAGATGAAAGAAAAATAACCCGGAAAAAGGTGGGTGCAACAAGCACACGGAAAAATGGCAAGTGGGTGCAAATTGTATTAAGTTTTTGGTCTTAAGACAACGGAATTAGGGCCAAGCGAAAGCGCTTGGTCTTTTTTTGCTGCAAAAGCCTTTTTCCGTTCCTGCGGTTTTTCATTGACGAAAATTGGATGAATGGTAACTTGAGATTTGGAGGTTAATCCATGAAAAAGAAAAACAAAGTCCTAACTTTGGCGTTGGCTTTGGGAACAATCGCCCTTTCGGCCTGTGCCGGAGCCAATCAAGACAACAGCTCTAGCAGTTCCTCTTCAATCGATGATGGCGTTGATAGCAGCGAATCCTCTGCATCGCTCCCGAACATCGACATCGATGATGGTGCCCTAAGCTACCTTAAGGGCAAATTCTATGGCGGAGGAGGGTCCCTCACCGTCGACGAAAAAACGTTGAAATGGGAGGGGGACAGCGATTTGTCGCTAAAGCCGACCAGCGTTGACGTTTTCACCTTGGGCTCTTTAGCCGATGAGTCTACCTTAAAGCAGGTTCCCGCCGTCTATTTCGATGCACCTTATAACAATGGCGCGTCTTATTGCCTATACGCAGACGTCGTAAACGACGGGTTCGTCCATCTTGATAAAAAGGTTGACGACATCTACGAAACCATCGCGACCTTTCAGCCCGATATCGGCAAATACGCCGGCACGTATTCGTCTTTTGGGGACGGCAGCGAGTATAACTACTACGAAGTCATCGATCCCAATTTCGACCCAGATAGAGACGCCTACCCTATGGGCCGTTGCTATCCTTATTATGGAAGCTTCACCAATGAGCAACAGTGGTACGTGTTGGCGAGAATCCGTGCAGGCGAAGATGATGAGGCTTATTACACCGTGGAATTCTATGATTCCGATGGCTACGGCTACGATGAGTATCAGATCGTTAAAGGCACAAGCGGGTTCGAACTCTACGACCCCGTTTATGATTACACCTGCTATTACAGCGATGAGGGAGCCTTCAATGGCTTAACCCTCTTCGACGGCGATACCAAGGAAAGCGTCAGCGTTACGCTTGACGTCGGGGAGGAAACCATTACCTTCGGCGAGAAATCAGGAACCTATTCAGTGGATTTTGATGACCAAGGGTTGTTGTTAAAAGCCACCTTCGGAGACGAAGTAGCAAATCTTCATTTGGGCGACCTTTATCTAACCTACGAGACAAACGGAACGACGAAGGTCTATCCCGTTGATGTCACAACAGACCTAGAAGGTACCTTCACCGACAAGGTCAACACCGTCTCATTTGGCTATGATCGGGACAAGTGGGATTATGCTGTGAGCTGGAATAATAAGGCGGTAGATTATACCTACATCGTCGCAAATAACCGCAAATCCCTCTCCTTTTCCGTTGATGGAGTCAATTACGTCGTCTCTCCAGACAAGGGAGAAGTGTCCGTGCGCGTCTCTAACGGAGACAATGTCAGCTACTTTATCAACGGCGAACGTTACGACGCCTTGTTTAACGATGCTTTCATCGCCCACGACAAAAAGAACAGCTTCGCCCTCCACGTTGATGGCTCCTTCAATTACGCTTTAGGCAGCGAAAGCGGCAAAGCCGTCTATTCTTATTGGCACGGGGATAAGCTCCCCTCGCTCATCCTTGAAGGAAGCGCCGACAACAAAAGATTGAACATCGTGCAGGAAGGCATCGGTTATTTCTCTCTTTCTAGTGATAATTCCGAAGATGTGGTTCTTTATAGCCAAGCCGTTCTTGACGAAATCTACGGCACCTACAGCTCTGATGGTAAGGACACATTCGTCATTAATTCTGACGTGATCTCCTATAAAGGTTCCTACTACGATTACGAATTCGCTCCCTCTTTCCAGAGCAAATTGGGAACGTACAACTTCGGTATCAGTTCTAAGCTTGGCGATTTCGAGCACAACCTGAATGGTTGCATTTACAGCGATGAGCTAAGCCTTGTTTCCAAAGACATCTTCGGAAAAATCGCCGGCACCTATTCTCTTTATGGAACTTACGGGATCGAAAACATCAAGCTCACCGCCGATGGCGATTTAAGCCTTGATACGTTAAACGAAGCCGGCGATGGGTTAGACAAAGATGTCCCCTATACCTATCAGATTATCACGACAGACGGGAACGAGATCGCCGTTCTAGGGTTCCCCTACAACGGTTTGACCATATTCCTTTATGTTTACAAGGACCATGTGATGGTCGCTGGACTAGATTATTACAGAGAGGAGATTACGAATACATGGGGCGTCTATCTTGACGAAACCTCGTCAAATATCCTCTACGCGAACGATGCTACCCTTTATTACAACGGCACTGCCGTGACGATCAAGTCCACAATCAAACTCGGCTCAAGCCTGGTTTATGACACCAGCGTGGGCATCATTACAATCAGCGCTTCAGACGATGGAGGATCAGCCGTCATTAATAACAATGGCGTGGTCACGAGTCTAACTCGGAAATACGCCTTCACGGACTATGCCAAATTCGTTGGCGAGTACACAGCAAACGACACGGCCATAAAATTCGCAAAAACCGAAACTTCCTACGAAGCGACCATCGGCGAGGGAAGCCCCATCAACTTAAGTTCCCTGTCCTTCGTCCTAAAGGATGGGAAAGTCGCGATCCAAATCTCGACTATCTTCGAGAAATATTACCTGATCTTAGACGAATCTACAGGCACCGTGACCTGCGAATATGGAGGCAGTAGCATCCCTCCAGCTCCCCCCATTCCGTCTGCAGCCTAAATCAACTGCATGTCGCCAAAAGCCACGCAAAACCCGTGGCTTTTTTAGTTTTGCGCGTTTTTTCAGCACAAAAACAAATAAAGAAAAGAATGCTTCATGGCGTTATAATCTTCCGGCTATGGCTATCCTCGAACTTGACGATATCGAATTCA
>CAVFEQ010000060.1:0-5442 GCA_963621535.1 Paludibacteraceae bacterium | reverse complement strand
AGCTTTATCGCGGCGCTTCGCTTCACCTAAATCTAGGGGAGCACGCTTGCCTAGTCGGAGTGAACGGGAGCGGGAAAACAACCCTTCTCTCCCTCATCGTCGGCGATCAAAGGCCCGATAAAGGGACCGTCCATTGGGACAACCACATCACTTACGCCTATCTTGACCAGCAACTTAAGGTAAAGCAAGACATGCCCGTATCGCAATATCTTTACGGGGTCTATCAGGAACTTTTCGACAAAGAGCAGGAGATGGAGCGCCTTTACCTCAAAGCCGCGGATGGCGAAGAGGGCTATGAGAAATTACTCAATCGCGCGGAAAGATTAGGCGATGAGCTGAATCAAAAGGGTTTTTATTCCTTGCAAGAGAAGGTCGGGCGTCTCACCGACGGCCTTGGTTTTGATAAAGCCGATCTAGCAAAGCCTCTGCATGTCCTTTCTTCCGGGCAAAGAGAGAAAGCCTATCTAGCCAAGATGCTTCTTGAGGAAAAAGACGTTCTCATCATGGACGAGCCGACGAACTTTCTCGACCAGATTCAAGTTTCTTGGCTTGCCAATTACCTCAAAAATTACCCGAAAGCCTTTTTGGTGGTCTCCCATGACCAGGCGTTCCTGCGGCTAATCGCCGACGTTGTCTTCGTTTTGGAGAATCAGCAAATCACCCGTTACAAGATGGATTTTGATTCCTATCTTCTCCAGCACGAGCTCGACAAGGAGCAGTACCAAAAGAATTATGAAGCGCAGCAACGCTACATCAAGAAAGAGGAAGCCTTCATCGCTAAGCACATCGTGCGCGCCACCTCGGCGAAAGCCGCGAAGAGCCATCGCGCAAGGCTCGCGCATTTAGACGTGATGGAAGCGCCGGGAAAAGAAGAAGGCAAAGTCCATTTCTCCTTCCCCTTCACTCACGACGTAGGAGAGAAGCCCCTTATCGTCGATGAGCTTGTAATCGGCTATGATAAGCCCTTGCTAGAACCCATCTCATTCCTTCTTAAAAAAGGAGAAAAAATCGCAATTCTTGGTCAAAACGGGGTCGGAAAGACCACTTTTCTCAAAACGATACTCGGGGCGATCCCTTCTTTAGGAGGCAAATTCACTTGGCTAGATGGCATTAACGTCAATTACTATTCCCAAGACGAGAGAATCGACCTTTCTTTGTCTCCATTTGAATTCATCAAGCAATATCATCCCGAGTTAGACAACACCAAAATCAGAACCTGCTTAGGCGCGGCCGGGGTAAGAAAAGACCTCGCCATCCGCAAAATGAGCGAGCTTTCAGGAGGAGAGGTCACTAAAGCAAGATTCGCTTTGATGAGCCTCAAAAAGAGCAACTTCCTCGTTCTCGATGAGCCCACAAACCATCTAGATCAGAAGGCCAAGGATTCTTTGTTCGACGCGATTGAGCGCTACCCAGGCGCCCTCATCATCGTCTCGCACGAAAAAGATTTCTATGACGGTCTTGTGGATTACGAACTCACATTTTAGTTGAACGAGCGTCTTTTCCTCAGCCCGAAAAGGTACATGATCCAAGAGACGCCAGGAATAGAGACCCAGTAATTGAACGCGCCGATGTCGGCGTTATAGATTGCCAAAGACTGACGGTAATTCGCGTCAAGATCATGCATCGTGGAGACAAATGAGTCTTTGTCGTTTTCGCTCTCGCCCCAGTCGATTTCCTCAGTCAAGAAGCTCAGCCTGCGGTTAGCTTGCTTGATGATTCCAATCGCGCTTTCCCACTCTTTTTGGCTAAGTTTCTTCAAATTTATGGAAGCCAAGGCGTTGATGGTTTTCTGATCTTCCCCCTCAAGAGGATGTCCCTCTTTGCCAAAAAGCTCAGACCAGGCAAGGAGAACCTCTTGTTTTTCCAAGCAAAGAATCATCAGGGCCTCGCTTCTTTTTTTCAGTTTCTTCCGGAACGATAGGGCATTAGAGAGCACCAGCAAAAATAGGCTCACGTAGCAGAACAGCAGCAAGATGATGACAAGGAGGATAATCTGATAGGGCTCCATGCCTCTATTTTACCCCTATAGAGAAGCGTTAAATACGCAAAAGGCGTCTAATTTGACGATGATGAGCACGAACATTATCATTTATTCAGAAGAAAGAAGGGCACCATGAGCAAAAAACCTATCGCCGCGATTCTTTACGATTTCGATTCCACTCTCGCCACCACGGATATGCAGAATTTCGGATTCATCCCCTCAATGGGCATGACGCCGGAAGAGTTTTGGGGGAAGGTTCGCGAATTCACCGATAAAACAGGCGGGGACAAAATCCTCTCCTATTTATATATGATGCCTCTCATCGCCAAAGAAAAAGGCATTAAGATGACCCGTGAGTATTTAAACGAGATGGGAAAGGGAATCAAATTTTTCCCGGGCGTCTCCACCTGGTTTAAGCGCATCAACGATTATGGAGCCGAGCACGGCATCCAAATCGAGCATTACATCATCTCCTCAGGCAACAAGGAAATCATCGATGGCTGCCCTATCGCCCATGAATTCAAGATGATCTATGGCTGCGAATACATCTATGATCCGAAAACAGGCGAGGCCATTTGGCCGAAGATGGCGGTGAATTACACCCAAAAAACCCAGTACTTCTACCGCATCTCCAAAGGGGCGATCGACGTGACCGACGATAAAACCATCAACGAAAAAACAAGCACGAAGCGCATCCCCACCTCCAACATGATTTACATTGGCGATGGGATGACCGACGTTCCCGCGATGATCATCGTGAAGAACTCAGGGGGCAAGTCAATTGCCGTCTACCCCAAAGGGAACGAAGAGAAATCCGCGGAGCTCGTCGAGGATGGCCGCGTCAATTATTCCTGCGTCGCGGACTATACCGCCGGAAGGGATTTAGAGAGAATCCTCCATCTCATCATCGAGGGCATCTCCATCAACGAATCCCTGCGCCACCGCGAAGAGAAAAACCTTCCCCAAGACAAGGCCAACTAACTCTCCTTGCGTGGTAAAATAGCACGCGTGGAACGCAACAAAAGATTTGCCATATTGCTTCTAGGCGGCAGCGCCAGCCGCTTTGGCGGCCCAAAGCCAAAACAACTGCTGCCCGTGAATGGGAAACCTTTGTTTTGCTACGCTTTGAACGCGCTTGCATCCTCTAGCCAGATCGATGAAATCATCCTGGTGGTCCGAGCGGACATAAAAGAAGAAGTTGCCAAGATTTTAAAAAGCCTCGGCCTAAATAAGCCGATTCATTATGTGATGGGCGGGGCTTCTCGCAGCGAATCCGTCCACAATGCGATCTCTTATCTTGAAAAGAAGAAGACCCAAGACGAAGATATCGTTCTCATCCAAGACGCCGATCGGCCCAATCTTGATGAACGGTTCATCAAAGAGGGGATTGAGAAAGCCGTGGAAATAGGGGCGAGCGTCACCGCCGTCCCCTGCTCCGATTCAGTTTTTATCAGCGAGGATCTAGAGCACGTTTCTTCCTATCAAAAACGCGAGACGACCTTTTTGGCGCAAACCCCTCAAACATTCCGCTTTCATTTATTAAAAAAGCTTAGTTTTGCGGAGATTTCAACTGACGAAGCCAGTCAAATCCATGCACTGGGAGTACCGATTTCCATCGTGAAAGGAAGCCAGAGCAACTATAAAATCAACTATCCAGAAGACTTAGAACGCTTTGCGAAGGAGGAAAAGAAATGAACTTGCCAAAAATAGGAGACATTGCAGAAGGGGTGGTCGTCAAAGTCTACCCCCGCTACGCCATCATGCTCTTTGACGATGGCTGGACGGGATTGCTTCATATCAGTGAGCTGGCAAACACCTTCATCCACAATTTCGCCGGATACGTCTCCGTGGGGAACATTTACACCGTAAAAGTCATCGCGGTGAACGAAGAAAGTGATAATATCCGTGTGTCGCTCAAGCAGATGAGCCAAAGCGATCGCCGGAAAGCCTTCCGGAAGCGGAGAGTTAATCCCTTGGAGATCAATTTCTCGGCTTTAGAAGAAAAACTTCCGGAATGGGTGAAAAGCGAAAACGAGAAGGACGAGAATTTATGATTAAAGTAGACACCAGCCACGCCATCATCGACATTGATTACGCTTCTTACGCGGATCAGATAAAAAAGATCAATCAGTCCATTGATCAAAAAAAGGGAGAAGGTAACGATTTCCTCGGTTGGGCAAATTACCCGGAAAACTACGATAAAGAAGAATTTGAGCGCATCATCAAAGCAGGCGCGTTCATTCAGCAAACCTGCGAAGCGCTTGTTGTATGCGGCATCGGCGGATCTTATTTAGGGGCCCGCGCCGCCATCGAGGCGATCAACGGCCTTCTTCCTACGAATAAGGTGAAGATCGTTTTCTTCGGCAACACCTTCGATTCCGATTACGCAAGCCAAGTCCTGGCTTTCCTTAAAGGCAAGAAATTCGCGATAAACGTCATTTCGAAATCCGGCACCACCACCGAGACTTCCGTCGGATTCCGCCTTGTGAAAGAGCTTTTGGAAGAACAGGTCGGCAAAGAAGAAGCCAGCAAATACATCTTCGCGACCACTGACAAAGCAAAGGGCGCGCTGATTGAACTAGCCAAAAAATACGGATATGAGCGCTTCGTCCTTCCCGATGACGTCGGCGGAAGATACAGCGTCTTCACCGCCGTAGGCCTCCTCCCCATGGCCGCTGCGGGAATCGACATCCGCGCGTTCATGGAAGGCGCGCTTGCGGGGCAAAAAGAATACGACACCGATACCCTCAACGAAGCTTATAAGTACGCCGTTGCTAGAAGGGCGCTTTATGTTTCTGGCAAATCCGCTGAGATGTTCGTGACCTACAAGCTCCAGCTCGTTCAGCTCACCGAATGGTGGAAGCAGCTCTATGGGGAATCCGAAGGGAAAGAAGGCAAAGGTTTGCTCCCAGATTCAGCGACCTTCACAACCGACCTCCATTCCTTAGGCCAATTCGTTCAGGAAGGAACGAAGCTCCTCTTTGAGACGATCCTCAACGTCGAAAACCCTCTTACCGATGTAAAAGTTCCTCACGATGAGGACAACCTTGATGGGCTGAACTATCTAGAAGGCAAGGGCCTAGACTACGTCAACAAAAAGGCTTTCGAAGGAACCTTAGACGCTCATGAAAACACCGGAAAAGTCCCTAACCTTGTCATCACCATCTCCAAGATGGACGCCTTCCATCTCGGCCAGCTCATGTACTTCTTCATGAGGGCCTGCGCGATGAGCGCCTACCTTAACGGGGTGAACCCATTTAACCAGCCTGGGGTGGAAATCTATAAGAAGAATATGTTCCACCTTTTGGGAAAACCCGGCTTCTAATCGAAAGAATTTCACTTCCAAAACCCCTTGAAAAAGGGGTTTTATTTTTCGTTGCACTCTTGCATTTCGGGTGATATCATACCTGTCTTTGGAGTTTACCCCTATTTTGGGGTGTTAAAATGTCAATTAAAATCCA
>CAVFEQ010000059.1:0-9935 GCA_963621535.1 Paludibacteraceae bacterium | reverse complement strand
GTAAACTTGTATTAACATTGGCAAGAACTGGTTCTCATAATAATTTATTCAAAAAGTGACGCCTCCATCGAAGCGCATATCCTATGCATGCATAATCTATTGAAACAGGACACAATGTTTAAATAGGAAAAACCACTATGACCATTTCATTTGGCATAGTCGTAAACAAATAAAAGAACAGTCAGATTCATGCCTTTTTACACTTGTGGTTGGCGCTATAAATAAGCGAAAAAGCGAAAAAGGGCCCGAAATATAGAAAAAAGAGGCAATTTCCATTGTATTGCCTCTATATCTTTTTAATGGCGCGCCCGAGGTGATTCGAACACCTGACCCACGGCTTAGAAGGCCGTTGCTCTGTCCAGCTGAGCTACGGGCGCGTGAGCAAATTATGGACTCGCCCTAGCCGCGGTTCAAGTTCTTCTTTCGCTTTGAGGGCCAATCAAGCCTCCAAAAAGATTGGCCTAAGGCACCTAAAGAACCATCCACCCATAGAAAAAGACGAAGTGATCCTTAAAAAGACAAGGCACGGCTCCTTCAGGGAGTCTTATCCCCATGGAGCTTTTGGTAAAGCGCCTCTGCGCTTTGTCGCGGAATGATCTGGCTTAGCTCTAAGACGGAAGCGCCTAGAAGCGCATCGATCGAGGGATAATGAGACTGAAGCAATTCGATGCGCTTCTCTCCTAGCCCAGGGATAGAGGAGAACAAAGACTCCGTCATCGCTTTCGAACGGACCTGCTTATGGAAGGAGATCGCAAAGCGATGAACCTCATCCTGCATCCGCATAAGCAAAAAGAACAAAGGCGATTTCCGTTCAAGTAGATAAGTCTTCCCTTCCTTATCGATCAATCCCTCGGTCTGGTGCTTATCGTTTTTATATAGGCCATAGACAGGGAGATCGACCCCGGCTTCTTTTAGCCCTTCTAATGAGGCTTTTACCTGGCTTAATCCTCCATCGGTCAAAATCAGATCAGGAAAGGAAGAGCCCTCTTCCTTAAGGCGACGATACCGCCTATAAACGACCTCTGCCATCGAATGGTAATCGTCCCCGGCGTCTTCTTTCTCGAGGTGGAATTTACGGTACATCTTCTTATTCGGGGAGCCGTTAACGAAGCAGACCATCGCCCCCACCGCATTCGAGCCCTGCAGATGGGAGTTATCGAATAGCTCGATCCGTAGAGGCGTCTCCTCTAGCCCAAGGAGCTTTCCTAGTTCCTCAAGCAAGGCGAGCTTATCCTCTTCTAAACGGGCGGAGGAAAAATGCTCGTCTAGCCCTTGACGCGCGTTAAGCTCAGCAAGGGAGAGCATGTCGACTAGTCTCCCTTCTTTTGGGAGATTGACCTTGAAGGGGAATTCCTCTTCAAGGTCGACTAGCCCCTCCAAACGGGTCACGAGCTCCTTAGGCTGCTCATGGGTCGAATAATATTGCTCAAGCAGGCTAGATATCTGCTCAGAGGGGGAGAGGAAGCTAGAGACGACGAACTCTTTTTTGCCCAAAAGCATCCCGTTTCGATAGGTTAGTAAGGAAAGGCAGAGATAGCCCTCTCTTTCAGCGTAAGCCACGACGTCCCTGCTCACCTTATCCAAAGTGAGCTCCACCGCTTGCCTGTCTTTGACGTAACGCAGAGAATCAAGGGCTTCCTTGTATTCCTGCGCCCGTTCAAAGTCTAGCCTCTCTGAGGCCTCTTCCATCTTGGCCTTGATCTCTTTTTCCGCGTTGGATGAGTCGCTAGCGAAGAAAGACTTGATGGAGGAATACATCTCCTCCATCTTGCTTTCTTCGATTTGGTTCACGCAGGGGGCGAGGCAGCGCCCCATCTGCGCGTAAAGGCAGCTTTTCTTCGGCAGGCTCTTGCATTTGCGAAGAGGATAGAGCTTATTGAGGAGATCGATCACCTTGTAGCAATAGCCAGAATTGGGAAAAGGGCCGAAATAAAAATAATGGGGATCTTTGCTCGAACGCGCGATCTTCAGATAAGGATCGCCATGCTTTTTAAGGGCGATATAGGGGTAATGGGAATCGTCCATCAGCATGATGTTGTAACGGGGATGATGGGTCTGGATGAGGTTCATCTCGAGGATGAAGGCCTCTTTGTCGCTTTTAACGAGGATGATGGAGAAAGAATAGACGCGCTCCACCATCGCTTTGACCTTCCCCGCCTGGGGACGCAAAAAATACTGGCTCACCCTCTTCTTCAGGTTCTTCGCTTTGCCAATGTAGATGATCTTGCCTTTCTCGTCCTTCATCTGATAGACGCCAGGCTTATCCGGCAACAAGGCAATGAGGCGAGTTAGCCGCTCGCTGAGCTCTTTCATTTAAGATGCACGACGGTGGCCCCGCCTCCCCCTTCGTATTCCCCGCCTAGCTCAAAAGAAGCGACGAAGTCAGAATGCTCCCTTAGATAGCTATGGACCGCGTTACGGAGGGCGCCGCTGCCAAAGCCATGGACGATTTTGACCCGCTTAAAGCCCTTAAGGCGGCATTTATCGAGGTAATGATCTAGGGCGATAAGAGCCTCATCCACGTGCATTCCAATGAGATTAAGCTGCAATGAAAGGCTAGAATCGCCCACTTTATCGAGCACATTCCCTTTCATGGCTACTTTCTTCTCTACCGGGGGCGTAGTCTTGACCACCCGGTCTTTGGTGGTCTGGAAGCTCATCCCTTCCTGCGAGATGATGGTGATTTTCTTGCCTTCTTCTCTGCTTATCCTGCCCACGATCCCAAGGCTAGGATAGCTCACGTAATCGCCTAAAGCGACCTTCCCGGAGAATGACTCCTCTTTGATCCTCTTCTCCTCTAGCTCAGCAAGCTTCCGCTTTGCCTCAATCGCCTGGTGGAGTTTGACCTCAGGAGACTGCAAGGAGGCGATGAGGCGGTTCACCTCATCTTTGGCCTCTTTGAGGATCTTCTCTTTCTCTAGCTCGACGGAAGAGAGGAGCTTCTCCTCCCTTTGGCTGAGGCTCTTCTCTTTGGCTTGCAGTTCTTTCTCTTTTAAGGACAAAGCCTCGCTTTGCTTCCTATTCTTCTCTTTGAGGTCGCCGTTTTCTTTGGCTAGGACGCTAAGCTTAGCGATGGCCTCTTCCAAAGAGAAGTCGCCCTTCCCTTTGTTGTATTCTTTCGCGTAGAGGATTATATCCTCGCTCACCCCGTATCTAGAGGCCACGCTTAGCCCATATGACTCTCCCGGCAACCCCATTTGGAGGACATAGGTCGGAGAAAGGCTAGCCTTATCAAAAAGCATCGAGGCGTTCTCTACTCTGCTCTCCCCCATCGCATAGGCCTTAAGCCCCTCGAAGTGGCTGCTAAGCAAGGCGTAGCAATGCTTTGACAAAAGGAAACGGGCCACCCCATAGGCGATGGCCTCCCCTTCTTTGGGCGAGGTTCCCGTCCCCACCTCATCAAGCAAGACGAGGTCTTTCCCTCCCACGCGGGAGCAAATGGAGGCGAGGTTAGACATATGCGCGGAGAAGGTAGAGAGATTGTCGCTAAGCGACTGCGAGTCGCCGATGTCGACAAAGATGTTTTTGAAATACGGCAGGCTCGCCCCCTGTTCTGCGGGCACAGGCAAGGCGCATTGATGCATAAGGGCGGCTATCCCCAGGGTTTTCAAAGCCACCGTCTTCCCTCCGGCATTAGGCCCAGAGATCACGATGAGCTTCTTGCTTTGCTTCAAGACAAAATCGTTAGGCACGACTTTGCTCGGATCAAGAAGAGGGTGGCGGAGCCCCAAAAGCTCGATCTCCCCATCTTTGGAAAGAGAGGGGATGTGCCCTTTGATGGAGTTCCCATAAAGCGCTTTAGCCTGCAGCAAATCGAAATAGCCTAGCGCCTCGTTCAAGATGAGGAAAGACTCCCCTGAGCCTCCCACCATTCTAGAAAGCTCGCCCAAAAGGCGATGGATCTCCTCTTTCTCCTCTCCCTGCAGCTCCACCATCTTGTTGTTCATGGAGACGAGTAGCTCAGGCTCAATGAAGGTCGTGTTGCCCGAGCTAGAGACGTCCTGGACGATGCCTTTGACCTTCGATTTGTAAGAATTGTTCACCGGCAGGACGTAATGGCCGTTTTTGATGGTGAGGGTCGCATCGCTTAGATAGACCTTGTTTTGCTCCAAAACGAAGCCTAGCTTTGCGACCATATCTTTCTCTAGGCGCGCGATCGCGATGCGGAGACGCTTTAAAGCAGGCGAGGCATTGTCATAAATCGACAAATCCGGCGCGATCACGCGGTGGATCTGCTTCTCTAAAAGCAGAAGCGAAGGCAGGTTCTCGGCTTTCTGCTTGAGCAAAGGGCAAGATTCCGCGGCGAGGAAATACCTCCTCACGTCTTCGCAGGTGAGGATATCATGGGCGATCCTCTCTAGGGTCTCTACGCTTAAGACATAACCTTTCTCGGCAAGCTCGACCTCTTTCTGGAGATCGCTGCTGACATCAAGTGGGAAATTTCCATATCTTGCTAAGCAGAAAAAGGCCTCGGTTAGGTTCTTTTTCTCTATCTCTAGCTCCTCTAGGGGCAGGAAAGAAAGGCTAGAGGCCTTTTTCTTCCCCTGCTCGCTCTTGCAAAGGAGCCCTACTTTCTCCCTGATCCGATCAAATTCCAATACGTCGAAGGCGTTTTGCATAACGAGGGGATTATACCCTTCTACAAAAAAGGAGGGCAAACGCGGTAAAATAGCCTCATGCCATTCTTCACCTGCGCCCTGCTCATCAAAGAGGAGAATCTCCCTAAGCTATTCTCTTTCTACGCGGAGAATCGATGCAGTAACGCTAACCCATACCTCCTCTTCTACGCCGAAGGGGAAGGCTATTCCCTCCACATCTACAGCAAATCCCATCATGGGGCGCATAAGGTGGTTTTCCAAGGGGAGAGGGCCGAAGAGGAAGCCAAGATCTGGCAACAATATTCCATAGAGGCGGTTACGTTCACCCTCCCTAAGAAACCCGTCCTCCTCAAAAAGGAAGAGCCATTCATCAACGAATACCCTCAGATCGGCTCAGACGAAGTCGGCACGGGCGATTTCTTCGGGCCCGTGGTCGTGGTTTCTTCTTACGTCAAGGAAAGCGACTTGACGCGCTTAGAAGAGCTAGGCGTCACCGATTCGAAGAAGATGAGCGATGAGCATATCCTCCAAATCGGTCCTCTCCTCATCAAGGAGTTCCCCTATAGCGCCCTCATCCTCGATAACGCGCGCTACAACCTCGCCTATCAAAACGGGGAGAACCTCAATTCCATCAAGGCCAAGATGCATAACCGCTGCCTGCTTAACCTCAAGGCCAAATACCCAGAAGCCAAAGCCTATCAAGACCAATTCGCCGAGCCTGCCCTCTACTATTCTTATCTAAAACAAGAGAAAGAGATCCTTCCTTCCATCACCTTCAAAACCAAAGGCGAGCTTGCTTTCCCTAGCGTCGCTACTGCTTCAGTCATCGCGCGCTACGCCTTCTTGGAGAAGATGAGGGTTCTTAGGGAACGCTATGGCCTTTCTTTTCCTTTAGGCGCTAGCCCGCAGGTAGATGAATGCGCGAAAAGTTTCGTTGAGAAATACGGCTACGAGGAACTGAGTAAAGTCGCGAAGATGAACTTCGCTAACGCTAAGAAGATAAAGAGATAATCAAGACAGCGTCTTTAAGAAATCGCTGAATTCTTGCGGGAGAGGGGCTTCAAAGACCATCTCCTTTTTCGTTTCTGGATGAACAAAGCTCAGGCGATAAGCATGGAGCAACTGACCTTTAGAATAGAGTTTTCGATTGCCCCTTCCATAAAGCGGATCCCCGACAAGCGGATGGCCGATGTAATCCATATGCACCCTGATCTGGTGGGTCCTGCCGGTTTTCAGGCGACAATCAACGAGGGTCGCCTCGTCTTTTTTGTAACGCTCCTTCACCTGGAAGTAGGTTTTGGCCTCTTTTCCTTCGGGATCAACAGCCATCTTGGTCGGATGGGTTTTGTCTCTGCCTATCGGCGCGTTGATCTCGCCGGCGCTTTCTTGGATTATCCCGCTTACTAAAGCCAGATATTCTCGGTGCATCGAATGGTCCTTAAGCTGATCTTGAAGGAAAAGAAGGGCCTCCTCGGTTTTAGCGACCACCAAAAGCCCTGAGGTATCTTTGTCGATGCGATGGACGATGCCTGGGCGGCTGGGATCCAAACTTGAGGCGAGCTGCTTCTGATGAAAAAGCAAGGCGTTGACTAGCGTTCCGCTCTCATTGCCGTTGCCAGGATGGACAACTAAGCCCGCAGTTTTATTGATGACAAGCAAAGAGTCGTCCTCATAGACGATGGCTAGAGGGATGTCTTCAGGCGGAAGAGAGGAGATAGGCGGCTCATATTCCTCGCATTCGACGAGCTGATTGAGCTTGACCTTAACTGAGGCCTTAGCCTCTTTCCCGTCTAACCTCGCCTTGCCCTCTTTGATGAGGGACTGGCATTTGGCTCTGCTTAGGCTCACCTCATGCAAGGTCAGCACCTCGTCGAAGCGTTTCCCGACGTCTTGTTCTTCAATCTTGAAGCGGATCATTCCTTCTCCTCTTTCGTCTCTATAGAAGGATTATCTTCTCCTGTTGCAGGCTCATCGTTTTCGGCTTTTCCTTCGCTAGAGTCGTCTTTTTCCTGCGCCTTCTCCAGTCTAGGGTCTTTCTCGTTGGGGTCGTTCTTGCCGTTTTTGACCGCGTCATAGACAAAATAGCAGATCATCAGAATGACCCCGACGACCAAGCAGGCGTCGGCCACGTTAAAGGTGGCGAAGGGGTTGACGACGCTGATAGCCTTATCTGGTCCCCCGCCAAGATAGAACTGGAAGAAATCGATGACCCCGTCAAAGCCGGTGGTCCCCTGCCAATAGAAAGCGCGGTCGATGAGATTGCCTACCGCTCCTGAAAGAAGCAGCATCAAGCAGGCGCGCTCAAAGTTATGGCATTTCTCATTGCTTTTGATCCAATACCAGAGGATGGCTCCGCTCATGAGAAGAGAGATCGCTATCCCTAGCACCCTGCCCCACACTCCCCAGGTAGCGCCAAGAGAGAATGCGGCGCCGGTGTTGTAAGAAAGGGTCAAATAGAAGAAATTAGGGATAACGGTAACGCTCTCCCCGACCTTGAGGTTCGCGTTCACAACCCATTTGCTCACCAGGTCAAGAACAAACAAAGCCAGAGCCCCAAGCCCGAAATAGATTCCGTACTTGGTCTCTTTTTTTAGGCCCTTCCACTTCGCAAGGAGCTCTTTCATTGCTTGCTCTCCTCTTTGATTGCCTCAAAGCAGCGCGGGCAAAGGGCGTTTTCCCCTTCCCCGAGGAGAGTATGGACGTGGTTGCGGCATCTAGGGCAAAGCGCATCCTCATCTGGTTTGACGGAGGCTGAATCTTCCTTGCCTTCGCCTAGAGTGAGGTTAGAAACAAGGAAGCTCTTCTCTAGGCTCTCTTGCTTTTCTTGCTTGAGCAAAGCAAGGAAAGCAGAATCAGAGACAGTCAGGGTCAAAGAGGCGTCGGAGTTCGAGCCGATCTGCCCTTTTTGCCTGGCCTCTTCCAAGGCTTTGTTCGCGATTAGCCTGATCTTTTTGAATTTAGCGTAGTTCTCTAGGTCGCTAGAAGAATAGTTTTGGCTCTTCCTAGGCATATCCTCAAGCTGAGGCGATTCCTTCTTCTCCCCCGGGAGATAGGAATAGACCTCCTCCATCGTGAAGGGGAGGATGGGGTTAAGCAAGAGGCAGAGGTCATAGCAGCAGCGGTAAAGCACTTCTTCTATCGCCTGTCTGCGTGGCGAAGAGAGGGGGTCGCAATAAAGGACGTCCTTGCTCACATCGAGATAGAAGGAAGAAAGGTCGTTGCCAAGGAAGGCGATGATGGAATTGACCGCCCCGGCGAAATCATATTTCTCGTAGCAATCAAGGGCTTTGTTCTTCACTCTCTCTTCTTCTGCCAAAACGAAGCGGTCGATCAAAGAATATTCGACCTTCCCCGTCTTCTTCGCTTCGTAGCCGCTCAGGTTGCCTAAAAGGAAGCGGAAGGTGTTCCTGATCTTGCGGTAATTGTCCGCGGTCATGGAGATGATCTTCTCCCCGATCCGCGCATCGGCTTGGTAGTCGACGCTAGCGGCCCATAGGCGCAAAATGTCCGCGCCGAACTGATTGGCGATTTTGTTGGGATCAACGCCGTTGCCGGCGCTTTTGCTCATCTTCTGCCAGTCCTCGGTCATAACGAAGCCGTGGGTGAGGCAGGCTTTGAATGGAGCGGTTCCATTCACGGCAAGAGAAAGGATCAAAGAGCTATTGAACCAGCCGCGGTACTGATCGTTTCCTTCTAGATAAAGGTCAGCAGGATAGCTCATCCCCCTATTTTTAAGCACGCCATTCCAAGAGGAGCCGCTATCGAACCAGACGTCCATGATGTCCTTCTCTTTGGTGAAGTTCCCGTTCGGGGATTTGGGGTTGGTATAGCCTTCAGGGAGCAGATCCTTGGCCTCTTTTTCAAACCAGACGTTTGAGCCATATTTCGCGACTAGATCGCGGATATGCGCGAAAACCTTTTCCTCAAGGATCGGCGAGCCGTCTTCGTTATAGATGATCGGCAGAGGGACTCCCCAGACGCGCTGGCGCGAGATGCACCAATCCGCCCTATCTTTGATCATGTTCCTCATCTTCTCCTCTCCCCAGCTAGGGATCCAGGAGATGTTCTTGATCTCGTTCAACAGTTCTTCCCTGATCGGGGCGATCGAGCAGAACCACTGGGGGGTAGCGCGGAAGATGACCGGCTTATGGGTGCGCCAGTCATGGGGATAGCTATGGACCAAGTCGGTCTCTTTGAGCATGCTGCCCTTTGCGGCGAGGGATTCAATCACCATGTCGTTAGCCTTCTCGTAGAAGACCCCGTCCCAGGGATCGCCTTCTCTAGTATGCATGATGCCTCGCTCATCCACGCTCTCCTGGGGCTTAAGCCCGTATCTAAGGCAGGTGTTGTAGTCATCTAAGCCGTGATCAGGGTCAGTGTGGACGCAGCCGGTCCCGGAGTCGCTGGTGACGAAATTCGCGGTCATGACCAAAGATTCTTTGTCTTCATACAAAGGATGGATCGCTGTTGCGCCCTCTAGCTCCGCCCCTTTGAAGGTCTTAAGCAAGTCGCATCTTTCCCAGCCTAGCTCGCTTTGCAGCTTCTCCTTTAAAGAAGCGAGGAAGACGTATTTGCCTTTCTCCGTGTCGAAAAGGCCGTATTCGAAGGCGGGGTTGACGGTGATGCCTTGGTTAGAAGGGATGGTCCAAGGGGTCGTGGTCCAGATGATGATGGAGGCATCGCTAGGAAGCAAGCCCTTCCCCTCCTTCACCTTGAAGGAGACATACATCGTCTTCGCCGTCACATCGGCGTATTCGACCTCGGCCTCGGCCAGGGCGCTTTCGCTGCTCCAGCTCCAATACACCGGCTTAAGGCCCTTGAAGATGAGGCCCTTCATGGCCATTTTGGCAAAGACCTCGATCTGGGCGGCTTCGTATTCAGGGAGCAAGGTCAGATAAGGATGATCGTAGTCCCCAAGGCAGCCTAGGCGCTTGATCTGTCCCTTTTGATGGTCGACCTGCCCTCTAGCGTATTGCTCGCAGATCTTGCGGAATTCCGGCAGAGGGGTCTTTTTCCTGTCGACGCCGCTTTTGGTGACCCTAACTTCAATGGGGAGGCCATGGGTGTCCCAGCCGAAGACGAAGGGGGTCTTGTAGCCGCTCATGTTTTTGTAGCGGACCACGAAATCCTTCAGGCAGCGGTTAAGCGCGTGCCCGCAGTGCATGTCCCCATTCGCGTAAGGCGGCCCATCATGGAGCATGAACTCTGGGCAGTCTACCCGGTTCGCGTTCATTTTCTCGTAGAGCTTCTCCTCGCCCCATTTCTTCACCAGGGCAGGCTCTTTCTCGGCTAGCCCCGCCCGCATCGGGAAGGGGGTCTGCATCATGTGCAGGGTTT
>CAVFEQ010000058.1:0-10049 GCA_963621535.1 Paludibacteraceae bacterium | reverse complement strand
AGCCGGAAGGGGCCAAAATAACGTCATTTTATGTACATTACTTTGTCATCTAACCCTTTTTCTCTTGATTGACCTCACGGCGAAACGTGGCAAAATCTTGGCATGAAAATCTTAGTTGACGCATTGGGCGGAGATAACGCCCCGCAGGCGGTGCTAGAAGGCGCCGCCAAAGCCCTTGACTCTCGCAAAGACCTGAGCCTTGTGATCGTCGGCCCAGAGGATAATTGCAGGCAAATCCTTAGCAAACTTCGCGCCGATTTCTCGCGCATCGAGTTTTTGAACGCGAAAGAAGCGGTCCTCAACATCGATCATCCCACGATGTTTTTGAAGCAAAAGCCCGATTCCACCTTGGCGGTAGCCTATGAGGCTTTAAGGAAAAGAGAGGATATCGACGGCATGCTCACCGCCGGCCCCACCGGCGCCGTCTTAACCGGAGCAGTCCTTCGCTTAGGCAGGATCCCCGGCATCGATAGGCCTGGGCTTGTCGCGACTCTCCCCACGAAAAACGGCTCTTTCGTCCGCCTCATCGACTCCGGGGCCAACATGGACTGCAAACCCCAATACCTCTATCAATTCGCCCTCATGGCCTCCACCTACCTCAACTGCATAGGCGTGGAAAACCCGCGCGTCAGCTTGCTTAATGTCGGCGCGGAAGAAGGGAAAGGCGATGAGCTTTCCAAAGAGGCATACGCTTTGCTAAAAGACAGCTCCTTGAACTTCATCGGCAACATCGAAGGCGACCACGTCTTAGACGGCACGACCGACATCGTGACCTGCGACGGCTTCGCCGGCAACGTCTTCCTCAAAGGCAGCGAAGGCGCCTTCTATTTCATGAAAGACAAGATGAAGCTCGCCATGAGCGGCACCTTCATCCGCAAAATCGGCGCCTTGTTCCAGCTAAAAGGAATCAAGGAGGCCACGAAGCCCTTCGCGATGGTCAAGCGCGGCTGCGCGCCCCTTCTAGGCACGAAGAAGCTCGTCGTCAAAGCGCATGGGAAAAGCACCGCGGACGTTTTCGAAGGCACGATTCTAGAGACCGCAAACCTCGCCGAGAAGAAGCTCATCGAGAAAATAGAGGCGGCCTTAGAAGCGCAGAAAAAGGAATAAAATCACTTCTTTTCCGACTCATTCGCCCCGCTTTTGCGGGGTTTTTGATTTTTCCGATACGGTCTTTCCTCGCTCATGTGCCAAAGCGCGACGAAATAGAAAATGCCGAAGAAGGCGAAGATCGAAACATAAAGGACATAGGGCCAGGAAATATCGAATTCGTAGAAATGATAGAAGAGGATGTGGTTGATCACGTTGTAGGCGAAATGAAGCGAGACGGGGATCACCGCCGAATCGAAATAGATTGCTAGATACCCGCAGACGAGAGTCAGCATGAAAATGTAGACAATCTGAAGCAGGCTGACCAAAAAGGGGTCATTGAAGTCGCCGGGGTAGGTTTTATAGATGAAGATGTAGCAATGGGCCAAAGAGAAGGCGGTGGCGCTAGCGAAAATCGAAAGAGGCCTTGCGTGCTTGACATGCACCACATCCAAGAAGAAACAAATGAAGAGGTCAACGAACAGCAGATCCTCAAATATCGCCGCGATGCTGTCAGAAAACAATTCTAAAACCAATAGCCCAGCATCCTGCGCTTCCGTAGAGGGAGGGAAATTGAAGATCGGGAGGGACAAGAAATTCATGAAGCAAAAAGCCACTAGAGGCAGCAGGAAAATGTATTTGAGCTGAATATGGGGCCGAGCGATCTCGATATGCCAAAAATGCTTCAAGAAAATCAAAGTGGCCACCGCCGGGGCGAAAGCGATGATGCGGGCGATTTGGAAGCCTTTCTCGCTGAACCAGATTTCAAAAGGGAGATAGGAAAACAGCAGATAATAAGCAATCAGGCAAACTAGAAGCGTGAGTTTTCGTTTTACCGACTTTTCCATAGGCCCGCATTTTAGTCCTCACTTCCGCGCGCATAAAGAGGGAATTGAAAAGAGGCACCAAGAGGCGCCTCTTCCTTTGTGGTTTCAGATTTAGATGATGGTGCGCACGAAGCAATAGGTCTTCATCTCTTCCGGATTTTCGTTCCCCTCTTTGCGGTATCTATCCTCAAAGCTATGGGGCCCGACCCCAAAATCCTCTTCGCCATTATGATGGGGCCCCATGCAGTTGCGTGGGCTCACCACAAGGTTTAAGGCGAGGTCGTTGCTGCCTTCATGGAGGTAGCTAGAAAGATCGAAGCGATAATCGAACATCGAGGCGTCCACCTTCTTGCCGCTCACGCTTAGCTCCATCATCTGGAAGCGTTTGGTGACGACGAGCTCAGAATCTTTGGAGGAGGCCTCTAGGGTACCAAACAAGGGAAGTTCGCCATGGAAGAAAGGGAAGCCGTCTTCAATAAGCCTGCAAATCTCGCCTTTTTGCTTTCCGATATAGAAGTTTTTGCCGAAAACGATCGTGGGATCTTTTCCCTCGCTGAAATCGCCATAGACCCCGAAATCGCCTTTTAGATAGATCGGCTCAACGTTGGAGTCATAGACTAAGCAATTGCGGAGGCTTTCGGTGACGTTCTCCCCAAAAAGCGCGTAATAGACCTCTTCCTTCTGGAAGTAGTCCATCTTCAGGACCACTTCGTTACGGCCAAACCTCAAGAATGGACGAGCATCGTAAACGGAGAGGGTCTTCTCGTATTCAGAGGCTCTTGCCCCGCTTAATTCTTGCCCGTTTAAAGTAAGCGATAGCAAATGGGGGTTTTCGACCTCAAGCTCGCACTTGCTGGGCAGCTCTTTCACTTCGAAGCAATATTTCACGTAGAGGGTGCCTTGATAACGGCTCTTAAGGAGGTCAGCGAAGGCGTCGAGATGATAAAACTCCTCGGTGTAGGTTTTCCCATCGAAAGAATAGGAGAGGCGGTCAATGGTCAAAAAGTTATCGACCTTCTTGCTAAGCTTATAGGAGGAAGGCAGATGGATTTCTTGCAAAGGCTTCTTGCCCGCGTAGTTCTCCTTGGAGAAATAAAGGATCCGTGATCCGCCTTTTTCCAGTTTGAAGGAAAGAGGAATCTTTTTCGTGGTCTTCTTCGTAACGTCATAGGAATCGAAGCTGTGCATCCCTTCCTTAGCGAAAGAGACCTCCACTTCCTCTCCGACGTTAACGAGGTAAAGGTATTCTCTCCCGTTTTTGTCTTTCCTCAAGGAGAGGCGATAACCAGCCTCCTCGTTGCTAGAAAAACCATCGATGCCAGAAAGTGAGGACAGGCTGATGCTTTCTTTCCAAGAATAGGCGTGCTTTTGCCCTTCTAGGTAATCCGGGAGTCCATAGGGCAAGCAAAGCTTCCCGCCTTTTTCCGTGAATTCGGAGATGAGCTTCTCCGTGGAGGAATCCATGGTGAAGAGTTTTGGGAGAACTAAGATCTCGTAAGAACGTTCCCCGCAGACTAAGTCTGAGCCTTTCACGCTGCCATGCTTTGCCAATAACGTCTCGTCTACAAGATGCCAAGAGACATGCATCGCGGTGAGTTTGGCGAGGAGCTCTTGGAAGGGTTTTTCAATCGCTTCGGTGCCAAGATAGGGCCATTCGCCGTCCCGCTTATAATCGAAGTAGACGCTGCGGATCGGGTGGAGGACGGCAATCTTCGGGGATTCGGTGCTGTTGGCAAGGAATTCGCCCAAATAAGAAACGTAGTCATTGAAGTCCTTGAACCCTTTTTTGATCCAGCCGTTAAGTGGCACGTAATGGGCGGGATAATCCCTCTTCCTCTGCCCGTATTCGGCATAAGGGAGAAGATGCTGGCAAAGAAGGTTGACCCCTCCCCAGTAAAGTGCTTCGGCGTTTCGTTTCAGTTCGATTGGGGTGACGTCCCAGCCAGAGCAAGCGAAAGCCTCGGTGAGGACCTGCTTCTTCCCAAGCTGCTGCGCCACCGAGCCGACTTGCTTCGGGGAAAGGACGTCCGGGCAGAATCTCCCTAGCCAGTCGACGCCGGGGATTTGCTCGAATTCATACATCGGCATGATGCCCGCGCAGCAATTCATCTGATAAGGCAAGGTGGTCTCTTCCACGTAATGGCCGGTCAAGATGTAATCGTTCTTCTCGCACCAGGTATAGATCTGCTCCGAAAAGGAATGGAGCATCAGTTCCTGCATCGCCTTCCAATAACGGTAACGGAATTCGCGATAGCCCTCTTTTTCCACGAAGACAAGGCCAAGCTGATCAAGGATGTCCACCCCATAATGGGATTTGAAATAGGCGGGAAGCATCTCGGTATAAGGATGCCCCCAACGGAAATACTGAGGCTCATCGGTGAAAAATCCCCGCAAACCCCCATTATCTCTCTTTTTATATTCTTCGTGAGTGATCTTGATGAACTTCTCGATGACCTCAGGATTGCAGATATCAACCGTCGAAGGAGAGATTCTCTTATAGACGTTTAAGACGTTATCCCCTTCCTTCACTCTGACTAGCTTCTCGCTAGAGATGTCATAGCAGGCGAAGGCCTTAGGATCGGCAGGTCCGAAGGCGTATTCAAGATAACGGTCGCGATTACCCTCGTCTTCAAGTAGCTTCCCCCCGGCGAATCCGCTAGGCCAGCCGTTCTCATCATAAGCATAGGCCTCCATGCCTAGTTTCATTGCCTCATCCACCGAAGCCTTGACGCACTTAAACCACTTCTCGCCGAGATATGGCGTCATAAGCCCTCCACGCGCATGCATGAAGAAACCCCCGATGCCGTTCTCGTGCATCCAATCGATCTGCTTCACGCAGTCTTCCGGTTCCAGCTCATCGTTCCAACTCCAGAAAGGAATCGGCCTGTATTTGGAATCAATCTCGTCCATGTTCACTCCTTAATCGGACCAGCGGCCCGCACAATATCAATTATATATGCGCGCACACGCGCAAAATCCGCAAAAACCACGCAACAAAGAATTGAGCCAATTAAAGAACGTCAGAAGGCGGAAAGGGATATGCCATCAAAGGTAGAAGGCTCATAGGATTCGATGTCGATGATGGCCTCATCCCCTGCTTCCAGATTCAGATAGTTGTCGCTATAGACGTATAGGCAGTTCTCTTTGAATTGGATGAAAAGGGACTTCACGAAGGATTTGGCCCTGATCTTCAGCTTCGCGTGGCGTTCATCAACAACATCCAAGCGATATTCGTATTCGTTGGGGAATTCGGCACCTCTCCAATTGAATGGGGAATAAAGGGTCTTCTTATATTTCCCGTCTTTGGAATAAGCGTAAAGATAGACGTCTAAGCCGAAATCAGAGCAAGGAAGCTCGACGTCATAAAGCTTTGAGGGAGAGAAGAACACCTTCTCTTCTTTCTCGAAAAGGAGGGTCCCGTCGATTCGCTTCGCCCCATAAACGACAACGGTCTCATCGTCCTCATTCGTGGAATTGTCGACGAAGAGGTGGGTTTTCCCTTCTTTGTCCTGGTAGAAGCTAACAAGGCGAGGGGCGTAGGAGCGAGATAAGGCGTAATAGGCCTCTTTCGGCTCAAGGTAATAATCAAGGAGCGACCAGGTGCCGCTAGGCCAGATGTCATTGAACATCCAGTTGAGGAAGGCTCCGGTGATGTCGCGATGGGCGCGCGAATATTCCGCTTCGGTGACTAGGGCCTCGGCATGGGCGAGCATCGCCTTCTTGATGAAATCTTTGACGTCAGTCGGCTCACCATAAAGCTCCCTTGCGTAGAAAAGCTCACGATGAGGGAAATCAAGGCAAACCGCGGCGTAGGGATTCTCCATGAAGCGATCGTTCCACATCTCATCCATCGGCCAAATGTGGTCATCGCCGAAGATCTTATAAAGAGTCTCGTAGCTTGAAGGGCCTAAAACCGCGCATTCGCTTACGAAAGGAACGACTTTCTCCGCGACCTGCGCGCGGTAGTCCTTCATCCCTCTTTCCAAGGCCGGTTCGAAGCAATTGGCGTGGGAATCCCCGCTATGCCAATCGTTGCCGATGTCGTTATAGGAATGAGGGGACTGCCGGCGGTAAGGACGGGTGTCGTCGAGGTTGTAGATCACCCCATAAAGAATGGAGTTCACCAAGAAATCGCCATGGCTGATGAGATTGCCATAGCACCCGGTCTTCTCATTGCCCCCGCACCAGTAGACAAGGCTAGGGTGGTTCCTTAGCCTTTTGACCTGATAGGTGACTTCCTCAATGACGTTATCGACGAAATCAGGATGGTCGTCAGGGATGTCTGAACAGGCAAAGCAGACGTCTTGCCAAACCAAGATCCCCTCCTTGTCGCAAAGCTCGAAGAAAATGTCTTTCTCGTAAACTCCTCCGCCCCAAACGCGGAGAATGTTGAGATTCATTTTCTTCGCAAGATGGATGTATTTGACGTATTTCTCATCCTTCATCGTTCCCGTGAAGCATTCAGGGGGCACCCAGTTGGAGCCCTTGAGGAAGATCTTCTTGCCGTTGATGAGCATGTCCATCCCAAGGAGGTCATCGCCTTTCCCCTCTTCAAGAATCTCCACCTTCCGGAAGGCGAAATAGCCTTTTTTCTCGTCGAGCTTCTTCCCTCCGCGATATAGCGAGACTCGATAAGGGTAAAGAGGCTGATCCCCATAGCCGACGGGCCACCACTTCTTGAAGGAATCAAGCCTCGTCCCATAGAAGTTCTTTTTCCCGTTAAGAGCGATCTCGGCCTTGAAAAAATCTTCCTCGAAAGGCGTTTTAGAAACCTCATAAACCAGGCAATCGCCATCTTTCTCGGCGCCTTTTTTGATGATCTTTCCACCTGGGGCGAGCAAGTCATTGTTGGAGTAATTGGTCTCAACGAAGAAATTCACCCGGCCTTGATCGTCTGCTTTGACCTGAACGTCGACGATTTGATAAGCCTCGGCGCTTTCTAGGTTGACCGCGTCAATGATGCCGTAAGCGCAGATCTTCGGCGCCCAATCCCAGCCGAAATGGCATTGCGGCTTCCTTAAGAAAATGCGTGGAACATTGAAGACGCCGCTATAGCCTTGCGTGTCGATTTTATCCGCCGCATTCAGGGTGCTATGCATGAAAACCCGCAAAACGTTGTTCTTTTCAAGCAAAGCGGCTTTCACGTCAAAGCGATATTCAAGGAAAGCGTTCTTCGTGGAACCCAAAAATACGTCGTTAAGATAAATATCCGCGAAAAGATCGATCCCCTTGAAGACAAGAGTTTGGCTGTCTTTAGCGAAGGCTTCTTCGCTCAGCGAGAAGACGCTCTCATAAACGACATCCTCCCGCCCGATCCAAGCGGCGTCTTTATAGTTCTCCCTGATGTATGGATCGTCGATCAGACCTGCTTTATAGGCGTCGATCGTGACGTCCCCCGGCACTTCCGCGGGGATCTTTTGGCCCTTCAAGGTCAAATTCCAGTTCTTTAAAGTTTGGATGATTCTCATAAGGTCTCTTTTTGCAGGATATCTTTAAGGTAAATGCTATCCAAAAGAGAACGTATCTAATTGCCTTTTTCTATTGAAAAAGTCCTATTTTATTTCTATGGGCAAGTAGACAAAAAGGCGATGGTCAATTACGGAAGCAATCGCCTTTCTTTGCAGGAATCCCGGAAGAGCCAAGAAGAGGTGTTAGGTGACAAAGTCATTGCAATAAAAACCTTCGAAAGCGCCGGAGAAACCGAAATTTATAAGTCATTGTTGCAACGGCTCTGTCACCCAACATGCTTTTTTACCTGGAATTGATCGACCATGCCTTAAAAAGCCTTTTTTGTGTCCAAAACATCTGACATATAAAATTTGCCTTCAGCAGATTGCAATTTCAGTCGGTTACAGTTTGTAACCAACTCACTTAGCACCACCAACGAATTATGTGTATGAACGAGCCCTCCATCCAACCGCCCACCGGGGGCGAGGTTTGCCTAATGCTGCCCCGCTTAAAGGATGTTCTTTGAGATGGGGAACTCCTGGAAGAGGTAGGTTTCTACCCTACTGGTTTTGGTGTCATTTCGATCTTCGTTTTCGTATTTCCCGTTTGTTTCCGAGGTGACTTTGGCCCGGAACTTCTTGGAGGTATATTCGTAATCGTTGTTGGTTTCGATCACCCCATTGGAATTCAAATAGGTCTGCTCGCTGTATTCGAGCTCCATTTTTTGGTAGGTCTTCTCCAGCAGGCCATTCGCGTAAGTGGATTTAAGATAGTTCTTCTCGACATAATCGCGGGAATCCTCGTTGTAGTCATAGGTCTCTTTGCTAGAGAGGATCGATTCGTTTTCGCTCGCGCTTTTTTCCAGCAATTCGTAAACGGTCGTAAGGGTGTCGTAGTAATTCGTTTCCTTGGTGATGTTGCCCGAAGAATCGACTTGAACGTCTTTTTGTAGCGTCGTCCCTAGATAGTAACGATAGGAATCGCCGTCATAATACTCGTAGTTGTAGACTCCATTTGACACCAGCCTCCCTTGGGAGTCATAGGTGTAGTTTCTCGTGCTTTGCTGGCCCGTTTTGTGGTTCGTGAATATCATGGATTGAATCTTTTCGTTTTCATCATAGGTATATTCATAAGTGAACAAAGCAGTCCCGTCTTCGTCATAAGTTACTGACTTCAACGGTTTGAAGACCTCGTTATAGGTGTCATGGACCAAATAAGTCGTTTCGCTCCACGTGGTACCAAAATACAACTGTTCCTTCACTTTCGAGACCTTACCTTGATCGTCGTAGGTAAACTCAAACCAGCTTGGAACCGACCAGGTATTGTTGCTATTTTGATAGTAATACTGGTTGATTTTGGTGATGCGCTTCCCGTCTAAGACAAGGACCGCCTTCAAATAGGGGGTCTTCGTGTTTCCGTCTTCGCTTACGTTGTAGCGAGTGATAGTCATCCCCTCGTCTGAATAAAGGTATTCGAAATAGAGCCCGGTCTTGCTTGCGTTGTTGTCGTTATCGATTACTCTCTTGCTGACTCCGGTGATTCTGTAATCTGAGTATTCGTAGGTGAATTCATTTCGATAACCCGTATCAAAGGAGGATTCGTTTCTCGAATAGTCAATTGTATAGCTGTTGATGAATTCCGCTTTATAGATGCTGGCGTTACAAGTAGGGCAGGAATATTCGTTCACGGCGCCCATGATCTCTTTCCCGTTTTCGTCATAGCCAAAGGTGGGCTTAAGAGAGTCCCACAAATAGTAATAATTCTCTGGAAAATAGTATTTCGGCTCAAGGTTCGTTGATCCTTTGAACGTGAATACATGGCTTCCTTCATCGAGGTGCTTATTGCAGCGAGAGCATTCCCTATAATGCTTTTGGTTATCATAAAGGTAAGGGCCGTCGCCAAGATGCCCTAAAGCGGGAAGCGTCTCAACCTTCTTGTCGTTGCATCTAGAGCAGGTGTAGTCTTTCTCCCCCTCATCCTCGCAGGTAGCCTCTTTCACGGTCGTCCCCGAATCATAGTCATGGCCAAGAGCAGGGATCTCTCTTGTCACCAATACTCCATTTTCGTCATAGCCCTGCTCTTCTCCCTTTTCTAAGCAGGTCGCCTCTTTGGTCACCTCGTATTGAATTTCAAAGGGCTTGTTTTCTCCCCCTCCAGCGCAGCCAAAGAGGAAGGAAGCAGTTAAGATAAACAGACTGATTTGCAACTTTTTCATGACTAATCTCTCTTTCATTTCGCACCATAATAAGAGACGAAGCGCCAAAGAAGCGCCAACTCTTCTTTGTTTTTATCCATCGCTGAGCTTAATTTATCCTGCAGAATAAACCCGCCGCCCCATTAAAAAAAGCAATGGAAAAATGGACAATGCCGGATTCTTATATTTAGATGAGAAAAGCATTGAAGGCCACGTGGGTTTTAAACGCCTCCTTGCATTATTTTGATAAAAAGGGAAAGGAAACGCGAACCCACAAGGTGCAATCCAATAGATTCTAAGAGGGAAGGAAGCGGCTCTATTTTGCCGCAAAACCCGGGTAATTTCACAAAAGATAACGTTTTTCCGCGATCACAGGCAGCCAAGGAAAAACGCGGGGACGAACCTTAAAACACTTTTTTGCTATTTACCCATCCTCAGCGGTACCACCAACGAATTATGTGTATGAACGAACCCTCCATCCAACCGCCCCCCGG
>CAVFEQ010000057.1:0-10264 GCA_963621535.1 Paludibacteraceae bacterium | reverse complement strand
CCGGGGGGCGGTTGGATGGAGGGTTCGTTCATACACATAATTCGTTGGTGGTACCATAACCGTTAGTGCCTATTCCGGATAATAGATAATATTTGCCTTCATAGTTATAGAGTTTCTCAAAGCCGTTTCGACCATTCCTTAGGACCATTTTAGAATATACGATTTTTCCTTCTGAGATTATTTTCTTCGTATGTGAAACAATATCACTTTTTGATACACCATGTATTTTTCAAAGTCTTTTTCGTTGGCTTTTTGCGGGGTTTTCGAAAATGGTTTCCGCTAAAATGGGACTTTTAAGTCTAAAATGTCTTTGCTTAAAAATTCCCAGGGAGAAAAGAATGGACAGGATAAAAAAGAACTTTGGATTTGGCTGCATGCGTCTACCGATGGAAGGCGATAAAGTCGATTTGGATGAGACCAAGAAAATGGTCGACGCTTTCCTAGGGGCCGGTTTCAACTACTTTGATACCGCGCACGGCTATCTCTCTGGAGAAAGCGAAATCGCCATACGAGAATGCCTGACCTCGCGCTACCCACGCGATCAATACGTTCTCACCAACAAGCTCTCCTCCTCTTATTTCAAAGAAGAAAAAGACATTCGCCCCTTCTTTGAAAAACAGCTGCAAATCTGCGGGGTCGATTATTTCGATTTCTACCTGATGCATGCGCAAGGTTCCGCCAACTACGAGCAATACCAATCCTGCCACGCTTATGAAATCGGGAAACAATTAAAATCCGAAGGTAAGATCCGCCATCTGGGGATCTCTTTCCACGACAAAGCGGAGTTCTTAGAGAAGATACTGATCGATCACCCTGAAGTTGAGGTTGTCCAAATCCAATTCAACTACGTGGATTATTCCGACCCCGCGGTCCAAAGCAAAAAAGTCTACGATGTGTGCCGGAAGTTCAATAAGCCCATCATCGTGATGGAGCCGATCAAAGGCGGCAATCTAGTCAATCTTCCCCCGGAGGCAAAAGAGGTTTTGGAAGGCCTCCACGGCGGAACCCCCGCCTCATACGCCTTGCGTTTTGCCTCCAACTTCCCGGGCATCATGATGGTTCTTTCCGGGATGAGCAATTTGGCCCAAATGCAAGAAAACATTTCCTTCATGAAGGATTCGAAGAAACTAAGCGAAGCAGAGGAAAAGGCCATTGAAAAAGTCTGCGCTATCTTTCACGCGAAGCATCTTATTCCCTGCACCGCTTGCAGATATTGCGTCGCAGGATGCCCGAAGAACATCACCATCCCTGACTTGTTTGCTACATTAAACGCCAAGGAAATCTACCACGATTGGAACGCCGATTATTATTACCATCATGTGCATACCATCAAAAACGGCAAAGCGTCCGAGTGTTTGAAATGCGGCAAATGCGAAAAGATTTGCCCTCAGCGTCTACCGATTCGCCGATTGCTGGAGGATGTCGCTAAAACCTTTGAGTCAAAATAAGAAACCTTCTGCCAAAAAATAAGACAGTCTTTAGATCTGCGAAAAAGTGCCGAACCACCTATGCAAAAAAACATAACGAGCCAAGCGTTCGGAAGCGCAAAAAAGGCCACAGAGTTAGATCCCTGTGGCCGTGAAAAGTAGATTCTCCAATTACTCAGCGTCGCTTAAAGTATAAACGTAAACATAGGCAATCCCGTCTTCGGCATACCAAGCTACT
This sequence comes from Paludibacteraceae bacterium, assembly GCA_963621535.1. Lineage (GTDB taxonomy): Bacteria > Bacillota_I > Bacilli_A > RFN20 > CAG-826 > Alloenteromonas. The sequence continues at coordinate 8,599 of CAVFEQ010000057.1, read as the reverse complement.
TCGACGTCGAGCGTTTCGTTAGTCGCAGCGTAATAGTTCTCATCAATGGTGAAGCCCATACCAGTGAGAGCCTCTTCGTAATCAGTGTAGAAATCATCATCATCTGTGGCGGAATTCAAATAGCCATACACCAAAGCATAGCTGTCATCATAAGCGGAGAAATAGTAGTTTTCCCCCTCATCCACATCAAAAGAAGGGAAATTCGTCTCGCTTAGGCTTGTCCCAAGAAGATTGTTGATCGCCTCATAAGGGAAGGAGGCGTAAGTTTCCGCTGGAACCTCAATCCAGGCAAAGATTTCGAAATATCCATCGGTGTAGTCCGTCTGAACATAAAGATAGGAATCGTCTTCTAGGGTTTTGTAATAGAAATAATAATTTTCATCTGCGCTTGATTCGTCCGCGGAATAAACAAAGCCATCCGCAAGGAGAAGTTTGCCATAGGAATCGCACAAATCGCCGCACCCGTCATCATAAACAAGGAAGGCCTCTCCATAATAGTCTGTATCAGTTAGATAATTCTCAGTGATGCCCACGGGGAAGGGGATGACGTTGTCACCAATGTATTGGGCCATTTCCTCCAGATCGGTTTCGCTCCAAGAGGTGGGATAACCGTCCAAAGAAGAGTTTGTTGCAGCATCGGCGGATGTTTCATTAGAAGAAACGTTGGCCGCCGATTCCGATATGCCCACTTGTTCGGAAGACTGTTTAGAGGTCTGGGTAGTGCAAGAGGCAAGAAGAAGGCCGCAGGCAAGGATGAATAAGGGTTTGAATTTCATTTTTGTTACTCCAATGGAGCGGATATTAAACGAATGACGAAAAAAGAAAAGAGGCAAAGACCTCAAAAAGGAATGTAAGGTCTTTCACGCCGCTTTCTACCTTGCTCATATCAATATTTAGGCGTCTCTCGACAACGACATTGAACGCGCGACGAACATTACTATAATCTTTATGAACGTGTTCATTTAGAAAGGGTGACATGCCGAAAATCTTCAAAGACGCAAAGGAACACATCCTGGATGCAGCAAGGAAAATCATGGAAGAGAAAGGGTTCAATGCCTTGACCGTGCGCGATGTAGCGACAGTAAGCGGGTATGGAGTTGGAACCATCTATAACTATTTTCCAAACAAGCTCTCCATGTTGGCCTCTTTGCTTCTTCAGGAATGGCAAGAAGATGAGAAAACCCTCAAATTGAGCATTGAACGATCCGCCTCTTTCCGGGAGGCGATCAAGGCCATCTATGATGAAATAGAAGCTTTCTTCAAAGCCCATCGCGACTTATTTTTCTCCGCCACCATCCCCGCTTCCATAAGAGGCAAGTTGCAGGACGGCCACGAGATTTTCCTTCGCGCCATCGAAGCTTATATTTCTTCTTGCCAGGCCCGGTTTCGCCAGAGTTCAAGCGCAGGCGATAGATACGCGGCCTGCATTCTTTTGATCCAGGCCCCAAGCATCTACGAAGCCCCTTTTGAAGACGTCTATGATTCGTTAGAGAAATTGCTTACAGGAGGTAATGAAAATGAGCAGTTTTAAAACTTTGGAACCAAAGGACAATTTTTATCAAACGTCCCTTTTCTTCCCGATGCCGGTCGTCATGATTGGCACCTTATCTGACAATGGGGAAACTAGCCTTGGCCCCTATTCCTTGTTGGCCCCTTATTACATCGCCGGCAAAAATTACTATGCGATGATCCTAGAGTGCCGCAACTCATCAAATACCGCGCAAAACCTTCTTAAAACAGGAAAATGTTCCATTAATTTTTTCCCAGACGACAAGAAGCTTTTCAAAGAAGCGGTCCGCATGGGATGGCCTGGCGACACCACGGAAGAGAAGATGAAAAACTGCATCTTCGAGCTTGAAGATGGGGAGATGGCGAAGGAGCACCCCGAAGAAAAATTCCCAAAGGTGGTGAAACAATCTTTCCAGGTCATCGAATGCACGTGGATGAAGGAACTCGACAATGCCCAAAATGACAAGCCCGGCGAGCTCAATGGCTATCCTGAACCCTATCACGATTTCAACGGCATCACCTCGAAATTCGGCGCTCATTTCATTCTCAGGATCGACAAGATTCTCATGAAGGAAAGGTATTACAACACGATTGTCAACGGGGTCACCGCGAACGGATTCCCTCGCGTGCCCGTTGATTATGGCTATCGCGACTCAAAGAACTTTTGGTGCTCCAAATTCAAGAAGCCCCGTCCGGAGCTTTTGCCAATGAGGGAGACCTCGGTTTCTAGCGTCCGTTACGCCGCTGATCGCATTCAAACCGACATCAAGTTCACTGACGACGCGCTTGCTTGCTTAGTCAAAGTGCCGCGCATCTTCCTGCCCACCGCTCTTAAAGGCTGCATCAAGTGGGCCGAAGAGCATAACGTCAAAGTCCTCACCGCCAAGGAAATGGCCATCATCAACGACAAACGCGCCAAAGAAAAAGGCAAGGACAAATAATCTACAAGCTCGTCTTAGCGCGATAGACTTTTGGACGTTAAGCGTCTAGGCAAAGCGGGTAAAACAACTATGCCGGATAACGATCAAAGTTTTTAAAATGGCCTTTTGAAGAATGATTTCAAGTCAGAAGTTTCCCTGCAAAAAGCCGAATAATGTCGCAAACATTTTAAATATCTACGTAAAAGCCCACTATTTTTAGATGAATCATCGTTAAGCAAAACGCTTAACACCCCATCGCAAACAAGGCAAAATATCGGAGTGAGGTAACCCAATGAACTTCTTGATCGGATCTGATATTCACGGCTCAAAGAAATACGCTGAGCTTTTCTTTTCAAAGGACAAAATCTATGAACCGGAAAGAATCATCCTCCTAGGTGATTTTTTCTATAACGGGGCCAGAAATGTACCGCCTGAAGAATATAGCCCACGCGAAGTTGTCGCTTTGGTAAATTCATACGCCTCGAAACTCATCGCAATCAAAGGCAACTGCGATTCTGAGGTAGATCAGATGGTCGCGGATTTTTTCTTCAATGAGAACGCCACGATCTTCGCTTTCAATAAGAGCATTTCGTTCACCCATGGTCACCATGCGAATTTCGATAGCCTTCCAAAGAACGCAGGAGATGTCTTTTTCCAAGGCCATACTCACGTCGGGGTTCTCGAGAAGAAAAATGGCATTGTTCTAGCCAACCCAGGATCCGTCTCGCTTCCAAAAGACGGCCACCACTCCTATATGGTGATGAATGAAAACGGCATCGTTCTCTATAATCTCCTAGACGACTCCGTACTCAAGAAACTCGATTTTTAAGAAACGACATAAAGAAGAACTCTCCTAATCAATTAAGGATTCGGCGGAGTTAATTCGAAAAAAATATCCAAACATGAAATTCCGTGTCGTTTTTGCGGCTTTTTCTCACTTGTAAAGCCATTCATGGTTTACAAAAACAACACGTCATTATCGTTCCCTTCCCTAATGAGAATTGATATCATTACGCCGCTTTAGAAAGTGGTTTGATTATGAAAAAGAAACTTGTTGTAGCATATCCCTTATTGATATTGATGCTCGCTGGCTGCCAAAACCATGAAACCCCAAAAACATCCGTGGACATCAGCCAAGACACATCAAGCGTTGAAGACAGCACCATCGATGACGACTCTTCAGACGAGTCCTCTTCCGAAGACCAAGCATCAGAAGATGAATCAAATTCAGATTCCGAAACATCAAGCGATTCTTCGGACTCGTCTTCTGAAGATGAGGAAGAAACAACAACCGTCATTCTCGACGCGACTAACGGACGCATAACCGACGGCGGCTATTACGGCGGAAGCAAAGAAAACAACTCCGCATCAACAAGCAAAGGGGATCCTTTCTCCTTCAGTTACACCTATGCGATGGGAAAGTCGAATTATTTCGCTCAGTTAAAGGCAAGCAACGGAATTATCTGGAATACGGCCGCCATCAAAGGCCTAAAAACCATAAAAGTCGATTACGAATTTTCTGGAACGACCAGGCCGAAATATAGTTTTTCCACATCGAAAACCCAACGTTCTTATTCCGAACTGAAATCTGGAGTTACTTATGCAGCCGATGGGGAATCTTTCTTCGCAATCAAAGCGGGGAACAGAGTGACCTACATCAAATCCATCGAGATTACTTTCTCAGGCAAAGAACAAACGATCGAATGGGACACGAATTATTCTTCTGCGAACGTGACGAAAGATTACACGCCCAATCAAAACGTAGACATCACCCACGTAGACATGTGCACCCCAGCGACGGGAACGCAAAACGTTTTGGTCTTGCCTATCGAATTCTCTGATAACCAGTTCACTTCCGACGAAATCAGCGATATCAAAGCCATAACCAGCGGAGAGCCCGAGGACACCAACTATTGGGAATCTCTTTCTAGCTACTACAGCAAATCCTCCCACGGCAAGCTCGACCTGCAGTTTACTTATGCAGATCCTTACAACGTGGGGATGACCGCGCAGGAATTCTATAAGACCTCGACCAGCACGACAGAACGTTCGGATTACGTCTATGGACCGGCGAAAGCGATGAGGGACGCCATTGCCTCTTATAAAAACAAAAACGGGGATGACGCCACTAAAAAATTCGACGTCGACAATGACGGCTTCGTCGACACGGTCATCATGATCTATTCCGAAACCCAGCTTCCTAGTTACGATAATAACGGGAACCTTTACTGGGCTTTCCGTTACTATGACCTTTGGAATGACGACCTAACGGAGGCTGATGCCAGCTTAGAAGGCAACGAAGAATCCCCAATCGGCTTCTCCTACTTCTGGGCCTCAATCGATTTCTCTTACTCCGGGGTTGAAAAAGGAGAGGGAGTCGATGCGCATACTTTGATTCATGAGTTCGGCCATCTTCTTGGCGCGGATGATTATTACAACACAAACGGAAGCTCTTCCTCTCGGGCCGTCTATGAGCCCACGGGCGGAAACATCATGATGGCTTACAATATTTTGGATCACGATGCTTTCAACAAACTCCAATATAACTGGGTGACCCCGAATTTTGTCACAGGAAGCTGTGATGTGACGATTTCTTCCTTCGAAAAAAGTGGGGACTGCATCTTGGTTGCTGACGATGATGGCTGGAACGGCACCGCTTTCGATGAATATATTCTCCTTGAGCTCTACACCCCCACCGGTTTAAATGAGCTCGATTCCAATAGCTACTATGACGGAGGCAACGCCAAAGGCCAAAGCAAGCCCGGCATTCGCATGTGGCACGTCGATAACCGTCTTTACAAATACGATTACAACTATAAGACGATTGGCTGGGCAAGCGACGAGGAAATAAGAACCGGCAAATACGGCGATAACTACTTATCCCTCGCCATCAGCAACAGCACGAGCAATTATTACAGCGAAGTAAAGAATTTAGACTTTAACGCCTTGACTCTCATCTCCCCTCAAGGAAGAAAATACACGAGCCAAAGCCTCTCCACCGACGACGATCTTTTCCACCAAGGCGACAAGTTCTCGCTGCTAGACAGCAGCTTAAGCAATACCTATTCCGTCTACTTCGGAGGCGATAGCAATTTCGATAACGGAAATGACTTCAACTACAACATTGAAGTCACTTCTTTATCCAGCGAATCCGCCACAATTCGCTTCACACATCGAAAAAATTAAGCCGTTTTTGCGGGGTTTTTATCCTTTTTGCTTTTGGTCTTATGTTTTTGAATTGCCCATTCCACGAAGCAAACAATTTCATGAACAACCACGGGAGCAAGCATAAGTAGACCCACCCAAAGGAAATCCCAGCCTTGCAAAGCGACGACCTCCAAAGCGGTATTTAGCCCAGGGGTGAAGATGAAAAGGACTTGTAAGGCGAGGCCCAAGAAAAAGGAGAGCCAAAGCACGAAATTCTTATCCGCGAAGATGTGGATGATGCTCTTTTTGACGTTCACCATGCCAAGCATATGGAAGAGCTGGCTTAATGACAGCACGCAGAAGGCCATGGATTGAGCTTCCTCAAGTTTAAGAGGATCGGCGAAATAAGCAGAGATGGCGTCTAGGTTGAACGAGAAGCCTTGGCTCATCCAGAAGGTAGACAGGAAAGCCACCAAGGTCCCAACGCCAACCAATCCCCCATAGCCGAAAACCAGCCCATATCCGCCATGGGAGAACAAGGAATCCTTGGGGTCGCGCGGTTTCTCTTGCATGACCGCTTTGTCTTTTTTGTCGACGCCAAGGGCAATCCCGGGTAACGAGTCAGTAACTAGATTAACTAAGAGCAAATGAATCGCAATAAGCGGGCTAGGCAAGCCAAGCAAAGCCGCAATGAACATGCAGATGATTTCTCCGACGTTGGAAGAGAGAAGGAACAAAATGGTCTTTTGGATGTTTTTATAGATCCCCCTGCCCTCTTCGACCGCTTTGACAATCGAAGAAAAATCATCGTCCATGAGAATCATATCCGCAGCGTCTTTTGCGACATCGGTCCCGGTGATCCCCATGGCGATGCCGCAATGGGCGGCTTTTAAAGACGGCGCGTCATTGACCCCGTCCCCCGTCATGGCGACGATTTCGCCATTCCTTTGTAAAGCATCGACGATGGAGCTTTTATTTTCTGGCGAAACGCGGGCGAAAACGCTCACGTTCTTCACTCTTTCGGCCAATTCCTCCTCGCTGCAGGCATCAATATCCGCTCCAGTCATGACCTGGGAGGCATCGGAGACGATGGTGAGTTGTTTGGCTATAGCAAAAGCGGTATCAGGATGATCGCCTGTGATCATGATGGTGCGCACGCCCGCTCCGCGGAGCTCAATAACGGATGCTCTGGCATTTTCCCTTGGAGGATCAATCATCCCCGTTAGGCCAACAAAGGCAAAACTCTCTTGGCCAGGATAGAGAGCGATTAATCCAAGCACGCGAAGCCCAGTGTTGGACATCGCTTTCGCCTGGCTTTCGATTTCTTTAATCCCTTCTTGATTCAAAGGCTCGATCTTGCCGTCCTTATAAATCAATTTCGTCTCAGGCAATAGGCGTTCAATGGCGCCTTTTTTGTAATGGACAACGCCATTATCAGCTTGATGCATGGTCGTCATGGTTTTCGAGGTCGAGTCAAAAGGAATCTCATCGACGCGGGGGAAGGCCTCATCAAGGCTTGTTTTGCTAAGGCCAATCGAGGAAGCAAAGTCGAGTAAGGCGATTTCGGTAGGATCCCCGGTTCTGCTGCCTTCGTTGCGGGCGTCGTTACAAAGCGACATCCCAATCGCAAGTTCTTTGAAACTGATATCAAAATTCTTGGAGGCGCGTTTCGAATTGCTATAAACGTCGACGACCTTCATCTTGTTTTGGGTGAGGGTGCCCGTCTTGTCGGAGCAAACCACCGTAACGGCCCCAAGGGTCTCTACGGAAGCGAGCTTCCTCACGACGACGTGGTTTTTCGCCATCTTAGTCACCCCGTTGGCAAGAACGATGGTGACAATCGCGGTCAAGCCTTCAGGAATGGCGGCGACCGCCAAAGCAATGGAATCAAGTAAGGCGCTCTGCCAAATCGAAGGCAAATTGCCATCGACAACGCCCCAAATAATCTTCGCGACCATCATCAAAACAACGACAATCGAAGCAAGAATCCCGAGGAATTTCGAGAGTCTGGCAAGATTTTTCTCAAGAGGGGTTACCTCGTTTTCTTCCTTTTGAAGCAAAGAGGCGATCTTGCCGATCTCCGTTTTCATGCCTGTTGCAACAACAAGCCCAACACCTCGGCCATGGACCACGAAGGTAGAAAGAAACGCTTCGTTCACCCTTTCAGCCAAAGGCGTGTCTTCTTTTAAAACGACATTGGCGTCCTTCTCAACAGGCACGCTTTCACCCGTCAAAGAAGACTCATCCGTCTTTAAGCCCGAGGCCGAGAGGAGTCTAAGATCGGCCGGAATGATATCTCCTTCTTTTAATATAACGACGTCCCCCGGGACAAGTTCCCGGGAAGGGATGACTTTGCTTTGACCATCACGAATCACGTTAGAGGTCGGGGAACTCATCTTTTTTAAAGCATCCAGGGCCTTTTCCGCCTTAGCCTCCTGAATTGTTCCGATGATCGCGTTCAGGATAACTACGCCGAAAATAATGAAGACATCGATAAGCCCTTTTGCCCCTTCCACCTTCCAATTGATAATGGCAAGAACCAAAGAAAGAATGGCGGCGAGGCAAAGGATCAGAGTCATGGGATCGCGCAGATTGCCAAAAAACATCCCCAAGATTGTTTTTTTCTTCTTTTCCTGAAGTTCGTTATGCCCGTACTCTGAAAGTCTCTTTTGGGCTTCTTGCTCACTTAGCCCTTTCTCCATGTCGCTAGAAAAAGAACCAACCACTTCTAAAGCATCCTTGTTTTCAAACATATGCTCCTCCTTATCGAACGTTCGGTAAGGTCTTGCGAGGCATCCGCCGCTTCCCCCCGGCTTCTTTCTAAGCGTGCTGACGAGGTTGAAGCTTAACGCTACTCTCCTTAACGGCGAATAGATTAGCAAAAGAGGAGGGAATTAGAAATAGTTTTCCTCACATTTTTGTTGTTACGTTATTTGACAAAGTAATCGCAAAGCGATCGCCGAACGGGGCCGAGGTCCAAGAATTTGCAAGCCCGGCCCTTTTTCGGATATGCTGTTGTCCCC
>CAVFEQ010000056.1:0-10479 GCA_963621535.1 Paludibacteraceae bacterium | reverse complement strand
CCTTGATCATGCCGTTTTCTCTTCGTTCTATCAGTCGATTCAGATACAGGTCTCTCCTGATTTGCTCCATAATCCCACGCTCCTTATTCCGGGAAAATGCAACTTTTTACATTTTTCCGTAATGGCATTATACACGAAACCAAAATCTGCACTAATACTAGGCAATGAATTATGTCGAGAAACCGTGAAAATATCCATTTTTCCGAAATAGAGTTTTGAACCGTTGTTTTCGATCGGTATCTTATTACGGAAAAATGCAACTATTTGCAATTTTCCGTAATATCTCCGAACGGATGCCCTCTGCCATGCGCCATAAGCCTCTATCTAAGTTTTTTTGGTTTAGCGCAAAATCTGTAGGCATTAAAGATCCCAAGAAGAGGGGAATCAAGAAAACCCCGGAAGACGTTGATCTTCCGGGGTTTGAGGTTTCGCTTGTAAATCGCGACCAATTATCTCTTGGAGAACTGAGGCGCGCGACGGGCTGCTTTGAGACCGTATTTCTTACGTTCCTTGCAACGGGCGTTGCGGGTAAGCATGCCAGCGACTTTAAGCGTCTTGCGATCTTCGCCAGCTTCAAGAAGGGCGCGGGCAAGGCCCAAGCGGATCGCTTCGGCTTGGCCGGTGAATCCACCGCCCTTGACGAAGGCGATGACATCATATTTGTCTTCGGCGCCAAGCAAAGCCAAAGGCTGTTTAAGGTCGAGGATCAAGGTAGGGAAGGGGAAATAATCCTTCACGTCTCTGCCGTTGACGACGATGCTGCCTTTGCCGGCCTTCAAATAGACGCGGGCGACAGAGCTCTTACGACGGCCAGTTCCGTAATATTTGTTTTCAGCCATGTTCTTTCTCCTTACTTGCTAAGGTCAAGCACCTTGGGTTGCTGACCTTGCTGTTTGTGTTCGGCGCCTTCATAGACGAAGAGCTTTTTGGCGATCTGACGGCCGAGGCGTCCCTTTGGAAGCATGCCCCAGACGGCGCGCTCGATAAGTTCGACAGGGAACTCACGGAGCATGACGCCGGCGCTTCGAGTGCGCAAGCCTCCATTGTACTCGGAGACGTTGTAGTAGTTCTTCTTGTGTTCGCCACCGTCTTTGCCGGTCATTGTGACCTTGGAGGCGTTGATCACGATGACATAATCACCGGTATCGATGTTGGGGGTGTAGGTGGGCTTGTTTTTGCCCATCAAGATGACAGCGATCTTGGAAGCTAAACGGCCAAGAGGGATGTCCGTGGCGTCGACGATGTACCAATTCTTTGCAGCATTGGCAGAAGCGGTCGTGGCCAACGTAGTTTGACGTTGCATTGCTTTTCTCTCCTAATGTAACTTTTGCCCCTTTCGGAGCCGGGGGTATTATGCTAGTTCGATTACAAATGAACAACTAGAAAAAATACTAAAAACGAAATATGCCGTCATATTCGTAAGAATATTTTATTTTTTGGCTTAGAAAACTACGCTTTTTTTCTTGTCAAAGTACGCTTTTTTATGGATTTTTAGCCTAATAGTTGCGTACAATTTCATTATGAACTTAAAACAATTGAGAAAAAGCAAAAAGCTAACCCAGATTCAGGCAGCTGAGTTATGCGGGCTATCAAGGAAGGGCTATCAGAATATAGAGGAAGGCAAAAACAAAAAGAAGAATTCTTCCACTCTTATCTATTGTGTCGCCCGCCTTGAGGAATATTCTTCTCTATCCGCGCAAAGCAAAACGCTTTCTCGACGAGAAATCGAAAAAACCGTAATACCTTATTTCCGTTCTATCGGCTCAAGCTTTCTTTATTTGATCAGTGAGGAGGAAATGACTCTTTTCGGCGAATTCGCCTTATCAAGTTTTGACCAGGCGGCCTTAGAAAACGAGATCGAGATACGCCTAGGGAAAAGGGTGAAGCTTTTGGATTTCGCCGCATCGAGCAAAGAAGACATCAAAAAGGTTCTGACCTCAGGAATTCGTCTTTATCCTAAAGGAAAAGACAACTAGAATACCTCCGAGGTGAATATCGATGGATGAAATTCTAACATTGGGAAATATAAACGTTCCTTATGAGGAAAGAGAGGGAGGCGAGTCAATTGTTTACTTCACGCGCGACCTTTCTGCAAACGGCCTAATAAAGGTCTATGAAAAAATCAAAAGCGTTCTCGGAGGAAGGATCGCCATCAAGCTCCACACTGGCGAGAAGCATGGCCCAAACATCATTCCTCACGAATGGGTTAAGGCTTTCTTCGAAAATGAAATCCAAAACCCCACAATCGTTGAAACCAACACTTACTACGAAGGCGATCGCGACACCAGTGAAAAGCATCGCGAGACGATCAAGGTAAACGGCTGGGATTTCTGTCCCGTGGACATCATGGATGAAGAAGGAACGGTCAACCTTCCCGTTCCGGAAGGCAAATGGTTTTCGACTATGTCTATGGGCTCGCATATCATGAACTACGAATCTATGTTGGTTCTCACTCACTTCAAAGGCCATACGATGGGCGGTTTTGGTGGAAGCAACAAAAATATCGGCATCGGATGCGCAGATGGGAAAATAGGCAAAGCCATGATTCACACAAAACCAGGAGATCCCAACCAATGGGGCATTTGCCAAGAAGAGTTCATGGAGCGGATGACGGAAAGCAGCGCGGCCACTTTAGCCCACTTTGGCAAAAAAATCGCCTATATCAACGTTATGCGAAACATGTCCGTAGACTGCGATTGCGCTGGCTTAACAGCCGAGAAAGTCGTCACCCCGAACGTAGGAATCTTGGCCTCGCTTGACATCCTTGCCATCGACCAGGCCTGCGTTGACATCGTTTTCGCGATGAAGGAAGAGGAAAACCACGCGCTTGTGGAGCGGATGAGCTCGCGCCACGGCTTCCGCCAACTCACCTATATGAAAAAGATGGGGATGGGGAATAACCGCTATGTAATCATCGACTTGGACAATAACGAACAGCATGTTTTCCCCAAGGATTGTGCGGCTAATTTAAAACCATTTGAAGATTAAAAAAGTCGTTATTTTCCAAAAGAAAACGCCGTTTTGCGGCGTTTTTCATTTTTAAGCAGATTAGAGATTCTCAACATTCGTATAGACGTTCTGGACGTCTTCGGCTTCGTTAAGCTCGTCCATCATGACCTTGAGTTTGTTCAGATCATCGTTCTCAACGGTGACCCACTCATTGGGGTACATGGTGGTTTCCGCGCGGTCATAATCCGTGACTCCGATTTCCTTAAGAGCGGTTTGGGCTTTCTCCAAATCGCCGGGGGCAACCAAGGCTTCGACCTCGCCATTTTCATCGACGGAGACGCTGCGGACATCGACATCGCTAAGGATGAGGTTCTCTTCGACCTCTTCTTCGCTCTTCCCTTTGAAATTGAGGACGCCGAGGAGCTCGAAGTTATAAGCGACGGAGGCCATCTTCCCGCCTTTGCGAGTAACGATGGTGCGCACGGTCACAAGAGCGCGGTTGACGTTGTCGGTAAGGGTATCGACGATAATGTTGCTTCCGCCCGGTCCCATGAATTCATAGCGGCCCTGGATGTAAGCCGTGGCGTCGCTGCCTTTGGCGCGTTCAATTGCGCGCTCGATGACGTCTTTAGGAACGTCGCGGCGATATTTGGCGATCGCAGAACGTAATGCAAGATTGGATTCGGGGTTCGGATCGCCTGATTTGGCGGCCGCATAAATCTCCTTGCTAGCCCGCATGTAAGCGGCGGACTTCGCTTTGGCGGTGGCAGCCATGGCGGCTGCGCGTACTTCAAAGTGTCTTCCCATAAAATGACTCCTGTATTGAGCGCGTTAAATATACCACTCGAAAAATCTCCAAAAAACCCCAAATATTACTTGATAGAAGGGGATTTGACCCTCTTTAAAGGCTCAAAGCCTAAACACGTCGCAAAATCATATGCCCAGCGATAATCTGAGGTAGCGTAGTCAGACGGGGCATGGGCATCTACGCCGATCACAACGTCGTTGCCAATCTGTTTGGCAATCTCAAAAAACTTCCGGTAGGGATAGCAAACAAGAGAAAGATCGTCCAAAGACGTTTTAATTTTCCAGCGTGAGGGGCCCATGTTGATCTCCAAGGGAACATTTTTTTCTTTGGCGGCCTTGCAAATGGCCCAAGAGGCTTTTTCCGCGGTTTCGTCCCATTTCCCATACCACATAAGGAAATGATCGGGATGGGCGACATAGGCAAAAAGTCCGCTATTGATTCCAGCGATTAGATCTTTGACGTATAGCTCCACGCCCTGCCTCTCATCCTTAACGCTGCTGTAATAGAAAAAGCGATCATTCATGCGGAAACAATGCTGACCCATAATCAGATAATCAAAACCATATTTAGTCAGCAATTCACGGTAGTAGCTCTCGAATTCCTCGTAATACCACTCACACTCGAAGCCCAAATAAATCTCCATTTTCCCTGCGTATTTCCTTTTGAGGGAATTCACGGAATTAACATAATCAGAAAGCAAAGAGATGTCCCCTCTCATTCCCGGCTGATTCGCCTTAGGAAGCATTACGTGATCAGAAAAGCCCAGGACTTTAAATCCGGCTTTCATCGCGGCTAAGGCATATTCTTCGTCGCTGCCAATAGCGTGCCCGCAGCGGAAAGAGTGAGAATGGTAATTCGCATCAATCAAGGTTTTCATATCTGACCTCCGTAAGATATAGCCCGTCGGCAGGTGCTTTATAGGAAAGGATTTTCCGTGGCTTTTGGTTCATAAGAAAAGGAACTTCGTCAGGGTTTTTCTGATGATAGGCGCAGCGGAAAGCCAAGCCCATCATCAAGCGAACCTGATAAGTCATAAAGTGGAGGCCTTTGAAAATAACTTTCCCTTCTTTTTTTGTCTCGTCTAGATCGACAAGGATGCTTTCAATCGTGCGGACGAAATTATCCTTGTCTTCCTTTTTCGTCGTGAGATTAGAAAAATCATGGGTCCCTTCAAAGCAGGAAAGGCATTTCTTGAAACTTGTGACATCAAAATCCGGTCTTTGCAGTTGGGTGAGCAGCCCTACCTTAAAAGGATCTTTTTGTCCATAGGAGAAGCGATATTCATAGGTTTTCCCGCTTAGAGAATGCCTCGCGTCGAAAGAAGGCCCAACCTCTTGAAGTGAAGATAAGAGAATATCTTCCGGCAAAAGACGATTCGAAGCATAAATGATTTGGTCTTTTGGAAGGGTGGAATTCGTATCAAAACTGAAGGCTTGAGCAAGCGCGTGTACTCCAGCATCCGTCCTTCCCGCTCCATGAATTTGTATGTTTTCCCCGCAAATCTGGCTTAAAACCACCTCAACTGTTCCCTGAATGGAGCGATGTTCTTTTTGCCGTTCAAAGCCATAAAAGGAGGTTCCGCGATAAGCAAGATACCCTAGATACCTCATAAAGCCGTAACTCCAAGCAGAGCAAAGAAATCGATTTTTGCAGCCACCACATAAATGAAGCCAGCAGAAAAGAGCAGGCCAAACAGCAAACAAATCGTATCGGCCCAGCGCCATTTGCTTTTTCGATATCTAGACCTTTTGGACCTTGGGTCGTATCCCCTCGCTTCCATTGCATAGGCAAGTTCCTCGCTGCGCATAAAGGAAGAAGCAAAAAGAGGAACGATCAAGGACGTGAGATTCCTCACCCTTTTCCAGATTTTCCCGTGGGAGAAATCAACCCCGCGGCTTTCTTGGGCTCTCATGACCCTCATCGTATCCTCGAGGAGAGTGGGAATGAAACGCAAGGCAATGGAGATGATCATGGCAATTTCTGCAGCCGGAAAATGAATAACTTTCAAAGGCGTCATATACCATTCAAGGGCAAAAGTTAAATCTAGCGGCTTAGTCGAGGCGGTCAAAATCATGGTAAGCTCAAGCATGAGCAATAAACGAAGAATGATCTTTCCGGCCTGGGCGAAAGAATCCCAATACACCACCCAACCGTTCAAGTTCCAGGCAACGCCAAGAGTTGGATTGATATTTTGAGGAACAAAAACATAGATGATCAGCAAGAAAACGACCATGAACCACATAGACTTCAACGAAGAAAACATCGAAGCCAAACTCGTATGGGTGGCAAAAAGCAAAATAAGCGCGACTAAGAAAAGCAAGCCACCCATCAAAAAGGTCATCGACCACGTCGGAAGAGGCAAGAAGACCAAGACCATAAATAGAATCGTCAAAAGGATCTTCAACCGAGGATCCAGGCGATGAAGCCAGGAATCGTAAGGGACATATTTGCCTAAAGTGAAGCTTTTCATTTCCCTTTAAGCCCCTTCTTTGTTGCTAGAACGGAAGACAATTCATCGAGAGTATGGACCGTAGAAGGATCGATGCCAGCCCCCCGCTCATTCAAGATACGAAGCAGGTGGAAAAAAGGAGGAGCCTCTAAGGAATACTTTTCCAGATCTTTTGAAAAAAGCTCGTTTGGCGTTGTGATTTCCGCCACTTTCCCCTCTTCCATCACGATGACGTTGTCACAATAAGAAAAGACAAGGCTCATGTCGTGAGTAACAAGGATAATCGTCGTTCCCTCATCATGGACCTTTTTGAAAAGATTCATCATCTCTTCTGCGCCCAAAGGATCAAGCCCGGCGGTCGGCTCATCAATCACAAGAACGGATGGCTTGAAAGCCAAGACGCCAGCGATTGCGACGCGCCTTTTTTCGCCCCCAGAAAGATCGAAAGGAGAACGGGCATAAAATTCCGGTCCAAGGCCGACCAAAGACAAGGCTTCATGAGCTTGTTCCAAAGCCGTTTTCTCCGCAATTCCAAAATTTTTCGGCGCAAAAGCCACGTCTTTTTCAACAGTCTCTTCGAAAAGTTGATTCTCCGGAAATTGAAAAACAAGCCCGACGTTCTTCCTCAATTCAAGGATTTCTTTGCCTTTGTGTTTCACTCCCGATTTGTTCTCATAACCATTTATCAGCACGGAGCCTGAAGTAGGCTGAAAAAGAGCGTTAATGTGCTGGATCAAAGTCGATTTGCCCGACCCAGTCCTGCCAACAAGCGCCGTAAAAGAACCTTGTTTGATTTCCAAGCTGACGTCATGAAGCGCCTCATGCTCAAGAGGCGATTTCCTGTTGTAAATGTAGAAAACGTTCTTGAAGGTTACCATAGGAACTCTCCTAAATCGTCGATGGAGCCTATAGATTCAGGTACGCTGATCCCCTCCTTAGCCAAAGCCTCTTTGGCTTCTAGCAAAAAGGGTTGACGGATGCGGGCTTTTTCAAGCATTTCTTTTTGGGAAAAGATTTCTTTTGGGGAACCATCGGCCACGATTTTGCCTTCTGAAAGGACTAAAACGTGATTGGCCAAGTAAGCTTCCTCCACATCATGGGTGATGGAAAGAACCGTAAGATCGGGCTTTTCTCCTCTTAGCTTCTCCACAACGTCCCCTACCTCTTTTTTCCCTTTAGGATCAAGCATGGCGGTAGCTTCATCAAAAATAACCAGATCGGGGCCCATTGCCAAAACACCGGCGATAGCCACCCTCTGCTTTTGTCCTCCGGAAAGCTTTTCGGGCTCATGAGAGAGGAAATCGCTCATGCCTACACCTTTCGCATATTTCTCTACCGCAACGCGAATATCCGAGGGTTTGACGTTCTTGTTTTCGAGTCCGAAAGCAATGTCGTCTTCAACGGTCGAGCCGACGAACTGATTGTCGGGGTTTTGAAAAACAATGCCTTCTTTCGATCGGATTTGGTAGAGGTTGTCGCGGTTAAGTTCCAGCGAAAACAAATACACGCCCCCTTCGAAATTAGGCAAAAGGCCCATCAAAATCTTAGCGATGGTCGATTTCCCAGATCCGTTATGGCCAATAAGGCAAGCGTATTCCCCTTTGCCAATAGAAAAAGAAACGTCGGCGAGGACGGGGGTCTTTTTGTCGTAGCAAAAGGATAGATGCTCAACTTTAAGAATTGGCTCCATCCTTTTTCTTTCCTCTTTTCGCATAAATAATCTCGGTTACCACGATGGTTGCAATCAAAGCGGCAAGATAAACTCCCAAAGCAACCCACAGCAAGACATAGTTAATTGGCTTGCTGTAGCTGATCGGAACGAAAATCGCCGCGCCAAGCAAGGCGTAAGCAATCAGAATAACGACGACTCTATAAGCGGTTTTATGCTTATTTAACATCGATTTCCACTTTCCTTCCGGTGTATTTTTCGTAAGGGATTCCAGCCATGTCGAGAAGCCTTCTGGAAGCCACTTCTTCTAAATGATCGTGATATTTGTCATCCGCGTAGATGACCTTTTTCACCCCAACCTGTATCAAAGCCTTCGCGCATTCGTTGCAAGGGAACAAAGTCACGTATAGGGTGCAGCCTTTTAGAGCAGAGCCGTCCTTTGCATTCAAAACGGCATTGAATTCCGCGTGACAGACATAAAGATACTTTGAATCCAGACCTTCGCCGTGACCCCACGGGATTTTTTCATCATCCACCCCGACGGGCATGCCGTTATAGCCAATAGAGATTACCTTATGATTGTCGTCAACCAAGCACGCGCCCACTTGCGAGGAAGGGTCTTTGGACCGTTTCGCGGCCATAAGGGCAATCCCCATGAAGAATTCGTCCCAATTTAGATAGTCTTCGCGATGCGTTTCTTTGTCCATAAAAACACCTCCTTTAAGGCCCATCTATTTTACACACGCGCGCGATTATTTCCTAATCAATCGAGTTCGATGATGAGGGCCTCATAAGGCCGTAAAAAAGTGTTGGAAGCTTTCGCATCAACATAGTTTCCAAGGGCCACGGATCCAAGAACCCTCCTAAACGGTTGAGGGACTGAGGCTTTTTTCTTCCCTAAATTGATGAGAACCAAGATGGTTTTCGCTTTAAGTGCGCGGGTGAAGGCGAAGAGATTGCCTTTCGTCGGATAGGGGTGAAAATTGCCGAAGCAAAGGATGTCGCTTTGATTATGCAAGGCAATCAGTTTTTTGTAGTAAGAAAGCAAAGAATGTTTGTCTTTCGCCTCCTTTTCCACGTTGACGTCCTGGTAGTTCGGATTCACAGGTATCCACGTTTTCTCGCTCGTGGAAAATCCGGCGGAAACAGAGGAATCCCACTGCATCGGAGAACGGGCGTTGTCCCGATCGATGCGGAAGAGGAGCTTCTTCCTAAGCGATTTTGGAATAAGAAGTTTCCTCATGACCTCATCAACGGTCTTCACCGTCACGTCTTGGCTCAAAGCAGGATCGCGTTTAGGGAGGTTAAGCATGCCGATTTCTTGTCCCTGGTAGACAAACGGGGTTCCGCGCAGGCAAAAATTCAAGCACGCCAAAGCGGAGCCGGATTCATAAAAATAGCGTTTAGGGTCGCCGAAGCGAGGCAAAGAACGAAGCTGATCGTGATTTTCAAAATAATTGGCGTTCCACTCAACCGCTTCTTGCCAAGAGTAAAGGACCTTACGGAGATTTTTAGCTTTGAACTTTTTAGCGAACACAGGAACGCTCCGCCTATCGACGTTCGTCCGGTCAAACTCAAAGAACATATCAAGCTCATGGTTGGTCAAGAACTTAACCCCATTGGCCTTGTCGACTTTGAAAGTCTCGCCGATAACCACGGAATCGTAATGCGAAAACACGTCGTTGTATAAAGCTTTCAGGATTTTATGGTTGCCTTCCTTCATGAGGTAATGTTCCATGCCCCTACCATTGAAGGCGAATCCTTTGCCGTCTTTCAAAGATTCTTTCCAAATCTGGTTAATGACATCGCAACGGAATCCATAAACACCTTTGTCGAGCCAAAATCTAAGAATCTTCTCAACTTCCTCAAGGACTCTTGGGTTGCGCCAGTTCAAATCAGGCTGCTCTTTCGCGTAAAGATGAAGGTACCATTGTTCAGCTTTCTCGTCGTAGGTCCAAGCCGGCCCCGCGAATTGGCTAGTCCAATTATTGGGAGGGGTTTTGCGGTCTTTTTTCTTTCCATCCCGCCAAATATAGAAATCATGGTAAGGAGAGGAGGGATCTCTGCCCTGTTTGAACCACTCATGTTCGTTTGAGGTATGATTGACCACCAAATCCATGACGATTCGCATCCCTCTTTTCTTGGCTTCTTCCAAAAGGGTATCGAAATCATCCATCGTCCCATACTCAGGATTTATCGCTAGATAATCGGCAACGTCATAGCCCATATCGAATTGGGGGGAGGGATAAATAGGGTTCAACCATAGAATGCCCACCCCTAGGGAAGCCAAGTAATCGAGTTTCGAAATGATGCCCGGGATATCGCCAACCCCATCCCCGTTGCTATCGCAAAAAGAACGGCAATATATCTGATAAACAACGTGGTTACGCCAATATTTTGCTTCCATAACGCCTTAATTATACCGCCGTCCTTGGTTTAAAAATCAGAAATTCCTGCAAACCAAAATCACGACAAGGCAAACAATCATCAAAGCAGCCAAAACCGAAAAGAAAATAATCCATGGCTTGTAATCTCTTTTTCGGTGCAGCTCCCATCTTTCTGAGTTAGAGCGGCTTTGAGCGAGGCCCTCTGTGAAAAATAGTT